>DASRNM010000001.1:0-7624 GCA_035647435.1 Clostridia bacterium
CAATATATGCGTGAGTTGGATGCCAACGCAAAATTCCCGAATTATTGTGGTGTCATTCCCAAGACGGAATTAGCTGAGAGTCTGATGAAAGACAAAAGATGGCAAATCCCGCAGACATGGAAAGAAGCAGCGAAATTTAGAATTATGGACAGGTTTAGTGACAACCTTTCGAACTTGAGCGATAAGGACCTAAAAGTAATTTTATCCAGTTATTATTGGATAAATTTGTTTAAGAAATACCCTCAACAAGGAAAATCTTCAAGGGTGTTGTTTAAGAGAGCGTTTATGCAGACAATAGAGGCATTACGATGGGGGACAGTATATTCGATGATTTTGGTTGTGAAGTCAGCCGGAGAGTTTTTAGAAATATTTTATTATGCCAAAATGTTTCCGAAGACTTTAAAAAAATACGGATTAGACGCAAAAAACTTTTGACTAAGATGAGTTTGATATTTGATGCTTTTAAATGGGTGGTTTAAATGAAAGTTTTACTGATTAACGCCGAGTCTTTTCACATTAAACATAAATCAGCAATACCTTTGGGGCTTTTGTCCATTGCGACATACCTCAAAGAAAACGGACATACTGTTAAATTGCATGATCGGACGGTTGAGAATGGAAATATAGAAAACCTCTTAGACTCGTTTTCACCTGACATTACAGGAATTGCCGCTCCGGCGTTTAAGTCTTTTTCCGACGCCATAAAAATTTCTAAACTTATTAAGGAGAGAGACATTCCCGTTGTTTGGGGAGGCCCTATAACCTCTTTAACACCGGAAATCGTTCTTGGAAGCGACGTTGTTGACTTTGTTGTTATGGGTGAAGGTGAAATAACTTTTCTTGAGCTGATGAATGCAATTGCCGAAAAACGCTCAATGCAAGATATTGATGGTTTGGCCTACCTTGACAAGGGTGAAGTTGTTATTAACAAAGACCGGGCATTCGCGGATTTAGCAGATTTACCGGTGATTGATTTCAGTTTTGTGGACCCTAAAAAATATTTCGTTGAAAATGTGGGCTGTAAAAAGATGCTGCATATATACGCATCAAAAGGTTGTGTTTGCCAATGTACATATTGCTATAACCCTTATATTTCCCAATGTGTGTGGCGTCCACGCCCTTCGGAGTACTATTTGAGCGAAATAAAATATCTTGTTGAAAACTGCGGTATGGATGGTGTTTGCTTTGCGGATGATTTGTTGAGCCCAAATAATAAGTATTTGACAGATTTTTGCAACAAAATTATCGAGAGCGGAATCAAGTTCATTTGGGGTGGAGAATTTCGTGCGGATATGTGCTCCAAAGAGAATCTTCAGTTGATGTATGACTCAGGGTGTAGATGGATATATTTCGGTATTGAAAGCGGCTCGGACGAAAGGCAGAAAAAAATTAAAAAATACCTTAACCTAACCAAGGCAAAACAAACAATCGAATATTGTCGTGAAATTGGAATCGTGTCATCCACCTCGTTTATTATAAGCTTCCCTGATGAAACGGAAGAGGAACTGATAGAGACGATTCAATATATGCAAAGCTTAAAATCTGATATTGTTCTTCCGTCCTTCTATGGGCCCATCCCAAAATCTGAAATGTATGAAGAATTGTTGGAAAGCAAGAAGCTTGAAGCGCCGCAATCATATAAGGATTGGGAAAAAATGAAGATGATGGACTTGTTCGGGAAAAACTACTCAAAGGTCCCGGACCTTGAACTGCGGGTGATATCTGCCTACTTTTACTTTATTAATTTTTTATGGAAATATCCTGATGAGGACACACATACCAGAGTATATGTGAGGAAAGCTGTAAGCCAGACCTTTGATGTTTTAAAAAGAGGTGGTTTCAGATCACTCTACTTGATAGCAATGTCGGCCAAAGAGTTTTTAGAAGTCGTATTTTACGCGACAATGTTTCCTAAAATTCGCAAGAAATATGGTTTAAAGAAAAAGTAGGCAAAATGTAATCAAGATATTCCATATTTCCGACACCTATGGTTTGAGATATTTAAGTCTTCAGGCTACTTGTATGGCCGGCAAAGTAGGATGCATAGGTTGCACAGCGAATACAGACACAGCGTTGGAGGGAATAACAATGAAGGTATTATTAATCAATGCAGGTTCTTATTATGTGATGCAAAAAACTGTTATTCCTCTTGGCTTGTTGTCAATCGCCACTGTCTTGAAAGAACACGGACATGAGGTGCAGATTTATGACAGGACTGTCGAAAGGGGAAGCATCAAAAAACGACTTAACGAATTCTCACCTGATGTTGTGGGAATATCCTCGCTGACCTTTGGCAGCTTCAGGGATGCGATAAAAATTTCTAAAGCGGTTAAACAGCGTAATCTTCCTGTTGTCTGGGGCGGTCAAATACCATCTTTGGTTTCTGAAATCGTCCTGCAGGAGGAATCTGTTGATTGCGTTGCTATCGGAGACGGTGAATTTGTTATGCTGGAATTGGTAGATGCGTATGAACATAAAAAGCCGATTGCGGCTATCGATGGTCTTGCTTACAAGAAAAACGGCGAAGTTTTTTTTACCAGACCCAGAGAGTTCGCAGACCTTGCCGACTTCCCTATTATTGATTGGGACTTTGTTTGTAGACCCGAGCAAATATTTCATTAGGAATGTCAGCTGTAAAAGGACGCTGCACGTTTATTCATCCAAAGGTTGCCCCGGCCAATGTACCTATTGCTATAGCCCATGCTTTTCAAAAAGAACATGGCGGGCTCGCCCGATGGACCATATCCTCAGCGAAATCAGGTATCTGGTCGACACATACCAACTCGACGGGATATACTTTTCCGATGATTTAATTAGCCCCAATGTAGACTACCTGAGTTTTTTCTGCTCTGCAATTCGTGAGGGCGGAGTAGATTTTTATTGGGGTTGCAATTTGCGGGCTGATACATGCTCCAACTTAGTGTAAAATTATCGTAGGCAAAAATAAAGAGGAATAGCCAAAAAGCTACCCCTCTGCATACAAACCTGGTAAAATGAGATTGCAAAAAACCATTTCCACCAGAAGGAGTATGCAAGATGAGTTTAACCGAAAGCAAGGGAAAAATCAAGAAAATAGAAGAAGAAATCTTCAAAGAAGTTTGCAGAATAGGTTGTGAAGTATACAGAGAATACCTCGAAGGCTTTGATAAGCACTTAGAAAAAGAAAGAGATCGGAAAAAGTATCGGCATAAAGGGAAAAGAAAAACCGTATTGAAAACAGTTATGGGTGAAGTGGAGTATATCCGGAACATATACCAATTTGTTTCAGAAGAGGGAGTAAGAAGCTCCGTGTATCTGCTTGATGAAGCAATGGGAAAAGAGAAGATCGGCAATATTAGCGGGCTTTTAGCTGAAAAAATAGCCGAAAGCATATGTAAAGCAACATATCGAGGAACCTCCGAAATGATCAGCGAGCTGACAGGACAAAGGGTCAGTCAGACGGGCGTGTGGAACGTAGTGCAGGCATTGGGAAGAAAGTTGGACAACCGCGAACTGCAAAATGCTAAAGCTGCAGAGCGAAGCGCCGGTAAGGGGAAACTTGAAACAAAGGTCTTGTTTGAGGAACAAGATGGCGTGTACCTGAATCTACAGGGTAAGGATAGAAAAGAAAACGGCAAAAAAGCGGAAATGAAAGTGGCCATTGCCTATGAAGGTTGCGAGAAAACCGGGAAAAATCGATACGAACTGTCAAACAAAGTAGCCGTTGCGAGTATTGAAAAGGCAGATAAATTCTGTGTCAGGAAAGAAGGAGCCATAGCAGAAAAGTACAACGTTGACGAGATATTAATGCGCGTTCTTAACGGCGATGGAGCGAAGTGGATAAAGCGAAGCATAAAGGGCGAAAATGCGTTTTATCAGCTGGATCCTTTTCACAGAAACAAAGCGATACGGGAATATGTGCAGGATGAAGAAATACGAACTCAAATTTTCGAATTTCTATACAGCGAGGATACCGAAGGAATGCTTGAGTACATTGAAGCAGTGCGAAACAGCGTTGAGGATATGAAGCAGCAAGAAGATCTTGAACAATTACTAAAATATTTTACAAACAACAAAGAGGGACTTGTTTGCTACAACCGCAGAGGCCTTGACATCCCGGAAGCCAAAGAAGGTTTAGAATACAGAAACATGGGAACAATGGAAAGCAATATTTTCACGATAATCGGGAACCGAATGAAAGGCCGGCGGGCAAACTGGAGTATCAAAGGGGGCAACAACCTCGCAAAACTTCTGACGCTCAAGGCAAGCAAATGTTTGAACGAAACCATAGCAAATATTACACCGATAGTGCTAGGAGAAACATATTCTCAAGAGATAAAGAGCCCTTTGACGGCAGCAAAATCGTTGTGTTCCGTGGGTAGTGGTTACAATGGATATGCATCAGCCCCAATTCCGAACCTACCCTGGGCAAAGGGACTCTTTAAAATCAAACCGTTTTCGGATCTTAAATTCTAATGTTGTGTATTTTTAGATTTTGAGCCCGAGGCAAAGCTAGCCACCGCCAAAGCGGCTTGCCCTTTACCGGCTGATTTTAAAATGCTACAATCGGACTGTCGACTTGAGAAAAACCGTGTATTTTTGAGTTTTTCACCGTCGGCAAACACTTATTGGCATTTTAAAATCAGACTGTCAAGGGTGGCGGACAATTTTATCAATCTTATCAGTTTTGAGTGCTGAAATATTTTTGCCCACGTTTACTTGACACATACTTACCAAATCGCTAAATTGACTTTGATGCTCACATACCTTAAAATAGTAACTATAAAAGTGTGTTTCTAGAAGAAGCGCCACATGAAACGCAGAATGGTTACCTGTGTCGACACAATTAGCCAAAAAGGTGTGAAATATATGGAAAAACTTTTTAAAGAAAAATATACAACGGTGCCGACACTAATGAATGAGCTCGTAAGAGAACGCCGCAATGTTAATCTTGTCTTTAGAGGAATCAGCAGAAATGATGAAAACAAGCCAAAACTTCAAAGGGTATATAACCAAAACCAAAAAGCACGAGATTATTCCAAATTCGAGTTTCAGATGCTTCATGATTTTTATAGATTAGGAAAACCATATTTCACTGTTAATTATGATGTTCTGGATTATGTCGCATGTGCACAACATTACGGAGTACCTACAAGATTAATCGATTGGACAAGAGATCCTTTCGTTGCCTTGTTTTTTGCAATTTACAGCAACTCGTCACCGAATGACAATTCATATAAAATTTACTATACTGACCTTTCAGAAAACACTGTTATTAACAGAATCTATTTTGGAAAAACATGGGACGAGCTCGAGAGCGGTCCGGAATTCATTCTCCAGTATAAAGCCTTCTTAGACATGATTCAGAATCCCAGAGAGTTTGCCGAGCACCTAAGTTTTCGGAAAGCTGCTGTTGCTGAACTCAGAATTGTCGAAGATTGTGAATATCATGAAAACGGCTTGTTATTTTTTGACCCTCCAATGACCAACGATAGGCTTATTGCTCAACAAGGATTATTTTCAATACCAATATCCATCGAGAATGATGACGCCGAAAAAGATCTACATGAAAAGTCGAATTCTTTTTCAATTATCTTAGACAACAAGGGAAGAGAAGAGATGCTAAATTATTTAAACAATATGAATTATACACCTACTCGTTTATTTCCTGAGTTAGAAAGTATTAGTAGGTATGTCATTAGTAAGTATGAGGAGGACGTTTAATATAGAGCGTCCTGACTATGGGAACGATTAACGTTGTCCTGCCTGTAAGGAAATTTCAAAAATGACCTTCTTGCTAAAAAGATTAGGAGAGCACAGGATGGCACGACGAAAGGGGTTTCAGCATGAGTTCGATCGTCTTTATTGACAGCGAGATAAGTACTGAGAATGGTCGTATTCTGGACCTCGGCGCAGTGAAGGCGAACCATACCCAGTTTCATTCTGCGTCTACCAGAGGTTTCGTTGAGTTCGTTTCTAAATGTGATTTTATCTGCGGGCACAATATTATTGCTCATGATTTAGAATACATCAGCAATATCTTTGGAGAAGAACCGATTCCGTTCCCAATCGACACACTTCCACTGTCACCATTGTTGTTTCCGCGCAAGCCTTACCACGCTCTTCTGAAAGATGATAAGCTTCAGACAGATGAGTTGAATAACCCCTTGAACGATTCTATAAAAGCCATGGAGCTTTTTTATGACGAGATAAATGCCTTTGAGGCTTTACAAACCGAAATTAAACAAATTTATTGCGCCCTGTTGTTCCCGCTCCGGGAGTTTCAGGGTTTTTTAAAATATGCCGGCTACAAACCGTATCCAATTTCAGAACCTATGTTAAAATCAGTATTCGAGGGAAAACTGTGTGCAAATGTCAATATTTCAACTCTAATTCGTAGCTATCCTGTTGAACTGGCGTACACCCTTGCCTTGATCTACACGGATGATCATCATTCGATCACTCCTCCCTGGGTACTGAAAAATTATCCCAAAACAGAAAATATGATTAAGTTTATACGCAATACGCCATGTGCCGAGGGATGCCTTTACTGCAATAACAAACTTAATGTAAATATAGAGTTAAAGCGCATTTTTGGATATGACAGCTTCCGCACCTATAATGGGGAGCCCCTTCAGGAAAAAGCAGCGCAAGCGGCAGTTCAGGGGAAGTCGCTGCTTGCTGTTTTTCCGACAGGGGGTGGAAAATCAATTACATTTCAACTGCCCGCTCTCATGGCCGGCGAGGCAGTGCATGGCTTGACTGTTGTGATTTCTCCCTTGCAATCCCTGATGAAAGATCAGGTCGACAATCTTGAAGAGCAAGGCATCGTTGACGCTGTTACAGTAAACGGAATGCTCAGTCCGATTGAACGTTCGGAATCGCTTGCCCGCGTGGAAAATGGAATGGCGACAATGCTCTATATTGCCCCGGAACAGCTCCGTTCAAAGACTATTGAGCGTTTATTGCTTTCCCGCAATGTCGTAAGATTCGTCATCGATGAAGCCCACTGTTTTTCCGCTTGGGGGCAAGATTTCCGTGTAGACTACCTGTATATCGGCGACTTTATTCGTAAACTTCAGAAGAAAAAGGGATTAAAAACAGGCATCCCGGTTTCCTGCTTTACGGCAACGGCAAAGCAAAAAGTTATCAGTGACATACGAGACTATTTTAAGAAAAAACTGAACCTTGAAATTCAGTTATATACGACGACCGCCACAAGAGAGAATTTGCGCTATGCTGTTCTGTACAAAGAAACGGAAGATGAAAAATACAATACACTTCGCACTTTGATTGAACAAAAAGATTGCCCAACTATTGTGTATGTATCAAGGACACGAAGAACTTTTAAACTAGCCGAAAAACTAACAAGTGACGGCTTTCCCGCAAAACCGTTCAATGGAAAAATGGATTCGACCGATAAAATCACCAATCAGGAAGCCTTCATTCGCAACGAGATCAAAGTCATCGTCGCGACCTCCGCTTTTGGTATGGGGGTTGATAAAAAAGATGTTGGGCTTCTTGTTCATTACGATATTTCGGATTCTCTTGAAAACTATGTTCAGGAATCGGGGCGTGCCGGAAGAGATCAGTCTCTTCAAGCAGAATGTTTCGTGCTTTTCAACGATGAAGACCTGGACAAGCA
>DASRNM010000002.1:0-7622 GCA_035647435.1 Clostridia bacterium
TATAAAAAATTAACCCCGCTTAAGCGGGGTTTTGCGCTAGTGATTTAATTGAGAAACAATAACAACAATGTTGATGTAAGAGTTAAAACAAAGAACGAAATAGCAAAAACTTTTGTTATTTTAATCAACTTCTGCTCGGCAGTTCTACCTTTGTTTTTACCTAAGAATGTATCCGCACCGCCTGCTATGGCACCTGAAAGACCCGCTGTACGGCTCTCTTGAAGTAGCACAACAATAACGATGGCTATTGAACATAATATAAGAAGAACACCTAAAATAATTTCATGCAACTGCATAAACAACCCTCCGATTAAACTTTGTACTAGCGTAGTTTATCATAAACAAAGAACAAATGCAAGTTTTTTGTTTGCTGATTTAGACAGATATTTCCTTGTATTGAAGTTAAGAACAAGGATATGCTATATTCAGCGGGGATAATTAGCCAAGAGTTTTTAATGCGTTTGCAGGCTTATCACCGCGGCCGTTTATGCAGGGAAGCCTTGCGTAAACGGTTTATTCTATTTTATCTAGGGATAATTGCTCGCCTGCGTCTTCTTCACTCAAAAATGCGCCTAACGCTGGCAAATTTTTTGTTTTGTATCTGTAAGGCTTTTTAAACTCTCCCTTTATATAATCCCTAACTGCGGTCACTCGCTGTCCCTTTTTTAGTCTCATAACAGAGACGCCAACAGTATCCTTTGTGGATTTAGGAGATATTGCACCTGTGTTGATTAGCAACAGCCTGCCTGCACTTGACTCTATAACAAGCTCGCAGTCTTTTTCAATATGTCTGATTGCGGCTATCGGCATCTTATCCGTGTATGCTTTAACTAGTTTTTTGCGGTTTGTTTTTGTTTTATATGAGCTCAACTCAACCTTTGCAACCTTACCGTTTTCAAATAAGAACAGAACATAGCCGCTGTAATCACCGGTAACTGTCATGTTTATTGCATTTTCATCTTGATCCATTTCAAGCTTTGATGCAACAAAATTACCAAGAACACTTGATTTAGTGTCGTCAAATTCATAAGCAAAAGTTTTGTAAACCTGACATTTATCTGTAAAGAATAGCAATTCTTTTGTATTGGTCGATTCAACGATTTGCTGAATTTCGTCACCGTCTTTGAGGTTTTGCTCTCCGCTCATTCTTAACGATATCGGAGTGATTTTTTTAAAGTAACCCTCTTTGGTGAAGAATAGATTAACTTGATAATCAGGTATTTCCGGCTCTAACTCTATATCCTCAATTTCGGAAGTGAATATAATTTCACTGCAGCGTGGTTTGCCGTATTTTTTAATAACATCATTGAGTTCATTAATAATTATTTTTTTAATTCTATTTTTGGATGATAAAATATCATCCATATCAGCAACACTTTTTCTGAGCTTTTCAATATCTTGAGTCCGTTTTAATATATACTCCTTGTTTAAATGCCTCAATTTGATCTCAGCTACAAATTCTGCCTGCATCCGATCTATTTTAAAACCAATCATCAGGTTTGGCACAACTTCACTTTCTTCTTGAGTGCCTCTAATTATAGCTATTGCCTTGTCAATATCAAGCAAAATCTTTGCAAGACCTTTTAATAGATGAAGCCTTTCCTTTGCCTTTGTCAAATCATAAAAGACTCGTCTTTTAACACACTCTGTTCTGAATGATATCCACTCTGTTAGCAACTCTTTAACTCCGAGAACTCTGGGATTGCCTGCAATCAAAACATTGAAGTTGCATGAAAAAGTATCCTCAAGTGATGTAAGTCTGAAAAGTTTTTGCATAAGCTTATCGGGATCTATTCCCCTTTTGAGGTCGATAGTTATTTTTAGTCCGCTTTTATCGATTTCGTCCCGTATATCGCTTATTTCTTTGATAGTACCAGCTTTTACTCTATCAATTATTTTATCAATAATCGCCTCTGTAGTTGTTGTTGGAGGAATTTCAGTAACATCTATGCAGTTGCTTGACTTGTCATAGCTATATTTTGCACGAACTTTTATTCCACCGCGTCCTCTTCTGAAAACTTCCTCCATTATTTCACGGTCATAAAGTATCTGTGCCCCACCTATAAAATCGGGTGCTTTTAAAGTATCAGCAACATTGTGCTCGGGGTCTTTGATAAGTGATATCGTAGTTTGGCACACCTCAGTCAGATTAAAAGAGCAAATTGAGCTTGCCATTCCAACAGCAATGCCTGTGTTTGCATTTACAAGTATTGACGGATAAGTTACCGGCAAAAGTGTCGGCTCCTTCATTGTGTTGTCGTAGTTATCTACAAAATCAACTGTATCCTTTTCAATATCTCTGAAAAGCTCGGCGCTTATCGCTTCAAGCTTAGCCTCAGTGTAACGGGAAGCCGCCCATTGCATATCTTTTGAATACGACTTACCGAAGTTACCCTTTGAATCAACATAAGGGTGCAACAACGCTTCATAGCCTCTCGAAAGCCTAACCATTGTTTCATAAATTGCGTTATCACCGTGAGGATTTAACTGCATCGTGCGGCCAACTATGTTTGCTGACTTTGACCTCGTACCACTTAAAAGCCCCATTTTATACATTGTAAAAAGAATTTTTCTGTGCGACGGTTTAAATCCGTCTATTTCCGGTATCGCCCTTGACATAATAACGCTCATAGCATAGGGCATGTAGTTCTTTTCGAGTGTTTGTGTTATCGGCTGACAAACAACTTCACCAGCACCTAAAATATGAGCATTTTCATTTATGCCCTTTTGCAGGTTCTTTTGATTTTTTTTGCTTTTTTTGCCTGCCATTTCTTTCTCCTTGCCTTTTTATGATACATCCGCCATTTCAATATAAAGGTGTCCACTCGTTGCAATGAATTCCTTTCGTCCCGCTAAATTATCGCCCAAAAGCAAATCAAACATATCAGAGGTTTCTTTTGCATCGGTAGCGGCAACCTTAATCAATCTTCTTGACTCAGGGCACATTGTTGTCTGCCACATCATCCCGGCATCATTTTCGCCGAGACCTTTTGAGCGTTGAAGTGTATATTTAACATCGCCAAGCTCTTTTACAACTTTAGCTTTTTCCGTTTCGTTGTATGCAAACCACACGTCATTTTTATAGGTTATTTCGTATAACGGCGATTCGGCTATATATACTTTGCCTTCTTCAATAAGAGTCGGCATCAATCTATAAATCATTGTTAAAATCAATGTTCTAATCTGAAAACCGTCAACATCGGCATCAGTACAGATAATGACTTTATCCCAACGCAACAAATCCATGTTAAAGGACGACAAGCCCTTTGACACCTTGCTTTTAACCTCTACACCGCAACCCAAAACCTTTATTAAGTCCGTTATGATATCATTCTTAAAGATTCTGTTATATTCTGATTTCAAGCAGTTCAGAATTTTGCCCCTAACAGGTATAATCGCTTGAAAGTTAGAATCCCTTGCCTGTTTACACGCTCCGAGAGCTGAATCACCCTCAACAATAAAAATTTCTCGTTTGCTAATATCTTTGCTTCGGCAATCGACAAACTTCTGCACTCTGTTTGTCATATCATTTGAACTCTGTAATGTTTTTTTCAAATTCTGTCGTGTGCTTTCCGCTTTAACACGGCTTCTCATGTTGACAAGCACCTGATCGCTTATTTTATCCGCCTCTGTTTTATTTTCGATGAAATAAATCTCAAGTTGACGGCGTAAAAAATCTGTCATTGCCTCTTGAATAAATCTATTAGTTATTGACTTTTTAGTCTGATTTTCATACGAAGTTTGAGTTGAAAAAGATGATATAACCAGTATTAAACAATCTTCAATGTCTTGAAAACTGATTCTCGGATCACTTTTAACGTATTTACCGCTTTGCTTGAGATACGCATCAATTTCAGAAACAAAAGCACTCCTCACGGCCTTTTCAGGTGAGCCACCGTACTCAAGCCAACTCGAATTGTGGTAAAACTCTTTGAGTTGATTCTTATTGGAAAAACACAAAGCTGCATTGATTTTAAGTTTATAATCTTTTTGATCGGCTCTGTCACGGCCAAGTCTTTCGTCACTCCACAGTTGCACATCTGTTAGTGCTTTGTCACCTGCAATTTCTTTAACATAGTCCTCTATACCGTTTTCATAAAAAAACTCAAAGGTTTCAAAGTTTTGCTCGCTCGTCTGATTTTTGAATATAAATCTAACTCCAGCATTAATTATTGATTGACGCTTTAATATGTCATGAAAGTATGATTCGGGTACATCAATTTCGGTAAAAACCTGCAAATCCGGCTTCCATTTGATTAAAGAGCCTGTATCATTTTTGGTATATGGTTCTTTTTTTAACTTTCCGTCAGGTTTGCCGTGTTTAAAGTTTATGTTGTATTTATAACCACCTGTGTGAATTTCAGCCTCCATATATTCAGAAGCATATTGAGTGGCACAAAGCCCAAGGCCATTCAAGCCGAGTGAAAACTCATAGCTTCCGCTGCCGCTGTTGGTGTCATACTTTCCACCTGCATAAAGCTCGCAAAAAACGAGCTCCCAATTGTAACAATTTTCTTTCTTGTTAAAGTCAACAGGAATACCTCTCCCGAAATCTTGAACTTCAAAAGAATTATCAATATATCTTGTAACAATAACCTTGTCTCCGTGACCCTCTCTTGCTTCATCAATCGAGTTTGAAATAATTTCAAAAACAGAGTGTTGACAACCTCCTATGCCATCTGAGCCGAAAATTACTGCTGGGCGTTTTCGTACTCTGTCAGCACCTTCGAGTTTAACAATGCTATGGTTACCGTATTTAGTTTTTTTTGCCATTTTTAAAATCACCCTTATTTTACTTTAACATCTACACCGCCGAAAATAGCAAAATATTTAATAGTAAGTATAGGCAAATTTTCATCATAAATTGATGGTGCTAAATTATCGCAACCACCAAAAATCGCCATTCCGTTCACTTCCACTCTCATGCCTGTCGGAACATAAATATCTACTCCGCCAAAAATTGCGTTAGTTTGAAAATAAACATTTTTACTAATATTAACACCTGTCAAATCAATACTAAGACCACCGAACACAGCGGTCGCACTGCCCCCCACAAGGTCGGGTGAACAATTTATATGTTCACCGCTACTAAAAAGTGCAAAATAATCGGGACTTCTTGAGGTGTCAAAATTGGCATTCTTGAATTTTTTACTATTCCCGTCGTTTGTTTGTTTATATTGTCTGTCTGATTTAGTTTCAGAGTTAAAGCTATGATCATGACTATAGTCTACATTGTGACCATTGCTTTTTTTATTATTCTTAAATGAGCTAATTACAAGCCATGCACCGAATGCTAAAAACAGTACTGAAAGGCCGATGATTCTGAACTGTCTTTCAGAAAGTATATTCTGTTCAAAAACAAACAGCCATACTCCTGCTCCCAACAGCAACGAATTCCAAAAAGTAATCCCTGTTGAAATCATGCTTCCTATGGCAGGGACAATCATGAACAAAGTCCACCAACCATCAAAAGTTCTAAGCTCCCATAAGTTGAAGGCTGCTCCTAAAAGAAAGGCACCTATTCCCAATGCTGTGATACCAAACAGTATCCTTGTAATATTTTTCTTCATTCCTCCACCCTCTCCATTATATAATAATTAGTCCTAACTATTGTTCTCGCTTCCTTCATTTGGCTCTTCTTTTTCCTCTACCTGATTTGTCTCGATTGCTTCTTCTTTTTCTTTAACACTTTCGTCAGATTGAAATTCATCTGGTTGCTCAACATAATTTTCATCCATAATTTGTTTGAACACTTCACCGTCAATTTTTTCATCCTTGAGCAATCTTCTTGCAACAACATGAAGCTTATCTAGGTGATTTGTAATAATCTCATATGTCCTATCGTATGAGTCCCTGATAATTTTATTGACCTCGTCATCAATTTCGGATGCAATGCTCTCGGAATATCTGCGAGTGTGTGAAAAATCTTTGCCCAAAAAGACCTCATCGCTACCAGAGCTGTACGAAATTGGGCCTAAAATATCACTCATACCATACTTCGTAACCATATTTCTTGCCATTTCAGTTGCTCTCTCTATGTCATTGGATGCACCTGTCGAAATATCACCCAAAACAACCGCTTCTGCAACTCTTCCTCCCATAAGGACAACAATGTTGTCAAGCATATCATTTTTTGTTGCAAAGCTTCTGTCCTCCTTAGGCATTGACATAGTGTATCCACCCGCAAGACCTCTGGGGATAATTGAAATCTGATGAACAGGGTCCTTATCCTCAAGATAATAGGTAGCAACGGCATGACCGCCCTCATGGTATGCGGTAAGCCTTTTTTCTTTATCATTAATTTTACGAGATTTTTTTTCAGTGCCCATAACTACTTTTATGGTCGCTTCTTCAATTTCCTCCATCGTGATGGCTTTTCTGTCTCTTCTTGCCGCAAGCAAAGCCGCCTCGTTGAGAAGATTCTCTAAATCAGCACCGGTGAATCCTGTTGTTGACCTTGCAATAACACTTAAATCAACATCAGGAGCAAGTGGCTTACCTTTAGCATGGACATAGAGAATTTCTTCTCTACCCTTTGTGTCAGGAGCGCCTACTGTAATCTGTCTATCAAACCTACCAGGTCTGAGAAGTGCAGGGTCGAGAATGTCAGGTCTATTCGTAGCGGCAATAATTATTACGCCTTCATTTGCTCCAAAGCCGTCCATTTCAACGAGCAACTGGTTAAGTGTCTGCTCTCTTTCGTCATGTCCACCGCCCATGCCTGCGCCACGATGGCGACCAACTGCGTCAATTTCATCTATAAAGATGATGGATGGAGAATTCTTTTTTGCCTGGTCAAAAAGGTCTCGAACACGAGAAGCGCCAACGCCTACATACATTTCAACGAAATCCGAACCGGAAATTGAGAAAAACGGTGCATTTGCCTCGCCTGCAACGGCCCTTGCCAACAAGGTTTTACCTGTTCCGGGAGGCCCTACAAGCAGAACACCTTTGGGGATTCTCGCACCCAAAATAGTGAATTTTGAACTATCCTTAAGGTAATCAACAATTTCGCCAAGCTCTTCTTTTTCTTCATCTGCACCTGCGACGTCAGCAAATGTAGTTTTACGTGCTTCATCCTTTGCCTGCTTAACCTTTGCCTTGCCAAAGCTTAATGTCCTATTGGTTTCATTTGACATTGTCTGGTTCATTCGTTTGAACATAAACAACAACAAAACAACCACAAGAACGCCCAGCAGCAAAGATGGAACAATGTTCATCAGCCATGCGCTACCTGAGCCAGTTATATATTTGTCTTCAATTAAATCATCTGGATTGCTTCTGTTATGCTCCCTAACATTTTCTTGAATATCTTCAAGGAACATATTCACGCTCGGAACATTAAAGGTTTTTACTTCCTTTTTATCCTCAAGGGTATACTTTAACTCGCCACTGCTCAAATTCAGTGTATAGCCCGTAACTTCACCGCTGTCAAAAAACTGGATGATTTCATAGTATTCTGTTTTATCCTGCGTGTGGTTATTTGCAAAATAGGTTGCACCAAGAATTATAAATAGCGGAATTAAAATATATGGTAAAAATGTTGCGATTTTCTTTTTATTCAAGAATCTAATCACTCCTTATTGTATGTTATCCAACTAAAACATAGTATAGTCTAAATT
>DASRNM010000003.1:0-7017 GCA_035647435.1 Clostridia bacterium
GAATTATAACACTATGAGTATTTGTTTTCAAGTTTGTCTATAACAAAATGCAAAAGTATTTTTCATCAATTAAAGTGTATGTTGAAACATTTGTTGTATTTTGTTATAATTAAAGTTATTAAATCCCATTATGGACACTGGAGGTTTTGCCTGTGAAAAGCAATCATTATTCTGATATTTCCCCTAATATTGTTTCTAATCAACTGGCAAGTTGGGACTATGTCATATTAACGGCCTCCAATAAAAACCAGGCAAATGCGTACAAACGGCAACTAGAAAAGAGGCTTAAACATAGCTGTATATCTAAATCTACTCATTGGGGAGTTATCTCTGACCCTGAAGATAAAAGAGTCGGCTCGGGCGGTGCAACATTTAACGCCTTGAGGTATGTTCGTAGTGTTTCTGGTGACAGTGAGTTTTTTAAGCACAATAAAATCCTTGTTATTCACAGCGGTGGCGACAGCAAGCGGGTTCCAACTTATTCAGTTGGGGGCAAGCTGTTTATGCCCTTTCAAAAAAATCTTGACAACGGCACAAGTGCGACTTTATTTGACGAGCTAATAGAAAGCCTCTCTTGTGTTCCTGAAAAAATTAATTCGGGTATGCTTATCATAAGTGGTGACATACTCGTTATGTTTGACCCCGAAAAACTCAATTTTCTCGAATGTGACGCAGTAGCTTTATCTGTAAACGGGAGTGATGATGTTGGCAAAAACCATGGCGTGTTTTTAACTGATTGCAATAATAATTTAGAGAAGTTCTTGCACAAGAAAGCACCTGATATTTTAAAAAGAGAATGCGCTGTTGACAAGCAAGGCATGGTAAAGCTTGACACGGGCAGCATTTGGCTTGGCGAAAAGATTTTAGAAAACCTGTTTGGGCTGATTGAAACAAAAGGCAATGTTTCAACTGCTAAATTTAACAAATTCGTCAACGATAAGGTTTGTCTTTCTTTTTATGCCGATATTATATATCCTCTCGCTTGCAATGCAGTTTTTGAAGATTATTTGAAAGAGACTCCTGAAAAAGATTTTTCAGATGAATTGATGAGTTGCAGAAAAATGATTTGGAATGCAATAAATCAGTTTAATCTTAAAGTGAATCTTATTAGTCACTCTGAATTTCTGCATTTTGGGACCTTGAACGAGATTCATAAAATATTTTGTTCTAACATTGACAACTTCAAACCCTTAGGCTGGCACCGTCTTATCAACACAAATTGCAGCTTTGAAAACATTACAGTCAACAACTCTTTTATAGACTCGAATGTTTGTGTGGGAAACAATTCATATGTTATCGACTCCCGTTTAATGGGCAACACTAAAGTCGGCAAAAATTCCATTCTTTACGGTGTTTCCGCACAAGACAGAGTTATTCCACCAGGGGTGATTGTTGACGGTTTTAAACTGTGTGACGGTAAATATGTTGCACGAATACTCGGGGTAAACGACAATCCGAAGCTTACCTTTGAAGATGGTTGTTCTTTTTTGGGGTTACCCTTTGAAACAGTTATAAAACAGCTTCGGCTCAACGAAAATGACATTTGGGAGGCCAATCAAAAACGCGACCTTTGGAATGCCCGTTTATTCTGCAAAGGTGAAACGCCACAAAAGGCTCTTGACTGCGCCCTTGCGCTACATGACAGTGTTATTAATGGCAATCCGTTGCAACACCCCTTAGAGCTCAGCTTTTCCTCAAGTGCTCAACAGGCGGATTTGGATTCAATGCTTAATAAAAAGGTGTGCATTTATAACGAGGTCACGGCATTAAAAATTATTGAATCAATCAAAAGTCGTTCCCCCGTAAACGAATTAAAAGCGAGCTTTGGTAAGGTTCTATCAAACAGTATTATTGAAAAACTGATTGAGCTTGCAAGCGGCGCTGATAAGGCTCTGAAAATCAGGGTTTTATATTATTGCTCTGAACTGTGCAATAACAATCTATCAAACAAGCTGCGAAAAGAATACTTGAGTGAATTGCGCGAATGGTTAATTGGTGTCTATACACAGCATAGCGATTTCTCAAAAGAAAAGATGGTGCCGTACGCTAAAAACGAGTTACCTGTAAGGGTGAATTGGGGTGGCACATGGACGGATACACCGCCTTACAGCTACGAAAATGGTGGAGGAGTCCTTAATGCCGCAATCCTTTTAGACGATAAGTTTCCAGTCAAAACTGAAATAAAAAGCATCAATGAAAAACACATTGTGCTTGAAAACTTGGATGTAAAGGCTATTCAAGTTTTCAAAGATATTGAAGAACTTCAGAAATGCACAAACACAGACGACCCTTTTGCATTGAGCAAAGCATGCCTAATTGCCTGCGGAATTATCCCCCAAAAAGGCGGAAATTTAGATAAAATTACAGATAAATTCGGTGGTTTTCACTTGACTACTAAGGTGGAAAATGTTGCACAGGGAAGTGGTCTGGGTATCAGCAGCATCCTTGCCTGCTCATGCTTAATTATATTGTATCGTTTTTTCGGGGTTGATTATGACAGGGACAAGCTTTTAAACGCAACTTTATGTGCAGAGCAGCTAATGACCACAGGCGGTGGCTGGCAAGACCAGGCGGGCGGTTATCTAAGAGGTATTAAACTCACCTCAAGCGAAAAGTATGATAAGAATTTTAATTTAAAGACTTTGGAATTGACAGCAGAAACAAAAAACGAATTGCAAAGACGTTTTGTTCTCATAAACACGGGTCAAAACCGACTTGCAAGAGATATACTAAGAAGTGTCGTTGAAGGTTACATCGGCGCTGACACAGATGCTCTCAAAGCATTGGAAGAAATAAGAAAATTGCCCAAAATGATGATAACAGAGCTTGAGGAGGGCAACATTGATAAGTTTGCAAAGCTCTTAACACTACAGTATGAGCTGACGTGTAAAATGAATAAAGACTTCACCACCCCATATATTGAAGAAATTTTTAAGGCATGCAATCCCCTCATAGATGGCAAAATGATATGCGGTGCAGGCGGAGGCGGATTTATTCAGATTATACTGAAAAAGGATGTTTCTGTTGAAGAGCTTTCAAAGCGCTTAGATGAGCTTTTGAGTGACAACAGCACGGTTATAAGAAACTGCAAGTTTTTCTATTGACAACTTGTTTTTTAAGCCGGAGATAAGCTAAAAGTGCTTATTTCCGGCTTTTGTTTTATGTATTAATTTGTCAATAATCTTGTTAATTTAATTTGAAAAAACAACAAATCGTTTAGGCTTGATAAAATTACCGTTACAAAAACATTATATACGATAACATATTGGATATCATACTAATAAATCTGAATTTGAGGTGTTGTCATGTCAAAAAATGCTATTGTCACAGGCGGTTCAAGAGGCCTTGGCAGAGGTATGGTTATTAAGCTTGCCGAAATGGGTTACAATGTTATCGTGAATTTTGTAAGCAACGGCAGTAAGGCTATTACGGTTGACTTAATTAATGAAATAGAAAGCGAATACGGCGTAAAGGGAATTGCAGTTCAGGGTGATGTTTCAGATTATAAATCATGCAAAAAAATTGTTGATACTTGCGTTGAAAAGTTTGGCGAAAGAATTGATGTCTTGGTCAACAACGCAGGCATTGACAATAATTTGAGCTTTTTGACCATAAAACCTGAACAATATACTAATTTGATAAATGTCAACTTGCTAAGTTTTTTGCACTGCTCACATTTGGTTCTGCCTTATATGGTGAAAGCAAAATCGGGCTGTATTGTAAATGTATCCTCAATCGGCGGAATTATGGGTGTTTCTGAGCAGGCCGACTACTGTGCATCAAAGGCAGGGGTAATCGGATTGACAAGGGCACTCGCTGTTGAATTCGGGGTTGCGCAAGTTCGTGTTAACTGCATAGCACCTGGAATGATTTGGACAGATATGCTCCGTGAGGCCGACCAAGAGGCCGTAAATATTTTAAAATTGGCAATCCCTCTCGGTGAAATTGGTGAGGTTGATGATATCTCACATTGTCTTGAATATCTTGTTACAGCAAAATATGTTACAGGTCAAACTGTTTCACCAAACGGCGGAATTATAATGCCATAACAAAAATGACCGTCCGAAAGGACGGTCATTAATTTTTTATTCTTATCGTTATAATTATGGATTATAAATTGTTTCATAAATCATGTCAGGCTTGTCTGTCATAATTGCGTCTGCTCCGTTTTCTGTGAGATATATGGCATTTTCAGCATCGTTACATGTCCAATACTGAACCGCAATGTTATATTTATGTGCATAGTTAATAACCTCTTTAGTGCCAAGGTTTATAATTTCAATTCTCCATGGCATAACATTAGCACCATACGGCAGTTGGAGTGCCACATACTTTATATCAAGCTCGTCAAGGTCCTTGTTCATACGGCAATAAAAATAGAATTGAAATACCTCTTTTATACTGGCAGAACGCATCATGTCGGGATAATTTTCGTCAATATGTTTGCTTGCAGTCGGTAAAAATGAACCAATTATCGTTCTGCTCAACAAATCTCTTTGCTCAAGTATTTGATAAAGCTTATCAGCTGCCTTTTTACCCCAAAAGGCAGGGCTTTTAATTTCAATAATATACTGAAATTCTTTTTCATTGCTGTTGTTTTCAATATAGTCAAGAATGGTTTCACAGTTTACAACTCTGAGGTTATCGGGTATATCTTCACCACGCAACCCACGGTACAGATATTCACCATCTATTTTGAAATTTTCACCAAGGTTTAGGCATTGCAACTGTTCAAGGGTATAGGTATAGGGCGTAACATTTGAATGCCCAAAAGCCTCTTTTGCATTGCTTGTGTCATCATATGTTAGATTGTGGAGTAAAACCAACTCACCGTCTCTTGTAATTTGAACATCGAACTCAAAAATGTCAACACCAAGAATATCGTTGTTTTCAATAACATATTCAAACGCCATGAGTGTGTTTTCTGGTGCTAAATTTGCACCCGATCTGTGTGCGGAAATTTGCGGATTGCCATACTCCATAATATAGGGATTTGTTGCATCCTCATTGATTACAACCTCAGTCCCCGGCTTGTCCCCGTTTGCCATTGTGACGATGACAAATACAAAAGACATGATCGCGGATATAATTTTTGTTACATTGCTAATCATTGTTCCTCCTCCTTAAACCTTTAATAATATATTTTTAACTAAAGAGAAAACACGAAAAATGATTTTTATTGTTTCGCTTTTTTCATTTGATTCTATTTCGCCTATTTTTATAAGAATATTTTCTAACCTGTCTTGTGCCCCGTAAAACTCATCAGCATTAACAACGGTGTTGTTCATTAAATTCTCACATTCGGCAAGAGCTTCTTGTAGCTCACGAGCGTTTTCTTGACTTAACAGCTGTGCGTCAACCTCATTCGCTTGCGATATCATGCCTCTGGTTTTATTTGACTCACGAGCTTCGTTAAACTGCGGAAAGTTTTTATCACTATACACATTTATTATCGAATCCTCAGATAAAATCTTTGTTGCAAGCGTTATAATAACATCGTTTCGCGATATAACTCCATGCACCTGCCCTTTAAAAAACCACGTTGTGTCGCACAGAATGCCTGTTGATGCATCTATGCGGTTGTCAGGGCTAATATGGTTTCTACCACATGTGCAATATAAGTTTTGTTGAGTATAGCCTGAGGGTAGCGTTTCACCTATGTTTGCAACTGTTGCTCCAATTGACCCATATTTTAGGTCAACAATTTGGTCTGAGTCATTTGTACGACCACTTTCCAAAAGTGCAAACAGCTCGGAATCATAACCACATATATTAAAAAACTTTACACCGTTTGCTTTTGCGTCTGATATTATTGAATTGATATTGCTTTGTGCATTATAATATTTATCCGTCTGTGCCCTTAGTTGTGCGCTTTCAGGACCCAAAAGGTGCATTTGAGCCACCTGCTGATAATGTTCAGGAGGGATAAACGCTATTAGGCCCGCACTGTTTGATGCACAATCTTCAATCAGTTGGTTTACAATGCTTTCAAAAAGCTTTATGAAAACTGACTTTGGAATCAGACGAAACAAAACACTAATAACATCACCGAGTCCATCATCAAAAATTGAATTAAAAAGCTTGTCATATAAAATCTTATCATCATAATTGAACCTGTTTAGGTAAATGTCCGATGCAGATGATGACCCTTGAATTGCCGGCACAATATAAACAACCTTGTTCAAACAATCAGAGCCGAATTCGTCAAGGTAAGCCGTAAGGATTGTTGCGCCTTGACTGCCAGCGAGTATGTTCACCTTTCGCTCCCCTGTTTGAGCTTTCACCGTTTGGATATATTCGTTTAGCAATTGTGCATTATCATACGGGGCAGCAAAGAAGTTATAAGCAAAATAATAAAGATAATCATCTCGAACTTGCTGTGTTATTCTTTCAAAGGGAATGTTTGAGTTAATATACTTCTTCTCATCCTCGTTACAGTGAGAGTAAGGATAATAATATGATTGTGCTTCAATTTCATTAACAAAACTACCATCATCATTAAGCTTGAATGGTTCAATTATGTCAGACACGGCACTTTCTACGGCCGCATTTAATGCACTGCCACCACCAGTGAATAAAGAGGTTAAAATTGAAAAAGACACACTTTTCAGCAAAGAAGATGTATCAATCTCTAAAGGGAAAGCATATTTACCGCCCTGGGAATTACTGTTTGAAAAAACTAATCTGGATTGACCTATTCCAGGCATTACAATTGTAGGGCAATAGCCTTTATCACCCTTTTGTGCTACAACGGGCAGAATAAAAGAAATGCACATTGATATAATCAATAAAAGCGATATCGTTCTTTTAATCATACTACATACTCCCATTTATTTCATTTTTTCCATTCTAACATAAGAAATTTATGTTGGCAACAATTATAAGTATACTTTAGTGTGAAATCATTCTACATAGAACCTATAATATTGACTTTATACTATTTATTGGTATACTTATAATATAGAAATTAATGAGAAAAGGGCTGTTTTATGAAAAAATTATTGATATATGTAATAA
>DASRNM010000004.1:0-9615 GCA_035647435.1 Clostridia bacterium
GTTTTTATCATTATTTTATAATCGTAAAACTTCAATAATGTCGGGTGAAGACTGTAAGCGCCCTCCACGATATTGAACTTTTTCGGCATTACCTCTCGTTTTGAAAACTCACCCGAAACACAACTATAGGCTCTGTATGAAAACGGCTCGTTCAATTTTATTTTTTCAAGCACCTCATCTTTGAAACGGACATAGTCAACATTTCCACCGACCTGCTTTAATCTTTGAGGTGTCCGCAGCTCACCTGTGAGAAAAAAGTCATCCATATGAAAAACATTAGAATCAAAGCGCTTTGACAGCTCATTTGCAAGCGTCGACTTCCCAGCCGCGCTCATGCCATCAATCGCAAGCGTAATTATTCTTTTTTCGCTAAGTAAGTTTTTGACTGCCTTTATTATTTCATTCATTTTTTCTCTCGCTTATTTTTGCGTTTTTCTATGTATCATTACAATCGGTGGTATTAAAACTATTTGAATTGCTATGCCGGGCAACGCCTGCATAAACGCTCCTGTTGCAAACATTCCCCATGTAAAGGGTGTTGAGTCAACACCAAGCATGATAAGCATTGCCAAGCCCCAGACAACCCTACCAATAAGCATTGACAAAACAAGATTCACATATATTGCATAGTTTTTCTTAGGCAAGCTTTTGTTGAAAAATCCCGAAAAAAAGCCGTAAGCCGCAAGCTCAAATGCCATCGCAACCGCTACCGGGTACATCGGTGGCATAGTAAAAATAACCGATCTTAATATAGGGGACATGGAACCTACTGCTAAGCCATATTTCGGGCCACAAATAAATCCGCAAAGTAAAATGGGTATATGCATGGGCAAAAGCATTGAACCCACCGATTGAATCTGCCCCGTAATCAGTGGCAGTAAAAGGGCAAGCGCCATAAATAAGCTTGCAAAAACAAGCTTTTTCGTGTTTATTTTCTCCATCTCGTTTACCTCTTGCTTCAATTAGTAATAACAATTCATATCTATATCTATTCAATTGTTACTTTTTTATTTTAACCCCTGTTGAGCAAAAAGTAAACACCACAAACATAAAGACTCCGAAAATAATTATATTATGCCACAAAGCCCTGTGTAAACGGGCGAAAGTCTATCACACAAAAGCTCAGTAAAATCGGGCGGCGTGTAATAATCGGCATTGATTTCACCGAAAGGGAAACAAACCGCACAACTTGCAGAAGTGACCGTGTTACCCCACATAATAGTTGCATTGTGGAGCCTTGCCCCGTTGAGCATTGCAGCCACTCCGCTACCTGTCTTGTTAAGGCTTTCGCTTAAACTGTTAAAGTTGACAGTACCCTCGCTTGAGGTTTTGACCACAGCTCCGCTATCCGTTTGCCGAACAGCCACAAAAATGTTTTCAGCGCTTGTGTGAATGCAAGCATTTGAAATCATGTTAAGCACAATTATTGTCACTATATGAGGGTAACAAGTGAACAAAACATCTCCGTCCTCTGCGTCAAAAATTACCCTTTTGCCCACGGAATTTAAAGCAAGGTCGCACGCAAAGCAGATATTTTCGCATATTTCATGCAAATCGCAAACATAAGCGCACCCACCCTCGCTTTTGCAGATTAAACGGTTTTGCAAAAGCCTGAGTCTGTTATGGCATGCTCTTTCAATTTCGTGCAGGGCGGTCGTGCTCTCGAATTGTTGCTTGTCAAAAAAAACATGGAGCTGCACCAATAAAATATTTATTTCCTCTCTAATTTTTGACTCGTTACTTTCGTTAGGTTCAATATTCATAAGATATTTAAATCTATCATAAAATGCCGTAAGCACATCAAATCTCCTCAATGGTTTTGGTACTATTATACCCTTTTTAAGCTGTACCAATATTATTTTGGTTAGTTTACCAAAACTTATATGAAATTATAAGTTTTTAACGAAAAAACTTGCATTGGCAAATGAAAATGGATAGAATAATAGTTGTTATACTTTTATCAATTTAAA
Source organism: Clostridia bacterium (assembly GCA_035647435.1). Lineage (GTDB taxonomy): Bacteria > Bacillota > Clostridia > Oscillospirales > Acutalibacteraceae > JAAZFZ01. Next base: position 1,971 of record DASRNM010000004.1, read on the forward strand.
TTGGAGGTCGTATAAATGGCAGTTAAAGTAGCTATTAATGGTTTTGGTCGTATAGGACGTTTGGCTTTTCGTCAAATGTTCGGTGCAGAGGGATATGAAATTGTTGCAATCAATGATTTAACCGATGCAAAAATGCTCGCTCACCTTCTCAAGTACGATTCATCACAGGGTCGTTATGCAAAGGGCGACACAGTTATTGCAAAAGAAAACTCAATTGTTGTTGACGGTAAAGAAATTACAATTTATTCAGAGAAAAACCCCGCAAACCTTCCTTGGAAGGAAGTCGGCGTTGACGTAGTTCTCGAGTGCACAGGTTTCTTCGCATCAAAAGAAAAGTCACAGGCTCATATTGATGCAGGCGCAAAAAAGGTTATTATTTCAGCACCCGCAGGCAACGACCTTCCTACAGTCGTTTTCGGTGTTAACGAAGAAATTCTCAAAAAAGATGACACCATTATTTCTGCAGCATCATGCACAACCAATTGTCTTGCACCCATGGCAAACACATTGAACAATCTTGCTAAGATTGAAAAAGGCTTCATGACAACTATTCACGCTTTCACAGGTGATCAGATGCTCCTTGACGGCCCTCACAGAAAAGGAGACCTCCGCAGAGCTCGTGCAGCTTCTGTTAACATCGTACCCAGCACAACAGGTGCAGCAAAGGCTATCGGTCTTGTTATCCCCGAGCTTGCTGGCAAGCTTGACGGTTCGGCACAACGCGTCCCCGTTACAACAGGTTCGCTTACCGAGCTCAACGTAATCGTAAACGGGCAGGTAACAACAGAACAGGTTAACAAGGCTATGAAAGACGCAGCAGACGAGTCCTACGGCTACACTGAAGAATTGCTCGTTTCAAGCGATATCATCGGCATGTCATATGGCTCACTCTTTGACTCAACACTGACAAAGACTACCCCTCTTGAAAACGGCAAAACACTTGTCAAGGTCACTGCATGGTATGACAACGAAAATTCTTACACAAGCCAGATGGTAAGAACCATAAAGTATTTTGCAGAGCTTGGTTAATCCCTAATTTTCTTAAATTTTGAGCAGCTCCGAAAGGGGCTGCTTTTTTGTTGAAAAAAGATGTTAAAATCGCTTGACTTTGTAAATCATATGGTGTAAAATAACAAGAGTTAGTCAGTTAACTGTTAATCAGTTTATTACTTTGTAATGAGAATGGTGGCGTGAATATTGAACTTAAAATACCGTGATGTGGCTAAAAAGATGGCTCAGCTCCGCTTAGCTCATAGATGCTATTTTCATCAGTCCGTTACATCTAAGGTTTACCCCGGTCAACCCCCTATTCTTGAGTACCTGTTAAAGAATGACAACTGCACTCAAAAGGAGCTCGCCGACTTTTTAAGCGTTTCGCCTGCTTCGATAGCAACAAGCATAAAAAGAATGCAGAAAAATGGGCTTGTTCAAAAGCTTTCAGACGCAAGGGATTTGAGATATAATCGTATCAAAATAACCCAAAAGGGACGCGATGTTTTTTCTCAATATTTAATTGAGTTTGAGAAAATAAACGAAAAATTGTTTAAGGGTTTTTCTATGCAGGAATTAGATCAGCTTTACGGTTATCTTTCAAGAATGACTGACAACTTAGATGTCAATAATATAAAAAAAGAGACGCTCAAATCCTTTAATCTTTAAAGTCTTGATTTAATCAGTTATACTGTTGACATTTTATTCAAGCTTTACACCTTGTGTGAATACTTCATTGGTAAATTGGAGATGCTTATATGATAAAAAAACTCCCCCTATACTCCGAATTCGCAAAGGATAAATGGATATATATACTCCTTACCCCTTTAATGATAGCGGCAGAGGTTATACTTGAAGTCAGGATTCCTTTTCTTGTTTCGAGAATGGTTGATATCGGCATAAAAAACTCAGACCTACCTTATGTTTTCAAAACAGGTGGGTTAATGATTCTTATGGCATTTTTAGCTTTGTGCTTTGGTGTCCTTTCTGCGAGATTTTCATCTATTGCCGGAGTCGGTTTTGCCGCTAACCTCAGAGCAGGTCTTTTCAATAAGACGCAGGACTACTCGTTTTCAAATATTGATAAATTCAGCACAGCATCAATTGTTACCAGGCTTACAACAGACATAAACACAATTCAGATGGCCTTTATGATGACACTAAGAATCGCCGTTAGGGCACCTTTTATGTTCTGCATGGCCATTTACTATTCATACGGTATTAACTCAGAGCTTGCGTTTGTGTTTTTTATAGTTGTCCCAATTCTTGCAGTCTGTATAGGAATTCTCGGAGCACTTGCTCTACCGAGGTTTAAAATACTTCTTAAAATGGTTGACAATTTAAACTCTACCATTCAACAAACCCTTATATCAATAAGAGTTGTAAAAGCATATGTCAGAGCAAAGTTTGAAAAAGAAAAATTTGAAATTTCAAACGACGAGCTTCGAGACACTTCTATTATGGCAGAAAAAATTATCATCCTTTTAGAACCCTTTATGATGCTTGCAATGTACAGCTGTATTCTTGCCGTAATGTGGTTCGGAGGCAATTTAGTCATATCGGAAACAATGCTCCCCGGTGAACTTATTAGCTTTATCACCTACTCAACGCAAATTTTAATGTCATTAATGATGTTTTCAATGATTTTTGTTATGCTCACAGTGGCAAAGGCTTCTTTCACAAGAGTTGGAGAGCTTCTCGAGGAAACACCTGATATTACCGACGACGCAGCCGATGAAAGTCTAACAGTCGAAAACGGAGACATCAAATTTAAAAACGTTAGCTTTAAATATAAAAAGAATGCAAAAAAGAATGTTTTAGATAATATAAACATTTCAATAAATTCGGGCGAGGTTATCGGAATAATTGGTGGCACAGGCTCAGCAAAAACAACGCTTGTTCAGCTTATCCCAAGGCTATACGATGTTACCGAAGGCGAGCTACTCGTGGGTGGACATAATGTAAAGGACTACACGATTGAGACTTTGCGCGACAGCGTTTCAATGGTGCTTCAAAAAAACACACTCTTTTCCGGCACAATTATTGAAAACCTGCGTTGGGGCAACCCTGAGGCAACAGAGAAGGAAGTCATTGAGGCTTGTAAGGTTGCTCAGGCACACGATTTTATCTCAACCTTTGCCGACGGATATCAAACCTTTCTCGGGCAAGGCGGGGTTAATGTTTCAGGCGGTCAAAAGCAGCGACTTTGTATCGCAAGGGCCTTGCTGAAAAATCCAAAAATCCTCATTCTTGATGACAGCACAAGCGCAGTTGATACCGCAACGGACCAAAAAATCCGCGAAGGTTTCAGACAAACAATCAACCAAACCACAACAATAATAATTGCTCAACGTATTAGCTCTGTGAAAGATGCCGACAGAATAATCGTTCTTGATGACGGAAAAATTAACGACATCGGCACACACGATGAGCTGATTTCAAGAAACACTATCTATAAGGAAGTCCATGACTCTCAACAAGAAGGGAGTGTTGCATAATGGCAGGACCTATGGGACCACAGCGTAAAGGCAAGAACCATCAAAAACCCAAAGATGTTAAAAAGACTTTTTTCCGTCTTTTAGCATATTTGTTTCATGGCAGAAAAGCTCTCATGATATTTTTAGGTGCACTTGTCGTCATTACTTCATTCACGCAGGTTGCGGGAACATATTTCATAAAACCTTTGATAAATAATTATATTGTTCCCTTGATAGGCAAAACCCCTGGCGAACAGCAAATAAAAGCATTCTTAATGGCGCTTGGGGGAGTCGCATTAGTATATCTTGTAGGCATAATTTCACGGTTGATTTTTCTTCGAACACTTCTCAATGTGTCACAGTCAACACTTCACACTTTGAGAAAAGACTTGTTTGAGCGAATGCAGGATTTGCCCATTAAGTTTTTTGACACCCACACACACGGAGAGTTGATGTCAAGGTACACAAATGATGTGGACACAATCCGACAAGCGTTGAGTCAAGGGATTCCCAGCGTTGTTATATCCTCCCTTCTTGTAGTAAGTACGTTTATTATGATGATTGTGCTTTCGTGGGAGCTTACACTTCTTGTAATTGTAATGCTTGCAATAATGTACTTTGTAATTAAAGTCATTGGCGGAAAAAGCGCAAAATACTTCAGAGAACAACAAAAGTATGTCGGTGAAGTCAACGGATACATTGAAGAACTGATTGAAGGGCAAAAGGTTGTCAAGGTTTTTTGTCACGAGGGGCAGACGAAATCCGGTTTCAAAGCCCTCAACGCTAAACTTGAACATGCCTCAACAAGTGCGCACACCTTTGCAAGCATAATTATGCCCATTATGGGCAATATCTCATATATTCATTATGCCGCAACTGCAACACTCGGCGCATTCATTCTTATAAGCGGTATCGGAACAATGACCATAGGCGCCCTCGCTGCGTTTCTTCAATTCACACGACAGTTTGCCCAGCCCATCACCCAAGTTTCACAGCAGTTCAACAACTTCATTGCTGCACTTGCCGGTGCGGAAAGAATTTTTGAAATAATCGATACTCCCCCAGAGCAAGACGATGGTTATGTCACTCTTGTCAACGCTAAGGAGGATGAAAAAGGCAAGCTTACGCAGTGTGATGAAAGAACAGGTCTATGGGCATGGAAACACCCACACAATGACGGTAGCTTGTCATATACAAAGCTTTGCGGTGATGTTCGTTTCGAAAACGTTACCTTCGGTTACGATAAAAAAATCGATGTTCTCAAGGATATATCTCTTTATGCAAAGCCGGGGCAAAAAATTGCTTTTGTAGGCTCAACAGGTGCTGGGAAAACAACAATCACAAACCTGATAAATAGGTTCTACGATATACAAAAGGGAAAAATAACCTACGATGGAATCAATATCAATAAAATCAAAAAGAACGATTTAAGGCGTTCTCTTGCTATGGTTTTGCAGGACACGCACCTTTTCAACGGCACTGTTAGGGATAACATCGCCTATGGTAAACTCGACGCAACGAACGAGGAAATTATAGCAGCGGCCAAGCTCGCAAATGCCGATTCGTTTATTTCAAGGCTTCCTCAAGGCTACGACACTGAGCTCTCAGGCGATGGGGCAAACCTCAGCCAAGGGCAAAGGCAACTCCTTTCAATTGCACGGGCAGCTGTTGCGAACCCGCCCGTGCTTATCCTCGACGAGGCGACAAGCTCCATTGATACACGAACAGAACGGCTTATTGAAATGGGCATGGACAAACTCATGGAGGGAAAAACGGTTTTCGTTATCGCCCACAGGCTTTCAACCGTGCGAAACTCCGATGCAATTATGGTGCTTGAACACGGCTCAATCATCGAAAGAGGAAACCATGACTCACTCATAGAGCAAAGGGGCAAATATTATCAGCTTTACACTGGTCAATTCGAGCTCGAATAAGCATTTTATACAGCGCCAAAAACTTGGCGCTGTATTTTATTTTATTGAATCTTTTCCGTTGTTTGCAATAATTGACAAGCACAATATTATGATGTATAATTAGCGTGAATATTTGTAACTCGAAAGGAGAAATCAATAAATGGAAGACCCTGATCCTGCTGAAGGAATATTATTAAAGCTGATTTTTTTGTTCTTTCTCATAATGATAAACGCTTTTTTTGCTATGAGTGAAATTGCAATAATTACGCTCAATGACAACAAAGTAGATAGAATGGCAAATGAGGGAAACAAGAAAGCCAAAAGTGTTTTAAAGCTTACAAAAAACTCAAGCAATTTTCTTTCCACTATTCAAATTGGGGTTACTATTGCCGGTTTCCTTACCTCGGCGTCGGCATCGCAATCTTTTGTTGATAATCTTTCAGGTGTAATTCATAGCACCGGCATTTACCGTTATGTTCCCTCTGGGTTTATCAATAGCGTCTCCGTTGTTATAATTACAGTTATTGTCTCGTACTTTTCATTAGTTTTCGGTGAGATTGTGCCAAAAAAAATTGGCATGCACGCTCCCGAAAAGGTTTCATTTATGGTTGTGGGTATTTTGCTCTTTTTTGCAAAAATAACCAAACCGTTTGTTAAGGTTCTTTCTCTCTCCGCAAACGGAATTGTTAAGATTTTTGGCATTGACCCAAATTCCAACATTCAATCCGTAACGGAGGAAGAAATCAGAATGCTCGTTGACGTCGGCGGAGAGCGCGGCGTTATTGAGGACGTTCAAAAAGAAATGATAAATAACATCTTTGAGTTTGATGACATTGATGTCGGTGATATTATGACACACAGAACCGACATGGCCGCAGTGGAGGCAGATGATTCGCTTGAAGATGTGCTCACTATTGCAATTGATGAGGGTTATTCGCGAATTCCCGTTTTTGATGATGACCCTGATAACATAATTGGCATTGTTTATGTCAAAGACCTCCTTAAATTCATTGGTAATGACTTGCCCGAAAAGACAAATCTTCGAGAGATTATGAGAAGCGCCTACTATGTTCCCGAATCAAAAAGATGTGGTGAGCTGTTTGCAGAAATGACCTCAAGCCATGTTCAAATGGCTGTTGTTGTTGATGAATACGGTGGCACTGCTGGAATTGTGACGCTTGAAGACCTGCTTGAGTCGATTGTCGGCAACATTCAAGACGAATACGACAATGAAGTAGAAGAAATTTCAAGAATAGATGAAACAACCTTTACAATTGACGGAACAACTGATATTGATGAGGTTGAAAATCTCGTAGGCAATCATATGCCCGAGGGCGACTATGACACATTGGGCGGATACATTATCAGTGAGCTTGGATTTTTGCCCAAAAACGGTGAGTTTAATGTTGTAGAGTTTGAAAATATCAGATTTACTGTTTTAAATGTTGAGGAAAGACGCATAGGGCGAATAAAGGTTGAAATCCTACCCGATGATGAAAACGAAACGGATGAAGATAAAGAGAATACAAAAAAGAGAAGGGTAGATAAGTAAATAATTAATAGGTACCATAAAAAAGGGGGAGATATTGTGTTGTTAGTTAAAAAAATTGCGAGCATTTTGGTTTTGATTTTGCTTGTATTTTTTTCAGGCGGTACAACTCCGCCTGTGGAAGAAGTCGAGGCTGTGAAGCATCCCTTTGTAATGGTCCATGGTATGGGCGGTTGGGGTGACACCAGCTCAATAAACAGCTATGTATCTTATTGGGGTGCAACGACAGGCAACCTTGTGGAATTTCTAAACCAAGAAAATTATGACTGTTACGCTGCCTCTGTTGGTCCTTTTTCGAGCGCTTGGGATAGGGCTTGCGAGCTTTATGCACAGCTTTCGGGAACAACTGTTGATTACGGTGTTGCGCACTCCCAAAAATTCGGCCATGAGCGATTCGGTCGCACCTATGAACAGCCGCTTTTCGAGGGTTGGGGGCAAACCGATGAAAACGATAACCTTAAAAAAGTCAACCTTTATGGCCATAGCTTCGGTGGCGCAACGGTTCGGCTACTCACCTATTTACTTGAGAACGGTTGTGAAGAAGAAATTTCAGCAACTGCCGAGAGTGAAATTTCACCTCTTTTCACTGGTGGAAAAGGTGATTTGGTTTTCAGCGTAACCACACTCGCCTCACCTCACAACGGAACAACTCTTTTATATACTTTGAACGAGCGCGCCGTTGACAGTTTTATAACTATTTTTTATACTGGAATATC
>DASRNM010000005.1:0-5389 GCA_035647435.1 Clostridia bacterium
TTTCAAAGTTATTGCTTTCACAGGGCAAACATACTCGCAAACGCCACAGCCTTCACATGCGAAAGGATCCACTTTATATTTTTCACCTATTGAAATAGCATCAAATCGGCAGTTTTGCCTGCACTGATCACATTGGATACATAATTCTGAATTTATTTCTGCTTTTGGCAACCCATAATAGTCAGTTTTTGCAGGTTCAGCACTCCATCCGGTAATGAGGTGCAGGTTAGGCGCATCTACATCACAATCCGCATATGCTTTGGCGTTAGCAAGTTTTATAAACGCACTTGCTATTGTCGTTTTTCCGGTTCCGCCTTTACCGCTAAGGATTAGTAGTTGTTTCATGCTGCACCTCCTTTGTCACCTTGTTAAGCAGAGAAGAAAACAGTTCTCGGTACTTTTCATTTCTATTAACAGCAATTTCCGCATTCGAGTTCAAGGTTCCGAGTTCATTGTCAAATGGAATCCGGCCTAATATCTTTATATTGTTTTCTAAACAGAACTTTTCCGCCGGGTTTTCTTCTTCTAAACATTTGTTAAGAATCACCCCATATGGCTTATTAAATAACTTGACCAGTTCGTATACCATATTGAGGTTATGCACACCAAACAATGTCGGCTCAGCTACCAATACACAATAGTCCGCATCTTTGATGCTTTCCATTACAATACAGGCGCTTCCGGGAGGGCAGTCAATAAATGTTTGCTTATTTGCTTCCAAATTTTTCTCGGTAAGCAGCTTTTTTATGATAGGAATCCCCGTAGCTTCACCGGTGTTCAATATTCCTGTCCATACCGCCACTTCGCCAGAAACCCCTTTTTGCACTTTGCCAATAACCTTTGCTTTCTCTGTTAGTGCCCTTTCGGGACAAACCAAGATACAGCCACCGCAGGAGTGGCACACATCGTCAAAGACAATCAGTTTGTTTTTAATATAGGCAAGGGCGTTAAATTTGCAAAAATCAACGCATCTACGGCATCCATTGCATAATTCTTCATCCACTTTTGGAATCTTTACTGATATTTCTTCATCCTGAACCCCTTCAGGCTTAAAAAACAGATGTCCATTCGGCTCTTCTACATCACAGTCTATATATGTGGATGCTTTCGCTGCCGCAGCTAAATTCACCGATACCAGTGTTTTTCCTGTGCCACCCTTGCCGCTTAGCACAGCTACTCTCATATTAATTGCCCCCGTGCCCGTGGAATCCGGCATGAAATTCATCCAGCAAAGTTAATTTCTCATCGATAAAAGCATCCATATTATCTTTGGCTGAACCAGCTATCGTTTTATAAATTTTGATTTCAGCGGGTTTTAGCACGTCAGCAGCATTTTCTCCTAAGCGGGGAGTGAGTAATACATCTGCTTTGTTATCAACTATTATTTGTGCAGCTTTAATCCCAGCTCCACCTGTGCTTGCCGCCGCACTGTTGTCAATAAATATACTCTCCCTTGTTTCTACATCATAAATAAGAAAATAGGGAGTACGTCCAAATGATACACATACATTCGACTCCAAGGTTTTCTCATCTACTGGAATTGCTATTTTCATAAGAATCCTCCGTTTCATTTTTATTTAAGTAATTCTCAATTACTTTACGTAGCGCACTCACACCTAGATTTGAGCAATGAACCTTGTTTTCAGGAAGTCCATCTAAAGCCTGAATAATATCTTCCTCCGTAATATTCAATGCTTCCTCTAAGGTTTTACCCTTTGCCGCCTATGCCTGTGGCAACCACGACCGCAACCATTATCTAACCCTTCACAAAGCCGGAATTCGCCACCCTCAATCGACAGCACCTTTCCATTTACTAATGATTCAGCCAGCTTTTTTCTGGCCTCGATATAAATGCCTTGAACTGTGCTACGAGCAATATTCATCTGCATGGCACACTCTTCTTGTGTAAAGCCCTCCAAATCGATAAGCCTTATAGTTTCATACTCGTCAACAGCCATGATTATATGGTTTTTTGCATCTGCAGGCGAATCAAGAGGCCCGAATTTATTGCTTTCGGGTAGGCAGCAAACTTTTCTCCACTTTACTGGTCTCGCCATAATTTATCCCCTCCATTCTAATCAGAAATAACCAGAGCGTCCTCCGTTTATCTCTGATGCCCATTATAGGCTCTCCAATTGCTTATCAATAACGTCGAGTCGATCTTGCAACATAGCTTTCTGTTCGTTCAGCAGCTCTTTTTGTGTTTTTGAGGAGGTCTGATTAATTGCAGAACCCCTACCAAAACCGCGACCGAAACCGCGTCTGCAAGCAAGTCCAATGCCTAATCCCATTCCGAGACCAGCTCCGTACTTTACTGCATTAGCACTTGTGCAAAGCCCTAAACCTCTTCCAGTCATTGATCCAGCGCCCATTGGGCCGGTTCCATCTCTTCTTGGCATAATGTTCACCTCCTTATGGTTTATGGCATATGCCATCTACTCTTATTATACACCGTTTATGGCATATGTCAATAACCCCTGTAACAATTTGCGATTGAAAATTTTCATTTGTCGTTCTCAATCGCAAATTATATTTATAAAAGACCAAATGTGTCTGTCAGAGCACCCCTTCGGGACGGTGAAATGGTATCATGGGGCGCACTACCTGTTATGCAAGGGAAAAGAAAAAGCCACAGCTGAGATTGGGGCTGGTCGTTGACTTACGTCAACTGCTCGCCTATGCATCCTGGCTTAGTTTCCTTGCCTACAATATGAAAAGAGCGATTAATATGGTAGGAACAAAGAAGTTAATCGAGGCAATGCAGATATAAGGGATGAATACCCCTTTTGTTTTTGTTTTTATCGTTAGTTTAAGCCCTCAAACGGACTTATAATTTTCCCATGTAAACGCTGAAAAGCCTGATAAATCAGGCTTTTCAGACAAAATGTGGCAAAGAACACGAGTTTGATACAAAATGCACCCGGTAGCCTTGTTCCCGTTTGTCGGGTGAACACCCTTGGCTATTTCCGTTTGTTTTGTGCGTTTTTCCGTTTGTCGAGTGAACACACCCTCGGCGTTATCCGGTCGTTCTGTATGCCGAGAGTACATGACTTGTTATTTTATCATGCTTCAAATTCTTTTCTCTTAGTTTTTAGGAGCAGGCGCTTTCACAACAATTAGCTCCAAGGTTTCATCGTGCAAATTGTTTACATTCATTTTGGTTTGGAATGGAATCTTTAGAAGCGTACCAACTTCGTATTCGTGTATATCCTGGTCGTTCAAGCCGATTGAGAGCATTCCGCGAACTACGGTCATGTATACGTTTGAATTAGAAAGATGCTCGGGCAATCCTTCGTTTTTGTTAAATACCATATGCAGATAGTGTACGTTTTCATCGAATATGACTTTTTCTACAGCCTTTTTATCGTCCCTTGATAATTTAAATATCTGTTCAACCATTGCGGTATACCTCCTATTTTTATATTCTGTGCAGTGCTATCTATTATATCATAGCGATTTACCATAGCCTGTTGTAATTGAAACAAACCATGTCTTAACATACGTTCTTACCGTAGTGAATGGCACTTTTAGGGCAAACCTGCCGACAATTTGTGCATTGAAGACACAATGCAGTGTTTATATCAGCTTTTTTATCCTCAGAAGAAACAACGATAGCATGTGATGGACAGTCTTTTTCGCATAATTTACAGCCGATACAGGCATCCTTATCAACCTTTTCAGAAAGTCTCGCAAAGCGGCCAAAGACCTTTTGCAGAGCGCCGAATGGGCAGATAAGGTTATGGAATACCTCAGGTTTATATCTTAGTGTGACCAGGACCGATAAAACCAGCCAAAAAGGCAAAATCGGCAGATTAATATGCAACAGTCGTTTTGATAAAATCATAACCGCTACGCTGACGCCTAAGGCTATCCATGTGAAATACCCATTTTTCAGCCACTTGGGAGTTTTCGATGTTTGGAGTTTCATTTTTTTTGACAGCCATGTAACGGGAATCATCAGGGTATTCATAGGGCAAACGTACCCGCAGTAAATCCTGCCGAAGATAAGTGCGGCAACCAGGCTTACTCCAAACAACGCAAGCCACAGCATTACTTTTCCATTTACCAGTAAAAACAGAAAAAGTGCAAGAAAAAATATACGAATGAATTTGATTATATATTTCATGATATATCCGCCTCCTATTGATATACAATTATTATAATGATATAATATACAAAAAGGTGTTACCAATGTAACACCTTGGGAGATCGTTATGAAAAAATATTTAGAATTAATTCAACAGGCTGATCTCGTAAAATCATTAAAGCTTCAAGAAATCGAATCGTACTTGGCTGAAGGAAGTTGTAAAATCACCCGGTATGAGAAAAATAATGTTGTCCATTTTGTTGGGGAAGTCTGTTCAAAACTCGAGATTATTCTCGCGGGGAAAGTGGTTATTGAGCGCATTGACGAGTCCGGCAATCTCATGACAATAGCCGAATTTTTAAGTGGCGATGTTCTTGGAGGAAATTTGATGTTTTCAAAAAATCCGTATTATCCGATGACCGTCACGGCCAAAGAAGCTACATTAATTTTGGAGATAAATAAGGATCGGCTGTTCCAATTGTTTTCGGACAATCACGAATTTTTAAGGAGCTACCTTGAGTATGTATCCGACCACACGGTTATCCTCGGGGACAGGATTAAACACTATGTGAACAGGACAATCCGTGAAAGCATAATAAGTTACTTGAATTATGAGCGCAAAAAGCAAAACTCGACTACCATCAAGCTAAGCATGACAAAAAAGGCATTAGCTGAAAGAATCGGCGTTCAAAGGACATCTCTATCCAGAGAACTTGCTAAAATGAGAGAGGACGGGTTGATAGAATTTAACTCTGTTTCTATTACAATGTTGAACAATTTTTTCGAGTAAAATTGCACTTACTATTTAGATTTTTCTCCAATATTCAACCGCCCGATCGTTCGTCTCTTTTCTCTGGTGGTTGCATTGAGCAGATGAACTCATTCGAGCGGCTGAAAGGGAGAGCATTCTGTTTTTATTAAGCGTCAAAAATATCACTTCAACGGCTTTGAGGGTAACGCCGTTTATTTATTCGCCGCATTCATCGTGATGCTGATGCTCGTGGCAGACGGAACCTGTTGTCTTAAGCTCACCCTTCAGATAATTTTCTACAGCAGTTTTCGCGTTACCAGAAGCTCCTACAACAACTTCAACGTTCCTTTCATTAAAAATCTCAACCGCACCTCCGCCCATACCACCGCTGATGATGACATTTACACCACGATCGGCAAGAAAGTTAGGTAAGAATCCAGGCCTATGCCCAGGGTTAGCAACGGTTTCGCTCTTGACAATTTGATTATTTTCAGTATCAAAAATCATGAAACCTTCGCAATGTCCAAAGTGCTCAGTCACCATTCCTTTTT
>DASRNM010000006.1:0-4063 GCA_035647435.1 Clostridia bacterium
TCCTTTAGATATTCAATCATCATCATTGAATTCTTAGAAAACTCCGGGAATTGTTCAATAATCTTAATTGCCACCTCGCTATCTACTTCCGGTAGGATAGACACAAAGTTCATGATCTTTTCTTTGGAAAGGTTGTGCCAATCACTGATGCCAATGGCAGCCTTAACTTGCTGTTCGGTTGTTAATTTATTTGACATATTACACCCTCCAATTCATCTTCCACTCGTAATATTCTTCCTGTGTCAGCTCTCCTTTTTGGAGGGCTTTTTGTTTTTCGTACCATTCTTCCAGCAAGCCGTCCATGCCCATGATTGATAGGCTAATCCTTTTTACCTCCCTGCCATCCTCAGTGATGATTTCTTGCGCCGAGAGCTTGATCCCATTGTTTTCGTCTAAAAACAAAAGAGTCCGCATGATTTCCTCCATGCTTTCAGGAGCCGGTGCCATCAAATAATCGGGATTGACCTTTAGAATTTCCGCCATTTTATGTACCATATCCGATTTTGGCACACGAGTGCCGGTCTCGTATTGGGCAATGCGGACATCAGCGGTATCGGGCCAGCTAGTTTTCCATTCCATGTGTTCTTCTGTTAATGACAATCTAACCTATTTTTCAAATATCAAAATCTATTATAGCATATATTTTTAATTAATGCTAATAAAACATATATCATAACTTAACCTAAAACAAAAATATTTTTTTGTAAATCCTTGACAATCAATAAAAATTGTAATATTATGATGAAGAGAAACCGAAGATTGAGAATAGTAACTATTATCACCTCATTTAAAGAGAGTCGCAGGCGGTGTGATTGTGGCATTGAGTATAGTAGTGAATGGGCTCATGAGGGCAAACTGAGTTGATATTATCAATTAGGGGCGACGGAAACCGTCCGTTACAACGGTAGTGTATGTCAGTACACGGTGAGTGCATCTGCTTTTTGCAGGTGAATTTGGGTGGTATCGCAGGATTTTATCTCCTGTCCCATTTTGTGGGGCAGGAGTTTTTTTTATTTTCTTCCCCGACAAAATTATTACGGAAAGGAACATTTTTATGTTTGAAAATCAAAAGCGATGGCGAAGCTGTATTCGAATTAGTTATGTTTTAATTTAATATTTACTTATTTTAAGGAGAGATTATCATGAAAAAAACTATTAAAATTACTTGCATAGTTCTTGCGCTTGCTTTTTGTTTTTCAGCTTTATTTGCTTGTGGCAATACAACATCCGAAATAAAAATTGGCATTCTGCAATATGGCAGTCACCCCTCGCTCGACAATTGCTACGACGGAATAATTGCAGGGCTTGAGGCAAGTTCTTATGCCGGCAAATACTCAATTGACCACCAAGACGGTAACTTTGAATCGACAACTTGTGACACCATTGCGGGCAACATGGTGGCTAAAAATTATGATTTGATTTTTGCAATTGCAACTCCCGCAGCAACCTCCGCCTATGCAGCGGCGGCAAACACGGATATCCCCGTCATTTTCTGCGCTGTTTCAGACCCTGTTTCGGCAAAACTTGTTGACAGCCTTGAAAAAAGTGGCGGTAACTGCACAGGCACATCCGACATTCTTGATTTTAATGCACAGGTTGACCTTATCAAAACTCTTCAACCTGATGTACAAAAAATCGGTGTTCTTTACACAACAAGTGAGGCAAATTCCGTTTCTCAATTAGCGGTGCTTAAAGAGGTCGCCACAATGAAAGGTATTGAAATTGTTGAGCAAGGTGTTCAGGTAGCGGCTGACATCCCTCAGGCTGCGGCTTCGCTCGCTTCAAAAGTAGACTGCATCAACAACTTCACAGACAACAATGTTGTCAATAGCCTCAATGTTTTGCTCGATAAAGCCAACTCGCAAGGCATCCCCGTTTACGGCTCGGAGGTCGAACAGGTCAAGAACGGTTGCATTGCCTCGATTAGTATTGATTATGTTGAGCTTGGCAAAGTTACAGCAAATATGGCTGTCGAAGTCCTTAACGGAACAGACCCTGCCACAATGGCTGTTGGTCAAATCACAGAGGGTACCCCTGTTGTAAACACAGATGTTTTGAAGTCATTTGAAATAGCTCTGCCTGATGAATATTCAGGTGCTGAAAAAGTAACAACAGAAGATTAATAATAGCAACCACACAGCTTAATATATAATAGGGTGATATAATTGGACATTGTTTTGAATGTAATTAAAGTTACTCTTGAGGAAGGGCTTATGTACGCCATTCTCGCCTTGGGAGTTTATATTACATACAGCATACTTGACTTCCCCGACCTTTCGGTTGACGGAACATTGCCTACCGGTGCAATAGTAACGGCTTTACTTATAATCAACGGAGTTAATCCGTGGTTGAGTTTGATAGTTGCATTTATTTGTGGAGCATTAGCAGGCACGGTTACGGGTATTTTGCACGTAAAACTCAATATTCGTCCATTGCTATGCGGTATTTTGGTTTTCACCGCCTTACTCTCTGTAAACCTTGTGATTCTTTTCAGGTTTAACAACGGCACAAGCGTTGCCTCATTTTTCAGAGACCCGACCGTTTTCAACAGTTCTCTTGCAAATATTATTCCCGATAGTATAAACGGTTTCTATGTTAGAACGCTGATAGTTTCTTTGATTATTGTAGCGATATGCAAAATCATTTTGGATTTGTATCTCAAAACAAAATCGGGTTTGCTTCTAAGAGCAACAGGCAACAATGAGCGATATGTAACAATGCTTGCACGTGACCCCGGCGTTTCAAAAATTATCGGGCTTGCAATCGGCAACGGTTTTGCCGCACTTGCAGGTGCTGTAATTGCACAGGCAAAGGGTTCTGCTGACCAGCAAATGGGTGTGGGCATGGTTGTTTTGGGGCTTGCATCAGTCATTATCGGTTTGAGCTTGTTTAAAAAGCTTAGCTTCATGAAAGCGACGACGATGGTTATTTTGGGCAGCATTGTTTATAAGGCATGCCTTTCTGCCGCCCTTGCCATGGGCTTGCCAACAGAATACCTAAAACTTCTCATGGCTGTATTATTTACGGTTGCGCTTGTTCTAAGTGGCAAATTAAAAGTTAAAGCAAGGAGGGTTGAAAGTGTTAAGAATTGATGGTGTTTCAAAGGTTTTCAACCCGTCAACTATTGATGAAACTGTATTATTTGATAATTACAGCATGAGTGTCAATAAGGGTGAATTTATTTCTATAATTGGCTCAAACGGCAGCGGTAAAACCACTCTTTTAAACCTTATTTGTGGCTCAACTAATGCCGACAGCGGAAAAATAATCTTTCAAAATAAAGATATTTCAAAAATGAGCGAGCATAAGAGAGCACACAAAATCGGCAGAGTTTTCCAGGACCCGAAAACTGGAACTTGCTCAAACCTCACAATACTCGAAAACATGGCGCTTGCCGACAACAAAAACAGGTTGTACGGACTTTCAATTGGTGTCAATAAAAAAAGGACTTCGTATTATCAATCACTTCTTGAATGCTGTGAAATGGGGCTTGAAAACCGTCTTGGTGTACAAGTCGGTACGCTCAGCGGTGGCCAAAGGCAAGCTCTCGCACTTGTTATTGCAAGCATGACTGATATTGAGCTGCTTATTCTTGACGAGCACACAGCCGCACTTGACCCTAAATCATCAGAAACAATTATGAAACTTACCCAAAGGCTTGTCAAGGAAAAACGTGTTACTACGATGATGGTTACTCACAACCTGCGTTTTGCCACGCAATACGGTGACAGGCTCATTATGATGCACGAGGGCAAAAACATTGTAGACATCAGCGGTGAAGAAAAGCAGCAAACAGATATCAACAGCATTTTAAAGGTCTTTAATGAAATCAGTATTGAAGTCGGAAATTGATACAATAATTCAAACATAGTTTTATTATCACAATAAAATCATTAACCCCCGTGTTTTAGCGCGGGGGTTTTTGCATAAAGTGTTGTTTTATAATAATTTTATGGGCATAAATGTTTGTAAATTGCAAGCCAAAAACGCAAAGTTTTACCTTGATTTATCTATTGATATATTATATAATATTTTGAGTGATTATTTTTGGCAACAGATAGGT
>DASRNM010000007.1:0-2744 GCA_035647435.1 Clostridia bacterium
GTTGATGATGGCGAAGTGCCAAAAAGCGATAGAAATAAAGAAGTAACAAAAGAAATAAACGACAGGCGAAAGTCGTAAAAACTAGCTGAATAATAAATCATAAACGAGAAGCAACCTCGTAAAAAGCGTAAAAGGAGAGATTATGAAAAGAGCAGAATTGGAAGTAAAATTGCAAGGTGTTGAAAAGGCAAAGGACATTATCGATTTTATAATGGCTGAGAACGGGAAAGACATCACATCACTGAGAGCTGATAAAGAGGCGGCGATTAGCTCAAGAGAAGAGGCGATTGCAAAGTTGGCAGCGTTTAAGGAATTCACACCAGAAAAGGTTGAAGCATTTAATGCATTTGACCCGACCGAGTTTGAGGAATTAAAAAAGTATAAAGCTGATGCTGAAACAAAAGCAATTGTTGACAAAAAAACTGAAGCGGTTCTTGCTCTATTGAAAGAAAACAAAGCAAGTGAAAAGGCGGCAAAGTTATTGATTAAAGGTGTTGATTTGAATTCAGTTGAATTTGATGAGAGCGGTAAATTAAAAAATGGTGAGGAAATAATCAAGCCATTGGTAGAAGATTTTGCAGAGTATTTCACAACAGAAACACAAGGCGGGGCGGAGGCAGCAACACCGCCACAAGAAAAGTCCGAGCCAGCAGACCCATTCTTGGCAGGTTTCAATAGTAAATAAAAAAAAATAGAAAACAAGGAGATTAAAAATGGCACAAAATTACGCAACAAAATATGAGAAACAGGTAGACGAGAAGTTTACAGAGGCATCGTTTACTGATGTAGCAATGAACAGCGATTATGATTGGAACGGAGTACAATCAGTCGTTATTTATGATGTTAATACTGTACCGATGAATGATTACACAGCAAGCGGAACAAACCGTTATGGCAGTGCTTCGGAATTGGGCACAGGAACACAAACAATGACAGTCGGAATGGACAGGTCGTTCACTTTTACAATTGATAGAAAGAATTACAACGACCAGCAAATGGCGACAGAGGCGGGCAAGGCTTTAGCAAGACAGCTTGAACAAGAAACAATTCCTGAGATTGATAGCTACAGAATGGCAAGGCTTTTGTTTAGTGCAGGCGGCGTTGACGGAACAGCTTTGACTAAGAATAATGCTTACGAGAAATTCTTAGCAGCAAGAGCATCGATTAGAAATAACAAAGCACCTATAAATGGTTTGATTGCATTTGTATCAACAAGCTTTTATAGTTTAATTAAGCAAGACTCATCATTTGTTAAGGCTGGCGATATTGCACAAAATATGCTTATTACTGGTCAAATAGGTCGAGTTGATAACATAGCTATTATAGAAGTACCAGAAATTTATATGTATGGTTTGGAGTTCTTAATTACTCACCCAGTCGCAACTACAAAATGTCAAAAAATAGCGGACTATAAAATCCACGACAACCCTCCAGGAATAAGCGGTTGGTTAGTCGAGGGAAGAGTGAACTATGATGCGTTTGTTAGAAAGAATAAAAAGGGTGTTATTTATGCACAAGTGAAAGGATTCAAAATACAAGCTGCAGCGGGTGCAAGTTCAACAGCCACAGTAGTAAGTGCCGATGTAGATTTGGCTATTGCTGAAAAGGCAGGATTTGGAGTTGTATATAAAGCGGGAGCAACACAGGCCGCAGCTACAGTCGGAGCAGACCTTTCAAGCTGGACAGCATTGCCCGCAAGCGGAACAGCTACTTGTGCCGCAACAAATAAAATTGCAGTGGCATTGGTCGATGCGGACGAGAAGTGCGTAGTTCCTAGCGACAGCATTACAGTAGTAGTAGGAGAATAACAAATGTATAACACATTATTGACTTGTAGTAATTTCTTTGAGCGAACTGCCGAGTTTGGTACATATTCCATATCGGAAAACGCTATAGCCGTGCGCGGCGATTATAAAGCGGGTCAGTATGTGCGGATTATGGACAGCTTGCTAAACGACGGAGTGTATAAAATTGCCTCCGTCGAAGCAGGCGAAATAACGCTAAACGCAACGCTCACCGACGAAGAGTTCAGCGGCCATATTGTCGGATTAGCTATACCAAAGCAATTTATTGAAATAGCCGAGAAGATAAACAAGTTTGAAACACGAGGAATATCGAGCGAAAGCATACCAAATTACAGCGTTACATATTCGGCAAAGAATGGTGTAGAGGCATACAAGACAGAGCTAGCACCATTCATGAAACCGTATCAGTCACCGTATTATTTCTTAAATTGGGTGGCGATATATGATTAGCATAAAGATTGATAGCAACCTAAAAGCGGTAAATGGAGACTTGGACATGGCGATAGAAAAAGCGTTATATTCAATTGGCGTAACAGCACAAGGCGATATCGTAAAGTATATGAGCAAGCCTGACTTCACTGGTAAGGATATAGTCGACACGGGAAGATTGAGAGGTAGCATATCGTTTGTTACACCAGAAAAGAATAGCGGTGCAAATGATAGCAATGCAAAAGACGGCGATGCATTAAGCGGAGCAGGGGAAGACAGAACTGTAATAATCGGAAGTAATGTTGAGTATGCGGACTACGTGAATAACGGGACTCTTAGGCAGCCTGCAAGAAAGTTTATGGAAAATGGAATTGAGCCTAACGCAGAAAAATATCAGAAATTGGCAAGAGATATATTTGAGGGCAAAGTATGATTACTAAATATTTTTATGACATTATTATAAAACGCAGAGAGCAAGAATCTGATGATTTGGGTGGAATGATTACCACC
>DASRNM010000008.1:0-37721 GCA_035647435.1 Clostridia bacterium
TTATTACATAAAATCAAATTGTGAGTCAGGAGGAATGAGAATGGATTTTAAAAATGATGAAAAATTCAGCAAACAAGGTTTGACCTTTGATGATGTTCTGCTTGTTCCGGCAGAATCGGATGTTCTCCCAAAAGATGTGGACCTTACCACAAAGCTAACCTCGAAAATTACTCTTAACACGCCCCTAATAACAGCGGCGATGGACACCGTTACAGAATCACGCATGGCTATTGCCATTGCACGTGAGGGCGGAATTGGAGTTATCCACAAAAATATGTCAATCGAAAACCAAGCAGGTGAGGTTGACAGGGTTAAGCGCTCCGAAAACGGCGTAATAAAAGAACCGTTTTTTCTCGCACCGGACAACATTGTCATGGACGCAGAGGCTTTAATGAAAAGATACCGCATTTCGGGCGTACCTATTTGTAAAAACGACAAACTTGTAGGAATAATCACAAACCGCGACATGAGGTTCATGACTGATTTTTCCGTAAAAATAGAGGATGTTATGACTAAAGAAAACCTCGTTACATCCCACGTTGGAACAACCCTTGATGAGGCTAAACAAATTCTCATGGCCCACAAAATTGAAAAGCTCCCCCTTGTTGATAAAGAAGGGAGACTTAAAGGGCTTATAACTATAAAAGATATTGAAAAGACACTTCGCTACCCGGACTCCTCAAAAGATGCAACCGGCAGGCTTGTTTGTGCCGCTGCAATAGGCGCAACCTCCGACATTCTCGAAAGAGCCGCAGCTCTTGCTGAGAAGCAGGTTGATGCCTTTGTTCTTGACTCTGCCCACGGGCATAGCAAAAACATTCTTAACGCCGTTTCAAAGATCAAGGCGGCTTTCCCTAACATTTCAATGATAGCAGGCAATGTCGCTACTGCAGAGGGCACAAAGGCGCTTATTGATGCAGGCGCAGACGCTGTCAAGGTTGGCATTGGCCCAGGCTCAATTTGCACAACACGAGTGATTGCAGGCATTGGCGTTCCACAAATCACGGCAATTTATGACTCCGCAAATATTGCCGCAAAACACAACATCCCCATCATTGCCGACGGAGGCATTAAGTATTCGGGCGAAGTTGTAAAAGCCATTGCCGCAGGCGCAAGTGTTGTAATGGTCGGTTCGCTTGTTGCAGGCTGTGAGGAATCCCCCGGCGGCACCGAAATATATCAAGGCAGACAGTTTAAGGTCTACCGTGGGATGGGTAGCATAGGCGCTATGGCAAAGGGCAGTAAAGATAGATACTTTCAAGAGGACAACCGCAAACTTGTACCCGAGGGAGTGGAGGGGCGTGTACCCTATAAAGGCCCTGTTTCTGACACTGTTTTTCAAATGCTTGGCGGTTTAAGGTCGGGCATGGGTTATTTGGGTTGCTCAACAATCAATGAGCTTCAAAAGAAGTCGAGATTTATCAGAATAACAAATGCAGGTTTAATTGAAAATCACCCACATGGTGTATTTATCACGAAAGAAGCGCCCAACTATTCAGGCAATATTTAATTTGATTTGATTTGCAAATAAAAAATGTGCTGTTCTAAATGAACAGCACATTTTAATTTAATTCGAGAATTATGCCTTAGCATGTTGATTTTCTTCTGCCTTTTCAATCTGTGAATCTTCGTCGTTTTCTTTTTCAGATTCCTCTTTTTCCTTTTCTGCGTTCTCTTTGGCTATTTGCTCACGCAAAGCCGCAATATCTTCACCCGCTTCAATCGCTTGAAAATATCGCTCTGCAGGAATTTCTCCGACAAACTTTTCTTTATACTTTACAGGGATGCCAACTTTAACAATTACTATGTTCAGTATCAACAATGCGGCCAAAAGAGCCACAGTCAAGTATGCACCTATCCCAAACGAAGCGTTGAAAACTGATGGGAACATCTTTTCCATTAAAGTGTTAAACCTTGAAAACGCAACCATGCCCACTATCGCAGCCATAAGGTTTAACGACGGGATTAAAATTGACCTTAGCTTGCCATGGGGGGAACACGCAAAAAGCAGGGCAAAAAGGTTAATAAAAGAGCCCAATACAATTACACCAACCGCTATTAATGAAATTAAATAGGGGATAAACGCAGAGCCCATTAAATCTGAATTTACAAAAGTGAAAAGTGAATCAAAATCCGTGCCTGCTATAAGAGTGAATATTCTTATTATGCTCGCATTGATTGTCTCCGAAACAAAAGGAGCTTCAATCGTGCCCTTAACAAGTGTCAAAAACAACGCACCTATTGGCAAAAGAGAAAGCACTATTCTTGCAATTGCAAGTGGGCTCCCCACTAATGCGGCCTTTGCTCTTGAAAACTTTTTGCTGTATTGAGCACTTTCAGCCTCTGCAGCGTCAGCATCAGCAAGCAGCCTATTTTCGATGTCGTAATAAAGAAGGTTAACTTCACAATGTGGGCAATTCGGACCGACATTATATATTCTCAGTCTTCCATCACAATTAGGGCAAAAAGTCGCCATATATATACCTCCGATTATTTATTCAAGGGATTTCTCTGTTTTTTGATTGCTATTTATAATAACAAAATTATGTTAACATAATCTATCTTTAAAATCAAGCATATTTTAAGCTGTTCAAATACCCATTCCTCCGTCAACGCCAACAATCTGGCCTGTAATAAAATTAGAGTTCTCACTGCCCAAAAAATATATCAGCTGTGCAACCTCATCGGGCTTGCCTGTTCTACAAAGTGGAACGGACTGTGCAAGGCACTTCATTGTTTCTTTGTCAATGTTATCGTTCATTTTTGTTTCAATAACTCCAGGCGTTACGGCATTGACCTGAATGTTTGACGGACCAACCTCTTTTGCAAGAGCCTTTGTCATGCCGATTACGGCCGCCTTCGCCGCAGAATAATGCACCTCGCAAGACCCGCCACAAACACCCCAAACAGATGATACATTGATTATTTTACCCATCTGCCGTGAAATCATTGACGGCAAAACCTTTTGGCAACAATTAAATGTTCCCTTAACATTTACATCAAACATCTCATCATACTCATCTTGAGAAATTTCTGTAAACAGCTTTTGCTGTGATATGCCTGCATTGTTCACAAGAACATCTATAAACGAAAACTTTTCAAGTGCCTCATAAACCATTTTTTGAACTTGTGTTATATCCCTAATGTCGGCACAAACCGCAATCGCTTCAATACCATAAGAAGAAATCTCGCGGGCAAGTGCTTTTGCCTGCTCGCGAGACTTGTTATAGTTGAGAATGACATTATATCCGTTTTTTGCAAAAACCTTTGCCGTTCTACTGCCTATTCCGCCTGCTGCGCCTGTTATAAGAACGGTTTTTCTCATAATCCTCACCCAATGTTTAGCTAAATTATTATTTTATAATAGTGTAGTTGGAGGGAACTTTGAAAACGGAACTGTCAACAGTGTCCTTTATTTCTATGATTTCCACAATGACTGTTTGTGTTGCCTCTTTGCTTTCAACCCTTTTAAGTTCTCCGTTAAGAAAGTAAAAAGTCCGAACCTCGCCACTATCAGTTACAAACTCCTCGCAAACATATGTTTCGCCTTTAAGTTTAACAGTACCTGTTCCTGAATATTTTGCTTCTTCAAAATTTATAATTGTTCCACTGTACATATAATCGTTTATTTCATCTTTGGGAACTTTTTGATATTTTTTTAAAGAATCTAATAAAACATAGTTTCCGCCCGGCGTGCTTATAACGCTGACTTTCATGTTTTTGCCACCAATCGTTGTTAAAAAGGCTGATGCGAACTTAGCTAATTCTTTATCAAGTGCACCCAAAAAGACGGACATGCCTATTTCAAATTTCATCGCCGATTTTTTTCCGTCTTTGTAAAACACAACCGGCAAATATAGCTTCATGCCCTCAAAATTTGCATGCGTTATAGTGCTCATTGTGTATCTATCACTGACAAGGGCTTTTCTTAACTTTTCAAGGTGAGCAGCGTCTATTGGCATGCCTTCATCATTTGTCGGTTTTTTAACCTTGTCTTTCATTGTCGGCATGGGTTCAGGTTCGGGCAGAGTTGTCCCCTCTTCTTCTGACCCTCCCGTTTTATTCGGGTCTTTCAATGAACCATCTTTGTTTGTTGCTCCCGTATTTGTTTTATCATTGCCACCGTTGTTGTTCCCCGTTTCGTCTGAGCCGACTGACTGTGTAGAATCGCCAAGGCTTGAGGTGTCGTCATTCGAATTGTTTGAACATGCAAAAAGAGTAAACACCAAAACAATCGAAAGCAAAAGCGCCATAGCTTTTTTCAATATAATCACCCTTTAAGTAATAAGTCAAAATTGTAGTATGTCTAACGAAATTAATTTTGCCTCCTTAATTATAACATGCGTAACATTAAATATAAGAGGAAATTAATGGTAACGACTTTACTCAGCCGTTTTAGCATCTTCTTTTTCATAGAGAGTTTCTACCATTTCAGTAAAGACCTCAGCTATTTTGAACGCCGTGTTCGGGCCAAGACCGTTTGTTTCTTCATAGTGCTTTCTATCGTTTGAATCCTTCGCTCCTGTAATATATGGCTCCTCGGGGTGAAGATAAAAATCATTAGGTGTAATAATATAACCGATTTCATCATTTGCAAGGCCAAACACGAGCAAGTCTTTGTCTTCGACAATTTCTGCAAGAGGTTTCGGGTTAAATTCGGGGCCTTTGCCCGTTGCCGATTCTTCTGCACTCAAATAGCCACCATAAACAAGCTCAGGGAATATTTCGCCAGGAATGAAAACCATTTTTAACCCATCAATGTCGAAATAACTAATTTCTGTTTTAAGCGATGTATTGAGCGGGCCCTCACCCGTTGCGTATCTCGTGTTTTTAAGAATACCTATCTTTGATGCCCACAAAAGAACAAAGTTATCAGCTTGAATATAAAATTCTTGTCTTATAAAGTTGATTTTTGGTGAAAGCTTACGGTCATTTTCAATCTCCAGAGCGGTTTGTGCAATTGCGTGGCCTCCAAGTATTGTGGACTTTACATTATCCTCATCAAGCTCCTTGAGCCTTATAAGGCCGCCGATTGCGCCGACTGTATAACAGACTCTTGCGCCTGTTTTTTCTGCAATTTTTTCACGAATATAGTGCGGAAAATCAGCACTAACAAGTGAGTTTTGCCCAAGCAATGACTCCGAGTGGGATGCATAATTCAAAAGCCATGCTTCTTTTGTGCCGTCAAAAGGAACAAAGCGAAGCCTTGCAAGGACCTTTGAGAAAACCTGAGGGTCTCTTGTATCTCTCTGGATTTCAGGTGTTTCTTTTGTGCCGTAGTACAAGGAGCCATCGCGTCTGTCTTCATAAGCCTGCTCGATAACCTTTTTTGCACCGTCGCGCATGGTTTGCATATATTCCTCAACACGCCCACTCCTGGGCAAAGGACCCCAGAGCCCCATTGTGTCAATGCCAGCATGATTGTGCGTGCTCATTATTATTATGTTACGGCAACCCGTCTTCTCAACAAAACCCTTGAGAGAATCCTTGATAAGATTCACATCGTAGCTTGTAAGCCCAACATTGTCTATTGACGCAAACACAACGCCACCTCTGCCGGACTTATCATCAACCCACATAGCGCTTGCTGTCATAGGGTTGAGAACCCCTGTTGCCTGGTTTTTCACTCTGTAACCGGCAACCCAATATTTTTTTGCTTTAATATCGGATGGCATAACGTCAGTTATAGAAAACCCAACTGAAAAACAGTCGCTGACTGCCTTATCAATTTTGTCGCATCCCGCTTTTTCAATGGGAGCCACAGGGTTTTTCTTATGCATTTTAGCACCGCTCCTTGCGGCTAAATTAGTAGCTATTTTTGTTGCTTTTCCAAGAAAACTCATAATTAACCTCCATTATATTAAGAAAAATTTACCACAATTACATTATATCAAATCAATTCATAATTACAAGACTTTTTTATTCAAAGCAAAAGCCTAACAGCCCACGCAGAGCATATGTAGCCTGTCAAATCTGCCGAAAGGGCACAGGGTATTGTATAGCCTGATTTTTTAATTCCGACAGAGCCAAAATAAACCGTAATTGCATAAAAGGTTGTTTCCGTTGAGCCCATTATGACTCCCGCAACTCGTCCTGCCATTGAATCGGGACCGTATGCTTGCATTATGCTTTCAAAAACAGTCAATGAACCGCTGCCGGAAATTGGGGAAATAACCGTCAAAGGCATGACCTCCTCCGGTATTCCCAATACTTTTGCTATTGGTGACAGCGCCCAAACAATAACATCAAGCGCACCCGATGCTTTCATCATCGAAACGGCTGTAATCAAGCCCATAAGTGGCGGCAAAAGCGAAACTGCTGTTTTCATTCCGTCCCTTGCACCTTCAAGAAAGCAGTCAAAAATCTTTTCGCCTTTAACCATCCCCCACAACACAATAAAAGCTACAACAATAGGTAAAACATAAACGGTAACATCAATCATTTTTATTCTTGCCCCTCCTTTTGCACAGTTTAGTCAATGTTATTGCTACACTCAGCGCCGCAATGGAGCTCAGCCATGCGGCAGGCATTATATCCATTGGGTTTAGAGCGCCAAACTCCTGCCTAATAAATGCCACCGTCGTGGGCAAAAGATGCAAGGCGGCAGAATTGAGAACAACAAATGTGATCATTTCATGTGAGGCGACAGAAGGGTTCGTGTTCTTAGCCTGCAACTGTTTCATCGCCTCAAGCCCAAATGGAGTGGCGGCATTGCCTAACCCCAAAAGATTTGCCGTTACATTCATTGAAATGGCCTTTGCCTCCGCCGAATCATATCTCATTTTTGGGAACGCTATTTTCAAAAGAGGCCTTAGCATTTTGCTTATCGCTGTTGTCAACCCAGAGCGTTGCGCAATGCGCATTAACCCGCTCCAAAAGCATATGCTGCCACCAAGTTTAAGGCACAATTCAACTGCGTTTGCACCCTCTTTGATAATTGAATCTGAGAGTTCATTCACGTTGCCTTGGAACACAGCGGCAATGAATGCGAATAAAATCATTGCTCCCCATATATAGTTCATCATTGCTCT
This sequence comes from Clostridia bacterium, assembly GCA_035647435.1. Taxonomy (GTDB): domain Bacteria; phylum Bacillota; class Clostridia; order Oscillospirales; family Acutalibacteraceae; genus JAAZFZ01. Next base: position 7,032 of record DASRNM010000008.1, read on the forward strand.
ATCAACCTCATATCTTGAGACTTTTTCTCATATTTATAATATATATTGATAAATGATATAAAAATTAACTCAATTTATTGACATTTTTTGTCAAAATGTAGATTGATTTTTTGTCAAATTAATGGTATATTATGATCATACAGGAAGAGTTTGTCCATGAATGGAGATGAGAAAATGAAATCTATGGGTATCGTGAAACGAATAGATGAGGTTGGCAGAATTGTTTTGCCTAAAGAGTTAAGAAAAATGTTTGACCTCGTAGAGAGCGAGGATTCTGTTGAGATTTTTGTTGATGGTGATCAGATTATACTTAAGAAATACCTTCCTTCCTGTATTTTTTGCAAGTCCACCACTAATTTGATTGACTTCAAGGGCCAAAAATTATGCGACAAGTGCATAAATGTTTTAGCCTACACCAACGAGGGTACGGTTGCAAAGAACCCGATTGTCAAAAATCCCGTTGGCGAAAATCCAGTTGCTTAGTTAACTCAAAGTTCTAAGCTTTGCGTCAAAAAAATGCGCACCGTTTGAATCGCTTCAAACGGTGCGGTATTTTTTTGTTTTATCACTACATGCTTTCGGGAACTGTTATTTTAAACATATCCAAAGCATTTTTTATAGTGGAGCGCACGCAATCACACAAAAACAGCCTTGCTTGCATTAGTGGTTCGTCGCCACACTTCACCCTACAAGAATTATAGAATTTGTGCAGCAGTGTAGCAAGTTCAACGGTGTATCTTGTTATTCTTGCCGGATCATAATTTTTTGCTGCCGTTATTATTTCGTCAGTGAGTGATGAAAGGTGCCTGATAAGCTCTTTTTCTTCGGGCATTGTTAGCAATTCAAGCTCCTCTTGTGTGCATTCTCGTGGGAATATATTTTCACTATTGAGCTTTTTGTGAATGCTGCAAATTCTCGCATGTGCATATTGACAGTAATACACAGGGTTCTTTGCGCTTTGCTCTACCGCAAGGTCAAGGTCAAACTCCATTTGTGAGCTCGGTTCTCTCATATTAAACAAAAATCTCACAGCATCAATCGGTATATCCTCAAGCAAATCTGTCAGTGTAATTGCCTTGCCCGTGCGCTTTGACATTCTTACAACCTCGCCGTCCCTTGTCAGGCGAACTAACTGCATAAGAATAATATCAAGCCTTTCTCCGTCAACGCCTATTGCATCAAGTGCCCCCTTGATTCTTGCCACATGGCCGTGATGGTCGGCACCCCATATATTTATCGCCTTGTCAAACTTTCTTACGGCAAGCTTGTTGCGGTGATATGCGATGTCGGCAGCAAAATATGTGGGATTCCCGTTTGCTCTAACAAGAACCTCGTCCTTTTCTCCGCCGTGCTCAGTCGCCTTATACCACAATGCGCCGTCTTTTTCATAGGTTAAATCTTTGGATTTCATAACCTCAAGTGTTTGCTCAAGTTCACCATTGTTGTAAAGAACACTTTCGTGGAACCACTTGTCGTATTCTATTCGATATTTTAAAAGGTTATCCTTCATCGCCTGAATGTTTTTTGGCAGCACATGGTCAACAAGCGCCTTTCTGCGCTCCTGCTCGTCAACATCAAGATATTTGTCGCCGTAACTGTCCGCAAAGTCCCTTGCACACTCTTTTATGTCCTCGCCGTGGTAACTATCCTCTGGCAACTCAACGAAGTTTTCACCTTTATAAATTTGTTGATATCGTATATCCAACGACATGGCAAACTTATCAATCTGGTTGCCTGCGTCGTTGACATAAAACTCCCTTGTAACATCGTAGCCCGCAAAATCAAGAACAGCGGCAAGACAGTCACCCAATGCGCCACCCCTTGCGTTGCCCATATGCATAGGCCCTGTTGGGTTGGCTGACACAAATTCAACATTTATTTTTTCGCCCTTGCCGTAATCAGAACGGCCGTAATTTTTGCCTTTTTCTTTTATGTCAAGCAGAATGTCCGCATAATATCTTTGATTTAGATAGAAATTGAGAAAACCCGGTCCCGCTACCTCTGCTTTGTCAAAATATGTGTCCTCAAAATCTAAATTTGCACAGATTTCCTGTGCAATCTTTTTTGGAGACATACGAAAATCTCTTGCCCATGCCAAAGCGGCATTTGAGGAAAAATCGCCATTTAATCTATCAGCCGGCACTTCAATGTTAAAAGAGCTTTCTGCGTCACATGGGAGCGTACCTGCTGCAACAGCTTTTTTTACAGCGTTCAAAATAATGCTTTTTAAGGAATCCTGCGTTTTTTTAACTAAGTGGGACATCCTTGTCAACCTCCCTGACTGTTACCTTCAGCTTATTCAATGAAGAAAAGCCGAGATTGAAATCTACCGTATAACTGAACGAAAGCCTGCCTCCGCCCTTGTTGATGTTTGAGTCTATATCGCTTGCAAAAATCCCCATACACATCTCGCCTGAGGGCGTAATATAATGGCAATTATGTCGCTTTCCCTTTTCAATAATCATTTCTGTCATAAAGTCGCCTTTTCTTGACATGATTATTTTGTTTTTGTTTTGCACCCTCAAAGTAGTTGTGCAATTTTTTAACGCCTCGTCCTGCTCATTATAAGTGAGCAAATAATCGTTCTCATCACCCTTCAGCGTCCCGACGGTTATAAGCTCCGAATTAATCTTTTCGCCATCAATTTCATGGCTGTCCTCAATATTAATTATTACATTTTTCATCTTTTTAACTCCATTTTTCAATCGCAAAAGTAATTAGTTTGTCTAAAAGTGTCGAATACGATATGCCCGATGCTTCAAAAAGCTTTGGGTACATGCTGATTGATGTGAAGCCGGGTATCGTATTGACCTCATTTAAAAGCACTGCGTTATCACTGTTTCTTATAAAGAAATCTATCCTTGAAAGCCCCGAGCAGCCAAGACTGCTGTAAACTCTAAGTGCGGCAGCCCGAATTTCTTCAGCCTTTGAATCGTCTATTCTTGCAGGAATATGCAATTGGCTATCGCCTATGTATTTTGCATCATAGTCATAAAAATCATTGCATGGCACAATCTCACCGACTACTGACGCCTGAGGGTTGTCGTTGCCCAAAACAGCACATTCAACCTCTTTGCCTTCAATGTTCGCTTCTATCACTACTTTTTCGTCATGCTCAAAAGCTTGCTGCATTGCGTTTTTGATTTGCGTTTTTGAGCTGACCTTGCTGATACCGACCGAGGAGCCTGTATTTGCAGGCTTTACAAAAAAAGGTAGCCCCAAAAGCTCTATAGCTTTTTTGTTGAAGCCCTCAGTGTTCAAATAATATTCATTTCTTTTTATACCCAACCATTCCGCCTGCAATATCCCAACAGAGTCCGCTAAAGCGTTGGTTACCGCCTTATCCATACACATGGCACTCGAAAGCATATCACATCCGACAAAAGGAATGCCGGCAAGCTGAAACAGACCTTGAATCGTTCCATCCTCCCCGTTCTTGCCGTGCAAGACGGGAAATGCAACATCAATCCTCTCTTTTTCAACTAAATTATCATTGAAAAGAAGAATGCTTTTGCCACCTCTGTCCGGTGAGATTATTGCTGGTGTGAGGTTTTTTTCGTCGTCAAGCCATTTGTCATTTGGCAAATTTTCTGTTTTTCCCGAATACTTAAACCATCTGCCGTCCTTTGTTATCCCAAGTGCAATAACTTCGTATCTTTCTTTCGGGATGCATTCAATAATGCTTTTTGCGGAAACGAGCGAAACATCATGTTCGCTTGAAACACCACCGAATATAACTGCGACCTTTTTCATTGATTTTTTCCTCACTTTCGGTTAAGTCAGTATGATAACACAATATTTTTAAGCCGTCAATATTTTTAATAAAGACTTAAAGATTTGGATAAAAGACATGACAACTTCCAATAATTGTGATATAATTATTTAGTATAGTAATTAGTATAATAACAAATTAAGGAGTTATATGTATATGTCCGATGTGAACAAAGTGTTGTCAGAAATTCTTGACCTTATGAAAGACACTTTAAATAAAGTTAATCTAACCCCCGTTTCCCCAAAGGGCGCAGAAAAAGGAACCTATACCATAACGGAAAACGGTCATTCTTACATCACACTTCAAGGCGAAAATGCCAGCGTGAGAATAGAGTTTTCCAAAGACAGAGTTTCTTTGTTGAGCAGCAGCAAACCATATGACGAGGCACTTGATGGTGACTATGACCAAATAGCACAGTGCTTGCTCGACCTTGAAGAAGAAAACATCACTTCTCTCCCTGCAATTGCGGAGGAGTTTTCAGAAACGTTGACCTCAAAATATACAAAGGCAAAGTCCTTTGCTGTCAACAAAAAAATGCCTGTACCCATTTCAAAATCTGATGCCAAGAATGGCAGGGCATCTTATGACACGAACACTCTTGCGAGCAGGCTCACAGAGGTTTACCCAGAACTTCGCCCCGCTTATAAGGCAAACATCGAAAAATACGGCGAGTTTCTTGCGGAGGAATTTTTTATTGAACACGCAAACACATATATTATAGCAACAATTAAGGAAAACAACCAGAAAAAAATGAAAAAGTTGTTTAACCTTTTTAACGATATCTATGAAAACGGCACAAACGATATTCAAAGCTTGGTTGCGGTAACAATCTTCGGCACTCTTGAAAACGACCAAACATTGCTTGCAAACTGTGTTGATTTCATGGATCCAGATTTGTGCAGCGCGGCCATTCAGGTCAACAAGTACCTTGCCTCTAATTCAGCTAAGGGGATGAGAATGAAGTTGGAAAATCCCCCGTTGTACAAGCCTAAAAAAGAAAGAAAAAAGAGTTCATTTATGCAGAGCCTGATGGGCACGGAGCCAATGAACTGATTTCAAAATACAAATAATGCAGGAGGTCTCTGAGTTGGAAGAGATTTTAAATCAGCAGGATTTACAGGAATTAGACCTTGAAACAATCAATACATCCGTTACAGAAAAATATGATGAAAGTCAAATTCAAGTGCTCGAGGGGCTTGAGGCGGTAAGAAAAAGGCCGGGTATGTATATAGGCTCTACTGGTCCGAGAGGCTTACATCACCTTGTTTTTGAGATAGTTGACAATTCAATTGACGAGGCTCTTGCCGGTTTTTGTGCAAACATTGATATTGAATTATTGCCGGGCGAAATTATTTGCGTAAGAGACAACGGCAGAGGTATACCCGTAGGTATAAATGAAAAAATGGGCATTCCCTCTGTAACTGTCGTTCTCACCGTTCTTCATGCGGGCGGCAAGTTCGGCGGCAGTGGATATAAAGTTTCGGGCGGTCTGCACGGTGTCGGTTCAGCTGTTGTAAACGCTCTTTCAGAGTGGTTCGAGGTTGAGGTTTCACAAAACGGTCATGTTTACCACCAGCGTTTTACTAGGGGCAACGTTGACACTGACCTCAAAATAATCGGCGACACAGACAAAACTGGCACATTTATCAAGTTTAAACCCGACCCGGATGTTTTTACAGAAACAATCGTTTACGATTTTGAAATACTTGAACGCCATTTAAGAGAATCTGCTTTTTTGAATGCAGGCCTTAGCATTTCTCTAACAGACAAGAGAGATGCTGATAACATTGTTGAGAAATCCTATTGCTATGAGGGTGGGATTTCAAGCTTTGTTGAGTACTTAAACACAAGCAGGGGGCAAACACCTGTGCACCAGCCTCCAATTCATTTTTCTACTGTTGATAAGGACCGTTGCGCAGAAATCGCAATGCTTTACAATAGCAGTTTTAATGAAACAATACTGTCATTTGCAAATAATGTTCCTACCATTGACGGAGGAACACACGAAACAGGCTTTAAATCAGCCTTAACCCGAGTGTTCAACGACTACGGGCGCAAATACGGAATGCTCAAAGACGCCGACAAAAACCTTAGCGGAGACGACGTCAGGGAGGGTTTGACGGCAGTCATTAGCGTTAAATTGACAGATGCACAGTTTGAAGGTCAAACAAAGAGCAAGTTAGGCAACACAGATGTGGCTCAGCTTGTTTCTTCAACCGTTTATGGCAAGCTAATGACATTTTTTGAAGAAAACCCGTCGATTGCCCGTACGATTTATCAAAAAGCACTTGATGCTTCGAGGGCTCGTGAGGCAGCAAGAAAAGCAAGGGACCTTGCAAGAAGGAAGGGCGCACTTGAAAACAACGCACTGCCCGGCAAGCTTGCCGATTGCACTGAGCGGGACCCCGCGCTAACAGAGGTATATATCGTTGAGGGTGATTCTGCAGGAGGCAGCGCTAAGGCAGGCAGAGATAGGCGATATCAAGCAATTCTTCCTCTTTGGGGTAAAATGCTCAATGTCGAAAAAGCAAGACTTGATAAGGTTTTGGGCAATGAAAAGCTTGTCCCCATTGTTACGGCTCTGGGCACTGGGATTGATGAAGACTTTGACCTTTCAAAGCTTCGCTACCATAAAGTTGTTCTCATGGCCGACGCCGATGTTGACGGTGCGCATATCAGAACGCTCCTTCTAACATTCTTTTTCAGATATATGAGACCGTTGATTGAAAACGGTAACATTTATATAGCTCAACCTCCTCTGTATAAGGTCAGCAAGGGCAAAAAGGTTTTTTATGCTTTCACTGATGAGGAAAAAGATAGATATGTCAATGAACTCAACGGTTCCTGCGATGTTCAAAGATATAAAGGTCTCGGTGAAATGGATGCAAAACAACTTTGGGAGACCACTATGGACCCCGAGTTCAGAACTCTGCTTCGAGTGTCGGTTGATGATGCAATGCGTGCAGACGAAACCTTTTCTATTCTTATGGGCGACAAGGTTGAGCCACGTCGAGAATTTATTGAAAAAAATGCAAGATATGTGCAGAACCTTGATGTTTAATGATTAAACCAACGTTCTAAAAATATATTGTCGGGGGATTTTACTAAAATGGGCTTTGATGAAAAGGCAATAAGTGAGCAAAAAATAATAAATGTCGAGATCAGTAAAGAGATGAGAAAATCGTTTCTTGACTACTCTATGTCCGTTATAATGTCTCGTGCATTGCCGGATGTGCGTGACGGTTTAAAACCCGTTCATCGTCGCATTCTTTACACAATGCACGAAAATTCACTCACACCAGACAAACCTTACCGAAAGTGCGCAGACACGGTAGGTTCTGTTTTGGGTCGGTACCATCCACACGGTGATGCTTCAGTTTATGACGCTATGGTTAGGCTTGCGCAAGATTTTTCGACGAGATATCTTCTTGTCGACGGTCACGGCAACTTCGGTTCCGTTGACGGTGACCCACCTGCCGCCTACCGTTACACTGAATCAAGAATGAGCAAAATGTCGTTGGAGATGCTCACAAACATTGAAAAGGAAACGGTCGACTATGCTCCAAACTATGACGACCGCCTTAAAGAGCCAACAGTCTTGCCTTCTCGTTTCCCTAACCTTTTAGTTAACGGTTCAACAGGCATAGCCGTCGGCATGACAACAAACATCCCTCCGCACAACCTTGATGAGGTTGTTAATGGAACTTGCCTTTTGATCGATAATCCTGATACAACCTTCGAGGAGCTAATGGATATTATCAAAGGCCCTGATTTCCCGACCGGCGGAATTGTTATGGGCAAGGCAGGAATCCGCGCGGCATACGCCACAGGCAGGGGCAAAATTATTGTTCGTGCTTGTGCAGAAATTGTTGAGAATAAAAATGGCCGATTTTCAATATACATCTCTGAGCTTCCTTACATGGTCAACAAAGCAAAGCTTATTGAAAACATGGCGAATCTTGTTAAAGACAAGCGTATTGACGGAATATCCGACATCAACGATTACTCCTCAAGAGAAGGAATGCATGTCGTTGTCGACCTCAAGCGTGATGCAAACCCGCAGGTTGTTTTGAACCGTCTTTACACATATACTCAAATGCAAACGACTTTCGGCGTTATTATGATTGCACTTGTCAACGGCGAGCCGAAGCTGCTCAATCTAAAAGAGATTTTGGAGCATTACATCAACTTCCAACGTGAAATTATTATTCGCCGCACAAAGTTTGATTTAAGAAAGGCGCAAGAGCGCGCTCATATTCTTAAAGGTCTGCTAACGGCGCTTGACCATATTGACGAGGTTATTGCCATTCTCAAAAAATCCAAAAGCGTTGCAGAAGGTAAAGCTGCACTTATGGAAAGATTTGGGCTTGATGATATTCAAACGCAGGCAATTGTGCAAATGCGATTCGGTCAATTAACAGGTCTTGAGAGAATAAAAATCGAAGACGAAATGGCAGTATTGAAGGTGAAAATTGCCGAATATAACGAAATCCTTTCAAGTGATGACAGAGTTCATGAGATTATAAAAACAGAGCTTTGTGCGATTCGTGACAAGTTTTCTGACGAACGCCGCACAGAGATAGTCAACGTTAGTGGCGAGGTTGATATTGAGGATTTAATCCCCGAAGAAACCTGCGTTTTCACAATGACTACTATGGGTTATATAAAAAGAATGCCAGCTGACACCTATCAGATACAGCGCAGAGGTGGTCGAGGAGTTAAAGGCATGACTCGACGCGAAGAGGACGTTGCACAGACAATGTTCACCTCTTCAACTCATGACCACGTGATGTTCTTTACAACTAAAGGCAGAACCTATCGACTCAAGGGTTATGAAATCCCTGAGGGTTCGAGAACAAGCAAGGGCATTAACATTGTTAACATTTTGCCCATTGACGGTGAAGAAAAAGTTTCTGCAATGATTCAGGTTGCACAAGACGAGGATCAAGGCAAATTCTTGTGTATGGTAACACGAAAAGGAATTATCAAAAGAACGGAGCTTGGCGCCTATAAAAACGTTCGCAAAAATGGTGTTATCGCAATCAATCTTGACGATGATGACGAGCTTGCCTGGGTAAGGCTTACAAGCGGTGATGACGATTTGCTTGTCGCTACAAAAAAGGGAATGTGCATTCGTTTCAACGAAAATGATGCTCGTCCGATAGGCAGAACAGCGAGGGGCGTCAAAGCAATTAACCTTAGAAAAGGCGATGAAGTAATCGGCATGGATATTTTGCAGGAGGATAAAACCATCTTGACCGTAAGTCAAACAGGTTTTGGCCGCCGCAGTGAAGCGTCCGATTATCGTGTTCAGATAAGAGGCGGCAAGGGCTTGATGAACTATCGAGTCAAAAGCTATGGTGATGTTGCCGCAATTGCCGTTGTTGATGAAAGCAATGACATCATATTGATTTCATCAGACGGAATAATTATACGAATACCCTCAAGCGAAATCAGCACTTTTGCAAGGCCTTCAAAGGGTGTGCGCGTAATGAGAGTTACACAGGGCGAAGAATTGGTTACCGTTGTTGCACTTGAACAAGAAGATGAGGACGACGAAGAATATTTGGACGAAGATGTGGATGAGGTCGACGCCGAAAAACTCGAGGGCGAAGACGTGGACGAAGTCGATGCCGAAAACCCCGAAGGCGACGAAGTCGACGCTACCGACACACAAGAAGAATAAAACTTGGCTTTGCGACGCGCAAATGTTGAATAATTACAGATGTTCTGTTATTATATTATTAGATGGTCTTTACCGAGAAAAACAGGGGGTTGTTATATGAATATCGCTTTACTTGCGCATGACGCTAAAAAAGAATTAATGGCGCAGTTTTGCATAGCATATTGTGGCATTTTGAGCAGACATACACTCAGCGCAACAGGCACAACGGGCAAACTGATCAGCGAGGCCACCGGTTTGTCGATACAAAAGTTTTTAAGTGGCTCACAGGGCGGCGACCAGCAAATTGCTGCAAGAATTGCTTGCAATGAGTTGGACCTTCTCTTGCTTTTCAGAGATCCTTTGAACCCAAAACCGCATGAGCCCGACGAGGCTAATCTCATAAGACTTTGCGATGTTCACAACATTCCTGTTGCGACAAACATTGCAACGGCAGAAGCGCTTATCCACAGCCTTGACAGGGGCGACCTTGACTGGCGTGATATTGTGAATCCAAAAAACAAGAAATAGAATTTTCGGTTCTGAATGGGGCTGGCTTAATGTCAGCCCTTATTTTAAATAATTGCTGAATTAATAAGTTTTATGTGATTGAGGAGTGATAAAATGGCCTTGCTAACAAAAGCAATCAAGGGCACGCAAGATGTTTTGCCCTCAAAAAGCCATATAATCCAATACATTGAATCGACATTGATGGAGATAGCAGGCAACTTCGGTTTTTCTGAAATCCGAACCCCTGTTTTTGAGCACACAGTGCTTTTTTCACGCTCAGTGGGTGACACCACCGATGTTGTTCAAAAAGAAATGTACACCTTTAATGACAAGGGCGGTCGTTCTATAACCCTGCGCCCTGAGGGGACAGCGGGTGCGGCAAGAGCGTTTCTTGAGCACGGCCTGTTCAACGAGCCCCTGCCACAAAAGGTTTGTTATTTGACATCATGCTATCGTTACGAAAAGCCACAAGCTGGCAGGCTTAGGGAATTCCACCAGTTCGGCGTTGAATGCTTTGGAACAGACTCTCCGTGCGCAGATGCGGAAGTTATTTCTCTGGGCAACCGAATTTTCACTTTTCTCGGCATTGAAAATATTTCTCTAGAAATAAATTCAATAGGATGTTCGGATTGTCGTAAAAAATATCATGAGGCTCTCAAGTCTTACTTTGAAAAGGGGAAGGACAAGCTTTGTCCGACCTGTTTAGATCGACTTGAAAGAAACCCCATGAGGATACTTGATTGCAAAAGCCCGGTATGTAGTCAAATTTCGGCCGAGGCTCCCGTAGTTCTTGACTACATTTGCAGCGAATGTTCCGACCATTTCAATCAAGTTAAGGACTATCTTGATGAAATGCAAATTGAATATAAAATAAATCCTAAAATCGTCAGAGGTCTTGATTACTACACAAGAACGGTTTTTGAATTTGTTTCAACTCAAATTGGTGCACAAGGCACGGTTTTGGGTGGAGGAAGATACGACGGGCTTATTGAGGAGCTTGGAGGGCAAAAAACTCCCTCGCTGGGCTTTGCAATGGGGCTCGAACGCCTTCAGTTGCAAATGGAGGCCGAAAATGTGCCTGTACCAGAGCAAAACACGTGCGAAATATATCTTATTCCTATCGGCGAAAAGGCAAGCAAAACAGCTTGTTCTCTTGCGCTTAATTTGAGAGATAAGGGCATCAGAGCAGAGTATGACATTGTCGGTCGCTCGGTCAAGGCACAGATGAAGTTCGCGAATAAAAAAGGCGCATCGTACACTGTTGTTTTCGGCGAAGATGAATTAAACAGCGGCAATCTTTTAATCAAAAACATGGATAATGGAGAAACGGTTTCCATTCGCCTTGAGAATTTTGTCGAAAGATTTTATGAAATAATGATAGAACAAGCGACGGGAGAGCTTGAAGAAATGATGAATAGTGGAAAATCAGATATAAGCAATTTATTGGGGGGGCAATGAATAGTATGGATTTTATGTGCGGAATGAAAAGAACTTGCTACTGTGGCGAGCTTAGCATTAAAGATATCGGCAAAGAGGTTACCGTTGCCGGCTGGGTTCAAAGGCAACGAGATTTAGGCTCTCTTATTTTTGTTGATTTAAGGGACAGAACAGGGCTTTTGCAGCTTGCTTTTGATGAAGGTTGCGACAAACAGGTTTTTGAAAAAGCCTTTTCTCTACGCAGTGAATTTGTGATTATGGCTAAGGGCGTTGTGCGTGAACGTGCATCGAAAAACCTTGAAATTCCGACTGGTGAAATTGAAGTGGAAGTAAAAGAGCTTCGCTTGCTTGCAAAAAGCGAAACTCCACCGTTTGAAATTTCTGAAAAAAGCCACACCTCAGAGCTGTTACGACTCAAATACCGCTATCTGGATTTGCGTCGCCCCGATTTGCAGAAAAATCTTGTTATGAGACATAAAATATCTAAAATCACCAGGGACTATTTTGATGAAAACGGCTTTATAGAAATAGAAACCCCTATTCTTATAAAATCCACACCTGAGGGTGCAAGGGATTTCCTAGTACCTAGCCGTATTCATAAGGGCGATTTTTACGCTTTACCACAATCCCCCCAACTTTATAAACAGCTTTCAATGGTTGCTGGGTTTGACAGATACATGCAGCTTGCCCGCTGTTTTCGTGACGAGGATTTAAGGGCAGACAGGCAGCCTGAGTTTACACAAATCGACCTTGAAATGTCTTTTGTTGACATGGAGGACGTTTTGGAACTCACTGAGGGTTACATCAAGCGTGTATTCAATGACGCTTTAGGCGTTGACATACCTTTGCCGATAAACCGCATGACGTACAATGAAGCGATAAACCGCTACGGAACGGACAAACCCGACACACGTTTTGAAATGGAACTTTTTGATTTGACTGATGTTGTGAAAAATTGTGGTTTCGGTGTTTTCTCGGGAGCAGTCGAGGGCGGCGGCAGCGTTAAAGGCATCACTGCTAAAAACGCATTCAAATCGCTTTCAAGAAAAGAAATTGACAAGCTCACTGAGTTCGTCAGAGGAATAGGCGCAAGAGGTCTTGCTTGGATAAGATTAAATGAGGACGGCACGCCTGCCTCATCCTTTGCTAAATTTATGACACAAGAAGAAATGGACTCAATCCTTACTGTATCAAACGCACAGGCCGGCGACGTTGTGCTTCTTGTTGCTGATACATCAAATTCAATGGTTCTTTCGGTTTTAGGCGCCTTGCGTACACATGTTGCAGGCAAGCTTGATATAATCGAAAAAGATAAATTTAATTTTCTGTGGATAACAGAATTCCCATATTTTGAGTTTGATAAAGAAACCAATCAATATATAGCAATGCACCATGCCTTCACCTCACCGGCGGACGAATGTCTTGATTATCTTGAAAGCGACAAGGCAAGTGTTAAAGCTAAAGCTTATGACCTTGTTTTAAACGGAATCGAACTTTCGTCAGGCTCAATTCGCATAACAAACCCAGAACTTCAAAAAAGGGTATTTAAACTCCTTGGCTTCACCGACGAGGAAGCGCATGAAAAATTTGGGTTTTTGACAGATGCATTCAAATACGGCGCACCTCCACATGGAGGAATCGGTATTGGCCTTGACAGGCTGATAATGCAAATGCTCGGTTGCGAAAGTTTGCGTGATGTCATCGCATTCCCTAAAGTTCAAAACGCCTCCGAACCGATGACAAAGTGCCCGTCTAAGATTGACAAACAACAGCTACAGGAGCTTGGCATTGAGTTGATTGAAACTGATAACGAAAAATAACAACAAAAAACAAAACCCGCCCTTGAGGCGGGTTTTCAATACATAAATATATTTAAAGTGTGCATTTAATCTTTGCAACGCTTTATTTTTTGCCTATTTAAAAGAAGCATAGTAGTATCTGCCTTGGTTGCTTTTGTCTGTAAAAATGCAGTTTGCCAAAAGGATTGCGTTGAGCATTATCATGCCTTGGAGAGCCACTACGTTTGTCTGAATAAAAAACACCGAAAGCATAGAAATGTTTAAAGCTGGAGTGAATATCGAAATCATTATTGTTACCACAACAACAGTTAAAGCCACAAAAAGGGCCATTGCTTTTGCGTCAAAGCTTTTTCTGACCGACATTTTATCGCTAAATGCCCAAAATAATATTAACCCCAAAATAAAAGAACCAGCAAAATCCAGAACATACATCGGTATCGTTTTTAAATTTGCCTGTGCATATATGTTAGCTTTATTCAACCCAAATTGCCACAAAATCAGATATAAAAAAACAATAATAAACCGAAACTGTTTGAATGCTCTTGCCATTCTTTGCCCCTCCTCAAAAACGCCCATTTTGCGTGAAATGTATTATAAGAATAACACGGTTGACATTATTTGTCAAATTATATCTAAAACCGAAAATATAGGCAAAATTAATTTGACTTTGGAGCTTTTTTATTCATTTTCTTTAACTCTTTGACTGTTCTTGCAACAGGCAACCCGACAACATTAAAATAGTCGCCCTCTATGCCTTGCACAAATACACAGCCCTTGCCTTGAATTCCGTATGCTCCCGCCTTATCCATAGGCTCACCTGTTTTTACATACTCTCTGATCTCTTCATCCGTTAGATTATAAAATTTAACCTTCGTTTTTTGGCAAAAACTTTTTTTCGTTGTTTTGGAAATTATACAAACACCCGTGCAGACAAAATGCTCCCTTCCAGAAAGTGTTTTGAGCATTGAAACGGCATCTTCCTCACTTTTTGGTTTGCCTAAAATCTTGTCTTCAACCGCAACAACTGTATCTACACCTAAAACGATATGGTTCGGGTAGCTTTTGGCGACAGTTGATGCCTTTTTTTCCGCCAACTTGATTGCTGTTTTCTCTGCGCTAAGGTTTTCCTCAACAGTTTCATCTATCTCGGCAACGCAAACAGAAAACTCAAGCCCGGCATTCTCAAGAATTTCCTTTCTTCTTGGCGACGCTGACGCTAAAATAATGTTCAACTTTCGTCACCCTCGCAATACCAGTTTAACAGCGCCATTTTTAAAACTGCCGTTTGTGTTTTTCCGTCAACAATTTCGTTGTTTATAACCATTTCGACAGCTTTATTCATCGGAATTTTCACAACGTTCAAAAACTCATCTTCGTCAAGGTTTTGTTCCTCAAAGCTTATCCCCATCGCTCCGTAAAGGTAAATCACTTCATCGCAAAAACCAGGCGACGGATAATATTTACCAAGGTCGATATATTTTTCAGCTACCGCACCGGTTTCTTCTTTGAGCTCTCTTTTTATACCGGCGAGTGGCTCTTCGCCATCTTCAATCTTGCCCGCAGGCAGCTCAAGCACAACCTCGCTGTAAGGATAGCGGAACTGATTAACAAACACCAGCTCGTTGTCCTTTGTTAAGGCCGCCACTGTTGCGCCTCTTGGGTGCTCGACAACCTCCCTTATGCAATCCTTGCCGTTTGGAAGCTGCGCATCGTCAACACGCAGGTTGACAATTTTGCCTTTGTAGATGTATTTGCTTTTTAAAGTTTTCTCATTTAGCTCCATATTTACCTCCGATAGTGTTATTGATATGTTTTTGTGAATAAGATTTTATTGGGACTATTTTTTGGGGTGATATAATGGAAAGAATCGTTCGTCCTCGTTTACCTGACTATGAGTCATATCGTTCAATGATTTATAGGTTAAAGCGTGCTTATCCGTTTGTCAACTGTTCTGTCTGCGGCCGGACCTTAGCGGGCAGAGCTATTTTTTCTCTTTCTATCGGCAGGGCAGAAAATCCCGTACTCTTAACGGGAGGATACCATGCACAAGAATGGATTACTTCCCTTGTGCTTTTGCGTTTTTTTGAGTGCATATGCCAAAGCATTTCTAAAAGAGAGGATTTTTGTTCCGTCAATGTTGCAGGCGCACTTCAGGGCAGAAGTCTAATCGTTGTGCCTTGTGTCAACCCAGACGGCGTTGAAATTGCCCTTAGAGGCCCGAATGCCGCAGGCGGATACTCGCAGCTTGTTCAGAGCATAAGTGAAGGCTGTCTGAAAAACTGGAATTCAAACGCAAGAGGAGTCGACATAAACCATAATTTTGACGCAGGTTGGAAAACGCTCCGTCAAATGGAAATTGAGTCGGGCATATTGGGTCCCTCCCCGAGGCAATATGGCGGGACATCGCCTGAAAGCGAGCCAGAAACCGAGGCTATAACAAGGCTTTGCAGGTTGCGCAAGCCACGTCACGCCTTAGCGGTGCACAGTCAAGGTGAAGAAATCTACTGGCAATATGGCGACTGCATGCCGAAAAATAGCGAAAAAATGGCGAAGCTTTTTTCTGCCGCAAGCGGATACGAGCTTGTTATGAATGACGGGCTTGCCTCTCACGGCGGTTTTAAAGATTGGTTTATTTGCGAGATGATGCGCCCTGCCTTTACAATTGAGGCCGGTAAAGGGCAAAACCCACTCCCTCTTGATGATTTTGAAAAAATCTTCAACGACACAAAGCTTCTTTTCACTCTTGCAACAATACTATGAAAACATAGAATTAAACTAAGGGACTGTCGGTATGACAGCCCCTTTTTTAAATCAAGATTATTATTCTTCACTTCCGCAGGATTCACAGTCACATTCACCGTCAAGGTCAAACTCTAAAAGCTCGTCGCAATTCGGGCAGTTTATGCTACCTTCTTCGAGAATGTCACCGTCAACACAAATCACCTCGTGACAAGCAGGGCATTCAACCTCGTAAAAGTCCTCCTCGTTCTCACTGTAATAATCCATGTCTTCATAAACATAGCTCTCAATCTCATCTAAATCCTCATCAACAGCGTCAATCTGCTCCGAAACAATCGCCAACTCGTCCTCAAGGTCAGAGACTGAAAGCGCCAAATCATCGATTACGTCAAGCATTGCTTTAATTATTTTGGTTTCGGGTTTTGATTCTTCAAGATTTATTCCTTCTGCAAGTCCTTTTAAATATGCTGCTTTTTCTGTTACTGTCATTTTGTTGTCCTCCTAAAAAGTAAAAATGTATTTTAGTGGTTACGCTTTGCTTGAATACTCGCCCGTGCGTGTGTCAACAACAATCATTTCGCCTTCGTCTATGAACAGGGGCACTTTAATTTCGGCACCCGTTTCAAGGGTTGCGGGCTTTGTTGCATTCGTTGCTGTGTCACCCTTAAAACCAGGGTCTGTTTTTGTAACTTCAAGGGTTACGGTAACAGGAGGCTCAACTCCGATAACCTTTCCTTTGAATGAAAGCACCTTGCACTCAATGTCTTCCTTAACAAATTTAAAATTGTCAGGCAAATCCGAGGAGTTAATCGGAACGAGGTCGAAGCTTTCAGGGTCCATGAAGTAGTAAAGATCACCGTCGTTGTATGAATAAGGCATATCTTTTCTTTCAATATACGCTGTGGGGAACTTTTCTGCCGGGTTAAATGTGCGCTCAATAACAGAGCCTGTCATAACATTGCGCACCTTAGTTCTTACAAAAGCTGCACCTTTGCCTGGCTTTACATGCTGAAATTCAATAATTTGATAAACAGTGTCGTCCATCTCAAAAGTTACACCGTTTTTAAAATCTCCTGCTGATACCATAATATTATTCCTCCGAATATTTTCGTTATACAGTTATTCTATACCATCTGATGCAATAATTCAAGCATTCTTTTGGTATGCAAGTGCTAAAACATGTGTTCATTTCATTGCTTTTGGAGCTTCACGACAGTTTACGACTTCACCAGAGTTAATCACCATTATTTTGTTGTCTGTTTTTACTATTAAACCGCCATCTTTCTCAATCCCGATAGCCCTGCCCTTTATACTCAAACTCGGGGTAATTGCGACTATATCTGTGCCCAATGTGCACGACGCTTTGCAAAGCTCGTCAATAACATGACAGCCACTTTTCTCAAGCACATTGTTTGTTAAAAGCATATCGTCAAGCTTGTTTATGACCTGTGCTAAAAGTTGCGCTCTGTCAATCTCTCGCCCGCAAGCGTTTTTTAGGGAGCCTGCGATTTCTTTTATATCGTCAGGGAAGATTTCTTTGTCTTGATTCACATTTATGCCTATACCAATTATCGCATGCTTTATTTTATTATCCGCTGTATCGGTTATGAGTTTTGTCAAAATACCGCAAACTTTCTTGCCTCGAATTAAAATATCGTTCGGCCACTTAATTTTTGGTGATATCTTGCATGTCTTTTCAATTGCATAGCAAACTGAAAGACCCGCAACTGATGTCAACAACCCAAGGTTTCGGGTGCTTTGCGGAATATCAAATATATATGACATATATATCCCTACTCCTGCAGGAGAAAAAAAGCTTCTTCCCCTCCTCCCGCTGCCGGCATATTGACTGTCTGCAACAACAACCGTTGAGCCTTCAGCGCCTTTTTCTACAAGCTCCCGTGCCACCTCGTTTGTTGAACCGACACTTTGCATCACTATTATTTTTTGCGGTCTTTTATTACCTATTGCTTCTTTTATTTCATCGGAATATTTCATTTTTATCCCCATAATCTTGTTTCCTTTTAACACATTATACCACTCACCCCGAGCAATAACAAGGATTTTTAAGTCGAAGCAATTGGCTTATTTCGGTAATTTAAATAAGTATAAAGCTTGACTTTTCAATGCTTGACTGTTATAATTTTTACCTGTCGCATTAGTGGCAGGGTAACATAAAATCGTTACCTATCCTTGCTACGGGAAAACCGTGGCCAAAGTCCAAAAGGAGGTGCTATACCAGATGTCAAACAAATATGAAACCATGATAGTTTTTACTCTCTCAAAAGGTGAAGAGGGCGCTTCTCAACTGCTTGAAAAATTCAAAGCTCTTGTTGAAGAAAACGGTACTCTTGACAGCGTTGATGAATGGGGAAAGCGCAGGCTTGCTTATCCTATCAACGACGAGCTTGATGGCTATTATGTCGTCATGAACTTCACAAGTGCTCATGAATTCCCAGCTGAGTTTGAACGTGTCGTCAGTATTACAGACGGTGTTCTGCGCTCACTTGTTATTAGAAAGTAAGGAGGTTTACAAATGCTTAACTGTGCTGTTATTATGGGCAGATTAGTTGCAGACCCCGAATTGCGCACCACTCCGTCGGGCATAAATGTAACATCCTTTACGGTTGCAGTAGACCGTAGCTATGTAAAACCCGGCGAAGAACGACAAGCCGACTTTATTGACGTCGTCGCATGGCGGCAAAAAGCGGATTTTGTTACAAGATTTTTTCGCAAAGGTTCAATGATTGCCATTCAGGGTTCTATTCAGGTTGGCAGTTATGAAGACAAAAACAATATCAAGCGCAAAAAGTTTGAAATCGTTGCAAACGAAGTTAGTTTTTGTGGCGGAAAGTCCGAATCGGGCACAGGCCATCGCAACGATAATAATACTGCTCAGACTTCTGAGCCGTCCCCGTCATTTTCAACGGGTGGCATAGAAGATTTTGAAGAAATCTCCGGTGACGATGAATTACCGTTCTGATTTCATTTCATTCATTAAGGAGGGAAAACGTCATGGCATATGAAAAAAGAGAAAGAGGCAATAGAAGAGGCCGCAGAAAAGTGTGCTCCTTCTGTGTTGATAAGGTTAAGAATATCGACTACAAAGAGGTTGGAAAGCTCCACAAGTTCGTTTCAGACAGGTCAAAAATCCTACCCCGTCGTGTTACAGGAACCTGTGCGAAACATCAGCGTGATTTGACCACTGCAATTAAGCGCTCTCGTCACGTTGCACTTCTACCTTATTCCAGTGACTGATTTGTTTATCCGATGTTCCTCAAAACATCGGATATTTTTTATATTTCAGTGCAAATTATAATTATATTTAGCGTTTTTTGATTTGTAATTTAAGATATGTTTTTATTGTTTATAGTTTTATAAAATAACAGATTGGAGTGTTTTTTAAAAATGCCATTTGTAACAACAAAGGAAATGTTTGAAAAAGCCTATAAAGGTGGCTATGCCGTCGGTGCATTCAATGTCAACAACATGGAAATAATTCAGGGTATTGTTCAAGCAGGTCAAAAGCTCAATGCACCTCTTATTCTTCAAGTTTCGGCGGGTGCCCGTAAATATGCAAACCACACATATTTAACAAAACTTGTTGAGGCGGCAGTTATTGACTCCAAGCTTCCCATCGCTCTTCACCTTGACCACGGCCCTGATTTCGAAACCTGCAAAAGCTGCATTGACGGCGGTTTCACATCGGTTATGATTGACGGCTCACACCTGCCTTATGAAGAGAATGTCGAAGTTACAAAAAAGGTTGTTGCTTATGCACACGCTCGTGGCGTAACTGTTGAAGGTGAGCTCGGTCAACTTGCAGGCGTTGAGGACGATATCAACGTTTCTGCTGAGGATGCTTCCTACACAAACCCAGAACAAGTTGAAGATTTTGTAACACGCACCGGTGTCGACTCCCTTGCTATTGCAATCGGCACAAGCCATGGTGCATATAAATTTAAGCCGGGCCAGAAACCCGAGCTACGATTTGATATCCTTGAAGATATCAGCAAGAGTTTGCCCGGATTCCCGATTGTTCTTCACGGCGCAAGCTCCGTTGTTCCCGAGTTTGTAAAGCAAATTAATGATTTCGGCGGCGCTCTGCCTGACGCTATCGGTATCCCTGAAGAAATGTTAAGACAAGCCGCAACAATGGCTGTGTGCAAAATTAACATCGACTCAGACCTGCGTCTTGCAATGACTGCGGCAATTCGCAAACATCTTGCTGAAAACCCGAGCCACTTTGACCCCAGGCAATACCTTGCACCTGCCCGCTCAGCTATTGAAGCAATGGTTGCACACAAAATTGAAAAAGTTTTAGGCTGTTCTGGCAAAGCGTAAACGTTTATTAAAAACCCTCTGCAATAATTTGCAGAGGGTTAATTTTATGCCTTTTTGTCTATTCTAATAATCCGATTAGCAACTTGCGTTTCGCTTAGTTCATGCGTTACTAAAATTACAAGCCTGTTATCAGATATTGTTTTTATAATATCAATAATCTTTTCTTTTAGCCTTAACTCCAGCCCTTTAAACGGTTCATCGAGCATTAGTATATCCCCGTCAAATGTCAGCGCTCTTGCCAATGCGACTCTTCTCTTCATGCCTCCGCTGAGCTGAAACGGTTTTTTGTCGAGCTCATTGGAAAGCTCCATTTTGTCAAGCCATTCCCTTGCCGTTTTTTCATCGCCCACAACCGATACATTCTCAAGCACTGTCAATTGTGGCAAAAGCCTATCCTCCTGGAAAACATAAGAGACCTTTAATCCGTCAAGCCCTTTAATCTCTCCGCTGTCCGCAGTTTCAAGACCGGCAATTATCCTTATCAATGTCGTTTTTCCGCTACCAGAGTCGCCACTCAAGGCAACAATCCCCCTGTTAGGAAATTTGGCGGATATCCCATCGAGCACTATTTTATCCTCAAAGCTTTTTTTAATGTTTTTAATCTCTATACCCATAGCCGCCTCCTATCGATTTAAACACTTTTTTGAGCAAATATTCAAGAATCATGCTCAAAATAATCACAACGGCTGTCCATGCAAAAAGATCTGCAGTTTCAATGTATATCTTCGAGTGATAAAGCTCTTTACCGATTGAATTGTTAGGCAAACTGAGAACTTCTGCTGCAACTCCAGCTTTCCAAGCAAGACCCATTGCTGTTGTGCAACCGGCAATAAAGGTCGGCATAATGTTCGGAATATATATTTTTGTTATCTTTTTTAATCCCGAAAACTTAAACACCTTTGCCATTTCGAGCAAGTTTTTATCGGTTGAACTTATCCCCTCACAAACATTTGCCCAAATGATTGGCGTTACCATCAGCGCCACAGCAAAAAGAGGAACATTGTCTCGTTTAATCCAAACAAGCAGAAGAATAATAAATGATGCAATGGGAGTTGCTTTTATAACGCTCATTATCGGGCTGAGCAAATCGTTTATCACCCTTATAGTTGACGTGAAAACTGCGGCGACGATGCCTGCAACAACACCGACAAAAAAGCCTTCCATTATTCTGATAAGCGACATAAATGATGACTTCCAAAACCATCCTTCGCCTACCAGCTCAAAAAGTCTTTCAATTGTAACAAGCGGTGAAACAATGAGTATTTCCTTGTCAACCGCCATTGCAGCAATTTGCCATATCAATACCCAAAACAGTATTGCTAAAGCTTTCCTCAAAACTTCGATTATTCTTTTATTATCCCCCGTAGTAGAAGTCTTCATCTGGCAAGGCTCCTCCGACCGATTTTACATTTGCCTCAAACAATACTTTTAAATTCTGTTGTGCAATTGTCTTCATTTGCCCACCCGTTATGCATACAATGTTACAGGTAGGGATAGCTTTCTTTGCAATTTCAGCAGATGGAATTATCTCCTGCTTTGCAATTAGCTGTGCCGCCTGGTCAATGTTTTTGTTGACAAAATTGACCGATGCTTCATATTCTTCAAGGAATTTATCGACAGCCTGCGGGTTTTCTTGCGCAAATAATTTGTTTACTATTATACACCCTTGTGCAAGTTTGCTCTGTGTTTGATTATAGCTGTTGTTCCACTCGTCAGTTAAATCAAGTGCAATTCTTAAATCCTTGTTTTTGCTTAAAGCAGTTGTCACATTTGGCTCTGGCAACATACAAATATCAACATCGCCCAAAACGACCTTTGTCAAAAGTTCACTATGCTCCGAAAGGTATTCAACAGTAACGTCAACGCCTGGCTCAAGTGAGTTTGCCTTGAGCAAATTATCAAGTATATATTCTGGTGTTGCGCCAAGCCCTGTTGCATAAATTGTTTTGCCTTTAAGGTCTGCCATGCTGTTTATCGCATTACCGTTTTCGATAATATACAAAACACCTAATGTGTTAACAGCAACCATCTGCACCTCGCCCTGTGTTTTTTGGTAAAGGGTTGATGCAAGATTCAACGGGCACGCTGCCATGTCAATTTCACCGTTTGAAATAAGCGCTACCACTTGAGTTGGGTCGCCCTCGATTGTAAAGGTGTAATTGTTTTCTGTGTCCCCCTTTTCGCTGTCATCAATAAGCTTTGCTAACCCCATGCCCGTCGGGCCTTTAAGTGCTGCAATGCTTATGTCAATAGCCTCATACGAAGATGTCGACGCCTGTGTCGTGTTCTGTGTGGTTGTGGCTTCATTGCCTGTGCAGGCGGCAAGTGATGCCGTCATAATAACCGCAATTGCTATTGCTAAAAACTTTTTCATTGTCTTCCTCCTGTGAATCATCTTATATTATTTATCTACCGTTTTAATAATAAACTTCTTACCGCATTTTTCAATTTCACCGTTTTTGCACAGCTCGTCTATTGCGCGGTAGAGCGACGCTCTCGCAAGGTCAAGTTTTTTTGCGATCTCCATAATACTGTTAGGAGAAAAAACTTTTTCACCGTCAACACAAACTGCATTATTAATCAAATATTCTCTGAGCTTATCTGCGGCACTGCCTGCCGTAAATGCATCAATCCTACTGTTTAAAAAATATATTCTTTCAGAAAGATATTCGATAAAATTTTCGGCTATTTCTATATTTTTTGCCATCATGTCGCTTATAGTCTCTTTACTTAAAAACAACACCTTGCTTTTTGCGTTTGCCGTTACTTTCGTAACATAGTAATTGTAATCACTGTAAAGCGTTACGGCTCCAAACAATTCGCCCTTGCTCAACTTGCTCATTGCTATCTTGCCCTTTGTGACACTTGCACTACCACTAACTATGAGCACTAATGCCCTGGTGTATTCCTTTTCACAAAAAATTGTTTCATTTCGCTCATAGCTTTTCAATTCACCCGCTTCGACTGCTTGAATTAGCATTTCTTTGTCTGCACCGGAGAAGATTCTTGTTTTTCCGAGTAACTCTGCTATTATTTCAATTTGTGAGCTTTTCAAATAAACTCTCCTATTCTGTCTCATATGATACATTTTAACATATAATATTACCTTTTTCGGTATTTGTCAAGTTTAAAACAAAAATAAAACACAAAAAATCGGGAAGCAACAAATGTTTGTTTAAACAAACTTAATTTGCCCCCGATTTTATTAAATTCTGTATGTTTTGCTATGCTTTTTTTGATGTCTTCTTCAAAACAAACCCAACCGCACTGAACGCAAAGAGGGTTAGCGCATTTACCGCAACAATACTCGCCCCGGCAGGTGTAGAAAAAACAAACGATGCGACAATGCCCATGAAAAAACAAAAAACCGAAACAACCGCCGCCGAAATAACCACTTTTTTAAAGCTCTTGAAAACCCTCATTGATGTGAGTGCGGGGAAAATTATTAGACTTGAAACAAGCAACGTGCCCATAATCCTCATGCCAACAACTATCGTTATTGCCGTCAAAAGTGCTATCATTGTGTTAAAAAATCCGACCTTTGTGCCTGTTGCTCGCGCAAAATTTTCGTCAAAGGTTACGGAAAAAATGACATTGTAAAAAATAATGTAAATTGATATTACAATCACAGATAAAACAACACTCAAAACGACGTCGCTTCTATCCATCGCAAGAATGCTGCCGAACATATAGCTTGAAACGTCTGTGTTCAATCCCTTTGTCATGGAGGTTATTATAATACCAAAAGCCATAGAGGTGCTAGCAAACAATGCAATTGCAGCATCACCCTTTATTTTGCTGTTCTCGTTTATTCTCAAAAGAAAAAATGCTGAAACAACGACAATAGGGATTGATACCTTTAAAGGCGCCACATTTAAAGCAAGCGCTATGCAAAGTGCACCGAAGCCGACATGAGAAAGACCATGCCCAATCATTGAGAACCGCTTGAGCACAAGTGTTACACCAAGCAACGCTGCACAAAGAGAAACAATGGCACCAACCAAAAGTGCCCGACGGATAAATGTGTATGACAAAAGTTCTGTTATAGTCTCAATCACTTGTTTCCCTCCGATAAAAGCTCTTGCCCGCAGCGCTGTTAACATAGTCCTCAGAGGTGCCAAAGAATACAACGCCTGCATCAAGATGTAGAATTTTGTTTGCATATTTTACCGCTGTCCCGATATCATGTGAAACCATAATAATCGTTACATTTTTTTGAATATTTATCTTTTTAATTAACTCATACAGTTCCTTTTTTGCAAGTGGGTCCAGCCCAGTTATCGGCTCATCAAGAAGAATAAGTCTTTGAGTTGAGCACAACGCTCTTGCAAGCAAAACTCTTTGCCTTTGCCCGCCCGAAAGCTCCATGAAAGATTCTTTTTTTATGCTTTCAATCCCCATAATACTAATGCTTTCATTCGCTTTTTGTTTTTCTTTTTTTGTGTAAAAGGGTTTTATAAAGTTTCCTTGCCCCAAGCAACCCGACAAAACAATTTCATAAACCGAGGCCGGAAAATCATTGCTTGCCGCGGATTGTTGAGGTAGATAACCGATATCATTTTGCTTAATGCCGTTGAGATATTCTATGCTTCCGCTTTTGAGTGGCATAAGCCCTAATATCCCTTTTAACAATGTGCTTTTGCCAGAACCGTTCTCGCCAACAGCGCAAAGGTAATCACCCTCGTTGACCTCAAGGCTCACATCTTTGACAACCGTATTGTTGCCATAGTTCATGTTTACGTTTTTACATCTTAACAGCGTGTTACTCATCGCTTGTTTCCCCATCCTTTTCCTGTGTCGTGCCAAGTGCAATTTTTAGATTTTCAACATTGGCCCCCATTAGGGATATATAGGTTTCTCCCGCTAGAAAATCAGCTTGAGAAACATTATGACACGAGTGAAAAAGCTTCATTTGCGCTCCCGTTTCATCGGATATCGACTTTGCCTCTCTCGGGTCCTTGAGCTCTGAATAGAAAATAACAGGCACATCATTTGCTTTTATTTCTTTCATGATTTGTGTAATTTTTAATGCACTTGCCTCCGCATTATCTCCGCAAGTGTCAAATGCCGCCATGTACTCAAGAGCATACTGGTTAACAAAATTGGTTAGTGCAAATTCATTTGAAAAATAAATTTTTTTGTACTCTGCCTTTGACACAACTTCTGATATATCCGAACTAATTTGAAGAATTTCATTTCGGTAAACATCACTGTTCGATTTGTAATAATTAGAATTTAAACTATCAGCTCTGCTTATAGTATCGCATATAACATCCATCATCTGTGCAGCAATAACAGGGCTTGTCCATATGTGTGGGTCGTACGTTTTTTCATCTTTCTCATGTGCATTGTCTTCAACGTGTGCATGTTCATGTGCATGAGCTTCCACATTTAGCCCAAGCTCCTGCGACAAATTCAAAACAATTGTTTTATCTTTATCTATCGTTTTTATTATTGACGACGCCCATGTTTCCATCTGGTCACCTATATAAATAAATATGTCGGATTTTGTTATCCTTATCATGTCGTCTGTTGTCGGCTCATAGCTGTGAGTATCTGCACCGGGGGTCAATAGAAGATAATTATCAGACTTATCCCCAACAATTTGTCTGACAAAGTCATATTGCGGGAACATAGTACAAACAATACTTATTCTCTCTTGCGTTTCACCTGTTGTTTTAGGTTGCGTGCTCATTTTCACCTGTGTCGCATTTTTCCCACACCCAACCAAGAGACTAAACGCAATTATAAACACCAAAAATGTTGAAAAGCACTTTTTCATTTTTGAACTAAATTTCATATTTCTTTCCCCTTATCTCTGCAATTACTGCATACACCGCGTAAAATTGTTTTTCCGTTACTCATTTCAAATCCGTGGTGCTTTAAAACATGCTCGCCAACTTCATCAAGATAATCACAATCAACATGAATCAGCCGCTCACACTCGGAGCATATAAGATGATAATGATTGCAAAAAACCTTTGCTTCCCCGACAAACTGATAGCAGGCACTTTTGCCCTCTTCAATAATATATTTTATCACTTCGCCTCTCTTAACAAGCTTTTCGAGGTAACGATAAACCGTTGCTTTGCCGACCGAGTCACCTTTTTCAAAAAGGCTTTTCATTAAATCCTCAGCCGTAAAGTGTTTACCCTCACTTTTCTCTAAAAGATTGTAAATTGCCTCTCTTTGCTTTGTATTATATCCCACTTCTTCACCCCTTAAGCTCAAAACCATAATTTGAATTTGAGTTTCATTTTCAAATTCTATTCCTCTTTTTTATTTTTGTCAAGATATTTAAGCGATTAATTTTATTTCTTCTTTATAATTTCTTAAAAATTTTCGATTTTTATCTGTTTTTGTAATGTTTTGATAAATAAAGTTGACAGTCCAAACCATCTGTTCTATTATTGAATTAATTATAAGTGTTAGCACCCCACTTGTTTTGAGGAGGTGAGCCCTGTTGAAAAAGAAAACAATAATAAAAACCACAGTTGGCATTATTGCCGTTTGTGTTATGTCTGCTTGTGTTATCAGCCTTTTCCACCGCAACACTCAAGCGTCGAGTCCTGAACTCACACTCCCGCAATCACATGACGGGGCGTTGCTAATTTTAGAAACAAGAGTAAGCGACATGAAAAGCTGTGTTTTTTATGTTATGAAAACAGATAAAAACACCTCAATGGCTTTTAAAACAGACGAAACTTACCTGCTCGAGAATAGACCTCTGCCCGTTTGGGGGTTAATTAACTATGACTTTTTTGTGCAGACAATCAACGGCAGAACTTTCTGCTATGTTTTCAATGTGTCAAAATGGGAGAACGCCACTGAGTTGACGGTTGAAGAGACTGAAGTTGGCTATAATGCCTATTTGATTGAAAGGGATACAGGTGCTCTCAAAGAGTATGACAGTAAAAACATCCCCGATGGATTGTTGATAAACGCCGTGAAGTATTCCGAGTCCCTCGCTGTTGAGGAATCAACCTCTGTTGATCAGTCAACAACCCAAACAAAATAGATTTTTATTCTTTTTATAACAATTATATATAACTCAAAAACACCGCCGAAACTCATCTGTTTCAGCAGTGTTTTTTGTTTGTATTAAAATAATTGTTAAATAACTTTCAATCTGTTTGCTGCAAATTATCTATCGGTTTTTGTCATGTCTCACCATTAATAAAGGTAGTTTAAACCGTCCATTTTTGAAGGCCGTTATAATAGCTTTTTATTTCTTGCTAATTTCAAATTCATAACTGTACTGCGTAAACGGTTTTAATTTATAAGGCTCATGTAATCTTGCGCAGCCTGGCATGTCTCCGCCTACGCCCCTTTGAGCAGCATCAATATTAAGCGTGATAAAGTCATCATTTTCCAGCTCGTACAAATGCTCCGCTTCGTCAAGCTTTTCCTGCGAATAATACCATGCACTGAAATTGAACGGCTCGCCCTTCGTTGCGATAATTTTTATGCCCTTTTCGTTATTATCAAAAAGCTCAAGTGCCCTTACATCGGTTCTGTTCCCATTTTCCTGCGGTCGCATATACCTATGTTCGAGCTCTGCTGTTTTCATGCTGTGAACAGCTATTTTTTGCCCTGTTTTTCTGTCACAATATGATTCGTTTGGCCCTCTGCCGTACCACCTGACATTCTCAAGTGCGCCGTCAATGCCAAGCCTCATGCCAACTTTAAGCATCGGCAAAAATCTGCTTGCAGCTCTATGGTTGACAACAACTCTTGCATCCCTTGTAAACCTGTATTGAGTCGCAACCTTTTTTGCCAGCAACGACCTCCATTTGATATTAACAACTATCTCTCCTGTAATACCAACATTGACTTTTATTTGCCTTGCTTTTATTCTGCTACTCGCTCTTTTCCATAAGTAGAGAGGATGTATATGCGCAATGCGAGGCACAAAGTTTAGATATTCTCTGTCGTTGTCAATTAATGCTCTGAAAAAGTTTGGTCTCATAGGCTTTTCGGGTGTTATTATTTGACCGTCTCCAAAGTCGAGTTGGGTTAATTCTCCGTTTTCAAGAACAGCTGTAAAATTATCAGAATAAACTTTTATCGTATTCTTTTCCCGCTCATAACGCAAGGAGACTGAGGATTTGAACTCATCTCTCTCCTTCAAATCCGAAAGAACAAACTGCTCCCATGCAACCTCAAAGCCTTCCTTTGCCCATGAATTTTTTCTTTTAAGCTTAAATGATACGGTTAAAATAATTTCACTCGCTGAATTTGACGGCACAGTGTAGGGCAGCTTGATTTTCTCGCTCGAAAGCGGTGGAGTTTTCAGGCCTTTTATTAACCCTTTTTGAATCTCTTTGCCGTCTTCCGTCATGCTCCATTCAAGATTATATCTCGCAAGTGAAATAAACAGGTTTTTATTGGCTACCTCTATTATTCCCTCTTTTGCCTTAACGATTTTGACCGCTATGTTTGAATAAACCTTTTTAACTTCATCATATGAAGGGTGGGGTTCTCTGTCTGCCCCGATTATTCCGTTTGCACAGAAATAATAGCTTGAGGCACCCTCATCAAAATCGCCACCGTAAAGCCATTTTTCTTCACCATCTTCGACCACTCTGATTGATTGGTCAACATAGTCCCATATAAATCCGCCGCACATGTGCTCGTATTCTTCAAACGCATCGACATACTCCTTGAAATTCCCAAGGCTGTTTTCCATCGCATGGGCAAACTCACAGTAAATCACGGGCTTTGTCTCATAAAACTTTTTCGGCACCGCCTTGTCGTCTGCCGCAAGCTTGTTTGCGATAAAATTATATGGGCTTATTCTTATTTCACGCTTATTAATAAGCTTTTCAACGGTTTTTTGGTTAGGATACATTCTGCTAATGAAATCTGATTTTTGATAATCTACTTCACCCTCATAGTGTATCAATCTTGAATCATCAAGGCCAAGAATGGCATCTCTCATATGTAAAAAGTTCTTTCCGTCTCCTGCCTCATTTCCGAGCGACCAAAAACATACGCACGCATGACTTCTGTCGCGCAAAACCATTCGTTGAGCACGGTCAATTACGGCGTTTTTCCAAATCTTATTATCCCCGGGCACATTCTTTCGGCGCACACCGTGGCTTTCAACATCACATTCGTCCATAACATAAAACCCGAGCTCATCGCAAAGATGGTAAAAATGTGGATCATTCGGGTAATGACTTGTGCGGATTGCGTTAATATTCGCACGCTTCATAAGCACAAGGTCACGCAGCCGTGTTTCCTTTGAAACTGCCCAACCGTTGTCAGGGTCAAAGTCATGCCTGTTAACGCCCTTTATAATCACTCTTTTGCCGTTTATATGCAGAACATTGCCTTTAACCTCAATTTTTCTGAACCCTATTTTTATCCTTTTTTCGCTCAACACCGAGCGACCTTTTTTTAGCTTTAATTTAAGAGTGTAAAGCTGCGGCTCCTCAGCAGACCATTTTCTTGCGTTCTCTTTAATATAGGTTATCGCAACTTTGCTCGAGCCGTCATGCATTTTTACAGGTGACGATCCGATTTTTTTGCTGCCTAAATAGATATCAACTTTTATGTCTTCATAATCCGTTTTTTCACCTTCAATTTTGACCTCTAAGTCAAGAACACCGTTCTCATAGCTTTCATCAAGTGTTGTTTTTGCAAAAAAATCTCTTATCATCAATGGCTTTTCAGCATAAATATAAACTTCTCTGTATATGCCCGATAAAAACCACATATCCTGGTCCTCAAGATATGTACCGTCGCTGTACCTGTAAATCTCAACAGTTATTTGGTTTTCACCTTTTTGTATGTGTTCGGTTATATTAAATTCCGCAGGAGTCATTGAACCTTGCGAATAACCGACTTTGTTGCCATTTATATATAGAAAAAAAGCAGACTTAACCGCGCCGAAATGAATAAAAACCTTTTTATCCTCCCAACTTTCGGGCACAGTAAATGTTCGCCTATAAACACCTAACTCATTCATTTCATGACTAATTTTAGGGATTTGCCTTTTTCTTGTACTGATTGCTTTAGGGAAAAATGCACACAGATAAACGGGCTTTCCATAGCCCTTGAGTTGCCAAAGTGACGGGACTTTTATGTTATCCCATTCTTTGTCATTAAAATCAACGCTCCAAAAATCTTTTGGAAGGCTTTCGACCCCCATCTGCCAATAGAATTTCCATTCACCATCAAGGGTGCGCTTGTATTCTGATTCATCATATTCAACCCCCGATGAATCGTTGTCGTGTGGCAGGGCAAGGTTATGTCCCTCCAACTTGTTTTCACCGATAATCAAAGGGTTCTCCCAATATCTCAAGGCTTCGCTCACAGCACATCCTCCTTTCAATGCTTTTTAAATTATAGCACAACGCTTTTTGTTTGTATAGCAATCATAATCATGTTGTAAATAAATTAGCCTTACTATATAATTAATG
>DASRNM010000009.1:0-27266 GCA_035647435.1 Clostridia bacterium
TTCAATACCAAACTTCATAGGAATAATAATTGTAAATATTTTCGTACATTTTTGAATTTCCTCTTGATATTGTTCCTAAAATAAAATATAATAAGCATATGTTTATTTGTATGTGGTGCGGAGGTGCGGGATGGAATATATAAAAGTATCGCAAGCGGCGGAAAAATGGGGATTATCCCCGCGAAGAGTTCGGATTTTATGTGCTGAAAATAAAATTTGGGGCGTTGTAAAAAAAGGCAAGCTCTATATGATTCCTGCAAATGCTCCCCGCCCGATTGACGGCAGAACGCTCAGAGGGAAAGACCTTTCGGGCGAATTTGCCATGCTCTTTTTAAACATTGATGCAAAAAAAGCGGAGTTGGACCGTCGTCGTCCACTCACTGCAGGAGAGGTTGCGGCACTCCGGGAAGAATTTCTGATTGATTTTACCTACAATTCAAACGCCATTGAGGGCAATACACTCACGCTGAAAGAAACCGCAATGGTGCTGGAAGGCATAACTATCGACCAAAAACCGCTAAAAGATCACCTTGAAGCGGTGGGGCATCGGGATGCCTTTATATACATTCAAAAGATTGCGGAAGAAAAAGAGCCAATTACGGAATCTATCATAAAAAATACCCACGCACTTGTATTAATGAACCGGCCGGATGACAAAGGCGTGTATCGCCGTATACCGGTGAAAATTATGGGAGCGGTGCATGAGCCGCCTCAACCGTATTTAATTGAGCCGCAAATGACTGAATTGATTCGTAAAAACGAGCAAAATAAAAAGGCGATACATCCCATCGAGCGCATCGCAAAGTTTCATCTTGATTTTGAGGGTATTCATCCCTTTGTTGACGGCAACGGCAGAACCGGACGGCTTATTTTGAATCTGGATTTGCTCCAAAACGGCTATCCGGCAATCAATGTAAAGTTTAGCGACCGAAAAAAATATTATAATGCGTTTGATGCCTATCACCGCGATGGAAATGCGGGAGAAATGATAGAACTCATTGCCGGATATATAGATGGGCGTCTGGGGCAGTATTTAGAGATACTGGGAGGATAAACGATTAAATGTATTCTCTTAGCCATAAAACAAAATAAAAACTAAAAACTTTAATAGTGGAGGAGAATTAGCGTGATACACGAGAACCAAATCGAGCAAAATTTAATCAGCATTCTCACCCAAAGAGAAAACCAATGGGAATACCGTTCGGACATAAAAACCGAAGCGGCTCTTTGGGAAAATTTGTGCCGCCATATAAATCGCATAAACATGAAGGAACTTGACGGCGTAGGGCTTACTGATAAAGAATTTGCGCAACTTAGAAACGAATTTCGGCGGTTAACAGCAACGCCTTTTTTGGCTTCCCAATGGTTGCGCGGCGAAAATGGAGTCGCTAAAATCAGTGTTGAACGCGAGGACATTTCATATGGTGAAGTTGAATTGACTATTTTTAGTAACAAAGAAATCGCCGGGGGGATTTCAAGCTACGAAGTAGTCCATCAAATTATCCCTGATTGCGACACCTCTCTTCGTGGCGATGTAACCCTTCTTATAAATGGCTTACCAATAATACATATCGAATTAAAAGCTGAGTTTGCCAAAGACGGATATTACCAAGCATTTGACCAAATAAAACGATATGCTGGAGCTGGATTCTTTGACGGTATATACGCTGCTGTACAGATTTTTGTTGTAAGCAATAAAGCGGCGACGCGATATTTTGCACGCCCGAGCCAAAACGATGATTTTACAAGAGCAAAGAAGTTCTTGTTTAACTGGCGTGAAGCGGACAATACACCTGTTGAGGATTTGTATGAGTTCACTCGTAAAGTATTAAGCATTCCCATGGCACACGAACTTGTGAGTCGTTTTACAATATTGGTTGATGATAAGAAAAGCCAAAAGTTTTTGATGGTTTTACGTCCATATCAAATTCATGCCATCAAGGCGATAATGCGCCAAGTTGCTGCTCATGAGGGCGGTTTCATTTGGCACGCAACCGGATCGGGCAAAACTATAACCAGTTTCGTTGCAACAAAGCTCATAGCCCAAACTGCCATCGGTGTTGCCCGAACTGTTATGATTGTTGACCGCAAGGATTTAGACAGCCAAACAAAAGACGAGTTCGGCAAGTTTGCCTCGGAGTATAACACGGGGCTTTCCGTAGGCGACGCCGTCGATAACACTTTGATTGTAGGTATCGGAAATAGACGGGCGCTTGTTGATAACCTCTTGAGCAAAAGCAATAACAACACTATTATTGTTACTACAATTCAAAAGCTAAGTTATGCTATCAGAGAGTTCAGAGAAAAAAACAATAACGCTTTTGAAAAATTGAAGGGCGAACATATTGTTTTTATTGTAGATGAGTGCCACAGGGCTGTTTCTGACATGGAAATGGAAGCGATACAGAAATATTTTCCGCGCTCCACTTGGATTGGTCTTACCGGAACGCCCATATTTGAAGAAAATCAGAAAGCCGAAAAAGGTCGGTATGCAAGAACCACCTCAGACCAGTACGGCATAAGCAGGGACGGAACACCTCTCCCCAACGGCGGACTTTTACACGCCTACACCACCAAAAACGCAATGGATGACCGCTCTGTACTTGATTTTATGGTGGAATATCATTCGTTACTCAGCGACGAGGAAGAGGAACGCCTATATTACAATAAGATACAAGAAAAATATCCTAACGCCGACCCGGCAGAAAGGTTAAAACATTTAACTTCCATTGAGCGTGAAGCTCTTTTGAGCAATGCCGACTACGAAAACGAAACATATATCACGACTATGCTTAAAAAGATTTTCAGACATGAAAACATTATTAAGAAGTTCAATGTTATCAACGGTATTCCTACTATGAGTGCTATCCTTACTACCCATTCCATAGCGCAAGCAAAATGGATATACAAAATTTTAACGAAACTTAAGAAGAGCGGAGAGCTCATATCCGGCAAGCCAATTGATGAGCGGAGACGGTTAAACGACCCTGATTTTCCTCGCGTGGCGATAACCTATTCTGTCGTTGAAAGTGAAAACCAAGAAGGACAGGAAAGTAGGGCGCAAAAGGACATTGCCGAAATCATGGCTGATTATAAAGAAATGTTTGGCATCGGTTATGAGGATATAGATTCGTACAACCGAAACATAAACAATCGCCTTGCAAGGAAAAGCGTTCAATATCAGTCAAATGGGCAATGGCTCGACCTTGTTATCGTTGTGGACAGACTTCTCACCGGATTTGATGCGCCAACCATCCAAACTCTTTACGTTGATAAAGAGTTGCGTTGGCACGGATTGCTACAGGCTTTTTCCCGCACGAACCGCCTTTACTCCGGCAAGGAAAAAGGTATAATTGTTACTTTCCGAAAGCCTGCAACGATGGCACAAAATGTTAGAGATGCCATTAAACTGTTTTCTAATGAAGAGCGTGATTGGGAAGCTCTCGTACCTCGTGAATATGTGGAAGTTAAAGAAGAGTTTGGGGAGGCATTTCGTTTATATCAAGCTGCACAGAGGCAGCTGGAAGAAGACCCAAACGACCTGAAGAAGAAAATTGAAGCCATTAAAACATTTCAAACGATGAAACACCTCAGCGAAGCAATAAAAAGCTATGAGGGCTATGCGGATGAGTACGAGCAAGACTCGGAAGAACTAATCGTCGCTAATCAAGTTATTACCGGAAATATCGGTCATATCGAAAATCTAAAAGCGGAGGTTCGACGGGCACTTGAAGAGCAAAACGTCAGCGAAGATGAGATACAAGAATTGCTTGAGATTGAGTTTTCAGCAGACCAAAAAGCAAGCCTTGAAGAAACCATAGACAGTTTCTATATAAGCCAACTCCTTAAGGACATCAAAAACGAGGAAAGCAAGCGGAAGTTTGACGAAATAATCCAAAGTAAACCGGACATCGTCAAAACCGCTTATGATGAGGCTTTGGGAGAGACCGACGACACAAGCGAGGTCGTGACCAGCGTAGACCGCTACTTTAAGCGCAGGATAGATGAAATTATATCCGGGACAGCAAGCGTTCTGCAAGTGCCGCATGAAGACCTAAGCATAAGTTTTATCGAATATCGCATGGATAGAAATGAAGTACCTTACATTAATACAATTATAAGCAAATCAACCTTGTCAAAAGCCGAATTTGAGCAGGCATTCCCCGGTGAATTGTTCCGACGCAGAAGCGCTGTCATTAACGAGTATTTGCGGAATACCTTTACCGAAAAACTTATGCCGCTAAGAAATGAACTTGCCAATTTTAATAGTGAAGGAGATAATGTATCATAATGAGCGAACTTAACGGACAATTATGGGCATCTGCGGATATTCTTCGGGGTAAAATGGATGCCAGCGAATACAAAAACTATTTACTTGGACTGGTCTTTTATAAATATCTGTCCGACCAGCAGCTCCGCGCTGTCTATGAAGAAGAAAACGGCAAGGTGGATACCTTCCCAAGCCGAGAAGAACAGCTTAAAGTTTTGGTTGATTGGTGGGAGGAAGACGCCGCCGATATAAAGAAAATCATCTCAGGAAAGCTCGGTTATTTTATCGAACCCGACTACCTTTTCTATTCTCTTCGTAAAAAAGCAGGTAACTATGAATTTCAAATATCCGACCTCACAAACGCATTTATTGAACTCGGACGACAGGGAGAGCATTTTACAGGGCTGTTTGATGATGTTGACTTGACTTCGACAAAGCTGGGTTCAAGCAATCAACAGCGGAACATAACCATTACCGAAGTTATAAAAGCCCTTGATGAAATCGACCTTTTCGGGCATGAGGGCGATGTTATCGGAGATGCCTACGAATATCTTATCGGTCAGTTTGCAGCGGGTGCGGGCAAAAAAGCGGGCGAGTTTTATACGCCGCAAGCGGTTAGTAAAATTATTTCGGAAATCGTCGCTATCGGACAAGAGAATCTTTCGCCGTTCCACATTTACGACCCGGCGATGGGTTCGGGTTCGTTGATGCTGAATATTCGAGCATTTGTAAACGATCCCGACAGAGTGCATTATCATGGGCAAGAACTCAACACCACTACATACAATTTAGCCCGAATGAACTTGATTTTACACGGCGTTGAAAAAAACCAAATGCGTCTTAAAAATGGTGACACTCTCGATGAAGACTGGCCAACCGATGAGCCGTATCTATTTAATGCCGTCGTAATGAATCCGCCGTATTCGGCGAAATGGAGTGCGGATAATAAATTTCTGAGCGACCCAAGGTTTGAGCGATACACGAAACTAGCTCCCAAATCAAAAGCCGATTTCTCGTTCTTGCTGCATGGATATTACCATTTAAACGACAACGGTACGATGGGAATCGTACTGCCGCACGGCGTTTTATTCAGAGGAGCAGCAGAAGGCGTAATTAGGAAAACTCTGCTCGAAATGGGTGCCATTGAAACGGTTATCGGCTTGCCGTCCAATATTTTCTATGGGACAAGCATACCGACCGTTGTGCTGATTTTGAAAAAGAATCGTGGGCAGGGCAACAAGCGTGATGTCCTGTTCATTGATGCATCTAACGATTTTGAAAAACAAAAAAATCAAAACAATCTGCGTCCTGCTGATATTGAAAAAATTGTGGCGACATACAAGAAACGCGAAAGCATTCCTAAATACGCCCATTTAGCAGAATACGATGAAATAGTCTCCAACGACTTCAACCTCAATATACCGCGTTATGTCGACACTTTTGAGGAAGAAGAGCCAATTGATATCGTGGCACTGGGCAGTGAAATGGTCAACCTCAATGTGGAAATACGGAAAAAAGAAACTGAGTTTTTGAGTATGCTTGACGAGCTTGCTGTCACTGATGAAACAAGGGAATTGATAGAAGCCACAAAGCGGATTTTTGCGGAGGTGCAGAGAGATGGACAATAGTGCACCTAAAATTCGTTTTAAGGGATTTACTGACGCTTGGGTACAGCGTAAGTTGGGGGAAGTTGCTGAGATTTATGATGGAACTCACCAAACACCGAAATATACAGACTCGGGCGTTAAGTTTGTCAGTGTTGAAAATATTGCTACTCTTGAGACCACTAAATTCATCAGCCAAGTAGCCTATGATAAGGAATACTCAAACAAACAAGCAGAAAAAGGCGATGTTTTTATGACTAGAATTGGCGATATTGGAACAGCTAAAGTTATAGATACAGACGAACCTTTAGCGTATTATGTGACTTTGGCATTGTTAAAACCAAATCAAATTAATTCTGATTTCCTCACAGGGTTAATATCTAGTCCAGAGGTTCAAAGAGATATTTGGAAGCGTACACTACACATTGCTTTCCCTAAGAAGATTAATTTAGGTGAAATAAATCAAGTTGAGTTGATGCTCCCGGACGTTAAGGAACAGGCTAAAATTGGTGCCTTCTTCAGGAACCTCGACAACCTTATCACCCTACATAAGCGTAAGCTGGATGGGTTGAAAGAGTTAAAGTCGGGATATTTACAAGTAATGTTTCCACAGAGCGGTGAAACAGTGCCAAGAGTTCGGTTTAATGGGTTTGAAGGAGAGTGGCAAGAGCGGAAATTGGGAGAGGTTTGTAGCATAACAACAGGTAAATTAGATGCTAATGCTATGGTCGAAAACGGTCGATATGATTTTTATACATCTGGCATAAAAAAATATAGAATTGATACTACTGCCTTTGAGGGTCCAGCAATAACAATAGCAGGAAACGGAGCAACTGTTGGCTATATGCACTTAGCGGACGGAAAGTTTAACGCTTATCAAAGAACTTATGTATTATCTAACTTCAAGGCTAATAGAATGTTTTTGTTTTCTGAAATTGGGAACAAACTACCCAAAAAAATTGTCGAGGAAGCAAGAACCGGCAATATTCCTTATATCGTTATGAATATGCTAACTGGCTTGAAAATCAAATTCCCTACACTTGCAGAACAAACTGCCATAGGCACATTTTTCAGTTCCATCGACGAACAAATTGCCGACCAATCCGAAAAGCTCGAACAGCTGAACCAGCTAAAGACAGCATATTTGCAAAAGATGTTCATATAAGTTTGGATAAATATCTCGCAATTTTATCGTTGTCTTGACTCTCCAGTTCTTGAATGATATGGAGATATGTTTCCTGTGTGGTAGTAACACTCGAATGCCCTAACCGCTTAGCTATACTAGCGGTTGAAACCCCTGCAAAAATCAAAAGCGAGGCATGAGTATGACGAAGGCTATGTACGGAAATGACGGGCACTTTTGATGTTTTGCATAAAACCTTGAGACGGTTATTGACGGTGGAGTTAAAAACCCTGCCTTCTACAAAAATTGGCTTGTCCGGTGGCAATGCTCTGGTGAGTTCATAAAACTGCTTGCTCAACCTCGCATCTACCCCGAGGGTGCGCTTTGAGGAGCAGTTTTTCGTTTCTCCGAATCCTCCCGTAACCGCTTTGTAGTTCCAAGTTCTTGTAATTTTAATT
This sequence comes from Clostridia bacterium, assembly GCA_035647435.1. Taxonomy (GTDB): domain Bacteria; phylum Bacillota; class Clostridia; order Oscillospirales; family Acutalibacteraceae; genus JAAZFZ01. The sequence goes on from DASRNM010000009.1 coordinate 7,456, forward strand.
TTGTGGTTAGCAAAGTCAAAATCGCAAGGGGTCAACGCTAAAGCTTCCGAAAATCGTAAGCCCGTTTTAGCTGTTAGCAGAATAAACCAATCCCAACTTGGTGTATTCGCAAGAACAAGGTTTCCAAGTAGAGCCTTTAGTTCGTGCTGACTTAGATATTTGGGCTTCTTTACGGCGGACGGCTTGCCTTTTATAATGACTTTCCGTGTCGGATCCGATGTTAAAAGCCCTTCGTCAATGGCATCCAAAATTGCACTTTTTAGATGATGATGGAAGTCCATTGTGGTTTGTCGTTCGTGCGTTTCGGCGTAATCGTTGAGCAGAGCCTGATAGCTACGCTTATCAAGTTCGCAAATTTTAAGCAGTGGAGCGATTTCGGTGAGTCGTTTCAATGTCATGATATATTTTTGATATGTGACCGAGCGGACAGCGCCGTGTTTATACAACTCCATCCACTCTGAAAAATACTCGTGGAAAAATTGCTGTGATGTTTTAATTGGGTTCATGAAAAAGCCTCCTGTAATGAATTTAAGCGAAAATAAATGCTATATCATTATACAGGAGGCTTTTAAACTATCGAATTATTATACAAACATCTTTTGCAAATAGGCTGCCTTTAGCTGTTTCAGCTGTTCGACCTTTTCGGCTTGGATTGTGATTTGCTCCTCGAGTGAACGAAAGAATGAACCTATGGCAGTTTGTTCGGGGAGGGTGGGTAAACATATCTTTAATGTCAAAAAATCTTCTGGCTTTACAGCCATACGTTCATAAACCGTCCCCTCTTGGTAAACTAAACTTTTTTTAATAAAAGATGAGCTTGTAACAATAAGTTCTACAAATGAAGGTGTAGCGATTTCTTTTACATCAAAAGTTATATAAATAGGCGAAAACACAGCGTCGCCATATTGATTTCTCGCAATAGCTCCAAATTTCAAGTTGGCTGGATTATATACAATATCGTTCAATTTAGTAAACTTATATTTCTTTTTCTTATCTTTTACTAAAAACTCTCTATTATATCGGTCGGATTTGGGGGTCACACCATTTTCAACTGTAAATGAAACAAGAGGAGTTTTATTTGTAGGATATTGTAAAATACTACGCTCTATAAGAACCTCTTCCAGTTTCCGCTCTTGCCACTCTCCTTCAAACCCATTAAACCGCACTCTGGGCACTGTTTCACCGCTCTGTGGAAACATTACTTGTAAATATCCCGACTTTAACTCTTTCAACCCATCCAGCTTACGCTTATGTAGGGTGATAGTGTCATCGAGTGTGCGGAAGAAGGAGCCAATGGCGGTTTGTTCTTCGGTGATGGTTGGTATTAATAAGTCTGTATCAAAAAAATCAGATGGTGATATGTTAAGCAGACCATGATTTCGCGCTCCTTCGGCTGCCCGTATTGCAACTTCAGTATGCCAGTTAGATGTTTCATAATATTGAACTAAAAATTCTGAGTCAATATCAGTCGGTTCAAATACAATGTAAAGTGTTGAAAGAACACCCATTTCATATCCGTCTAATCTTTTCACCGCTCCCCAAGGATAGCCATTAGAATAGCTTTTGTTATAAGCAAATTCGCCCTTTTTCACAAGGAAATAGCCACTAACATCCCTGCTTGCAATTTGTTTATCAAAAAACTCATTTTGGGCGATTAACCCGTATTGCGCAGAAATAGTTAGGGGAAGCAGACTTTCAAGATTTTTGTTTTTCCTTACAACACGCTCCGCAACCTCTCCCAGTTTTCGCTGTACCCAAGCGTAACAGATATTTTTATATACTCTTAAAGTTCTCTTCCGACGCCGTCCCTTTGATAGAATTATTCTGTATTCCCGAAAATTTCAGCATATCATACTTCAGCACTTAACTGCCCAAAAATTGGAGGTGTAAGTCTGTAACTTATGCCATGAAGAAAAAAAGAGCCTGTCGTAGAAGCATATGACTTTGACCAAAAAACTTTGATGAAGCTCCTTGCAAATTCAGAAATGGCAACACTCTTGAAAACACTTGCTAAGAATTTATCGTACAGGTGTTGGTGGAAAATTTCGTATATATATGGTACAATATTTTTATTTAATGAGGGGAGGTTGCTTTTTTGAATGTTTTGGTAGATATTGAAGAAATAGAGTATACTCAAAATAATGCCAGAGCTGAATATGACAAAGGCAACTATACCCTAGCTAGTGTTATATATGGAAAACTTTGGGATGAATCAAATAAAAGAAACATGTTTCTACTTAGTTGGTATGGAAGAACATTACGCAAACTGGGTGAAAACCAGAAATTCATTGATATCTGTGACGAGCTTGATGAATCTTTGTATTCAGGCAATCAATATTTAAAAGATATACTATGTTGGAGCATTTACGATTCTTACATAAAGAATTATTCTGTAGATAACCAAGATGGATTTAGCGACTTTATTGAACGATCCGAATTTATTATTAACAAATCCTGTCAGCTTAGTTTAGCGGAGGCTTCTAAAAATCCATACGTCCTTACTGTCATGAAAGTGGTAAAAGCTTATAACAAAAGGGCATCTGTACGATATAAGGAAATAATTAAATGGCTATTACTTCTAAATCCTGATATTCTTTCAGAAGAGGTTTTTAGCTTTGTTGATAACTCGGGAAAAGACCGAGAGCTTGCGTCCCCGAAGGAGTTCTATTATCAAAATTTAGCAAAAGCTTACGAGAAAACCGAACAATATGAAGAATGTATTGCAATATGCGAGACCGCATTTGACAACATGAAAAAATTTCATTACAGAAACCAGGTTTGGTTAAAAGCAAGAATGTTATTTTGCAAATGCATGATTCAAGAGGATGTCGAACAAGCCATAGAAGACTATAGGAAATTGGCTGACAAAGAAAATCTTTGGTTTATGTATCACAAACTTTCCGGTCTATGCTTTAGGTACAACAAGATACAATACGCTTTATTTTATGCATGTAAGTCACTTAAAACAAAATTTGAACATGAAAAGATGGTTAATCTTTTTTATGATACAGCACTTTTATGGGGAGCTGTTGGAAACAAAAACAATGCAAAACTTTATTTTCATGCAAGTGCTTATTATAGAACAAAATTTGGATGGTCAATCCCCGAAGAATTAAAATATGCAATTCTTGATTTTGATATCAATGCCGATTTAAAACCTGATATAAGACTATTGCAAAAGATTGCAATTGAATATATAGAATCTATTGAAGGTTGTAAAGAAAAGCTGTACGGAAGTGTTATCAAGATCTTGTCTCATGGAGGCGCAGGATTTATACGCCCAGAAACAAAAGGCGAAAATATCTTTTTTAGCAAAAAAGATATTAAATATGTGCAGTTCGCATTAGGCGATCAAGTGGAATATGAATTAGAAAACACATCGGATGGTCGAACTAAGGCTATCAATATAAAGAAAAGGAGTGAGTAAATGGCGGAGATACTAATAAATAAAAATGATATTGAAACAATCATCCATTCCTATAAGAATGAAAACGATTCGTTTGTGGTTAAGAGCTTTACAGGAGATGAAAGTAAGAAACGTTGCACCTTCTTTCTTAATGGGAAGGATTGTACAATAGATGTTTTTATTAAAAAGAAAAGTATCAAACTCTTACCTATAGGCAAAAATATAGATGAGAACAATATATTAATCAAATATATATCTGAGAGAGGATTTTCAGCAAGCGTTGAAACAAAGCAATTTACTTTTGCTTGTACAAAATTTACAGTTGAATCTCTGGTGAAATTTATTAATGAAGAATGTGTAGGCATTGTAGAGTGCCAAACCACTGATAACATCTATAGATTTATTGGCTATAATGGTGATACGGTCACTTTTACTTTTTATTCAACAACAAATAAAGCAATGATTCAAGGAAAGCCATTTCAAGCATTTGGCATTATTACAACGTATTTAGCAGGATTAACTGACTTCTCATATGAAGCAATAATCGATTTAAACAACGCATTTATTGGTATTAACACGCCTGCTTCTTCTATACGTCTGGAATTACAAAATAAACTTGAAGAATCCTATTTATACTTAGATGAAGCTTTAATAAAATCAATTTCTGGCTCATTAACACTTTTACACCAACGTGTTAGTTGCGAAGATTATACAGGATTTTTGGCAGGGTGCTTCAAAGGCTTGGAAGGGTATTTAGGAAATGTTTTAAAACAAAAATATGAATACAAGTTAGAACGAAATCAAAAGTTTTGTATGTTTCATATTATAAAGGGTACATCAAAATCAGATATAGACAATAATACCGCTATACCTGAAGATTGTAAAATTGAGTTAAAAAAGCTTTATAGTATATTGCAAAACAAAAGAAACGTATATCTACATGCTACAGTTAATACGGCACAAACCCGAGTGCTTGAATCACTGGAAGAAGCCAAAAATATTGCAGAAGATATATTATTATCTATGAGAGATTCATACAAAGTAATATTTAGATAGAAACATTCTTGAATAATGAAAGGAGGCTATTGTATGCAGGAATTTGTAGAACTTAAACTGAGTGATGATTGTAGCGTTATATTGTTAACCACCACGGAAGACTTGTATTATTTGCAGGATGATATTTTTGATACACTTTTCGAAACAAGGGGCGAACACTTTAGTGTATTAATAGATTTATTCTTGCGCAATGGGTTTTCCTTTAACCGTTTTGTGTTATTGAGCTATGATGGAAAAAAGAAATGCAAATCATTTATTTTCAATCCAAGAGAAGTTAATGATGAAATAAAAGACATAACCAGGCGATATCTAAAAAGCCATGGAGAGTTGCTTCAAAATAGTGCGCTATCTCAAAAAGCCATTAGCTTTGTAGTAAACAATTAGGAAATCCTAAATTAAGCTGCATTTTACCTGCGTTTGATTTACAGTGAACCATTCCTCTAATTTTATTAGGATGAGGACAATCCTCCATCTTGCGAAGCGAGGAATTACCCATCAATGGGGGATTTCATCAGCGTGATTAATTAGCGTCTGGAGCAGTACACTAAGCAATAGTTTTTACTTTAACTTACGTAGGCATATTGTATCAGGTTGCTGTAATCCGGCAGAACCGTCAATGACGGTGTTCGAGCTGATTATCAGCTTGTTGCCTGTCTGCAACTAGTGACAAACTCCCAGCCTGGCTGAATACAAAAGCTCGTATCTCCATCGACATAAGATTTTTTGTGCGAAGAAATTTTTAATGAAATTTCTACCGAAAATGTCAGGTATCACGATTTAGACGACCATCAAAGTCTGCTAGATATTATGAGTTTGATGTAGCTTGGTTGTGTGATTGTTTCTGATTGATTTTAAAATTGTCTTTTGTTTGCAGATAAGAAAATCACTTCTTGCTAATTCCTTGCTAATTGGAAAGCAAAAAACGGTGTATTTTTGTGTTTAACCGCATGATACTTTGTTATACACTCACCATATGAAAAAGCCAATAGCTATGCGGGTTCTGAGGTGTTTTGTGATATACTGCCTAGCGCCAATATAAATGTATCGACCTTGCTCCTAAGCGAAAGGCCGCGCGTTCAAATCGCGCCGGGGACGCCAAAGGGAAAGCACTTGCAAAAGCGAGGGCTTTCTTTTTATATAATCCAAGAGCGATTTGAACGCTAGTCCATGCACGACGAGCGCCATAGGCGGAGGAGTGCGGATATACAAAAAAGGACCGTTGCGAAGCAACAACCGCCGACGAGGTCGGCGAGTCGCGCCGGGGACGCCAAAGGGAAAGCACTTGCAAAAGCGAGGGCTTTCTATTTATATAATCCAAGAGCGATTCGAACGCCAGTCCATGCACGACGACGCCATAGGCGCAGGATATTAAAGTTTGACCACCTACAATTAGTAAGTGGTCTTTCATAATTGTATTATCTTTTTAACAAGGTAAAAGTTATACGTCCATTTATTTTGAAAGAGAATCAGAAGAAAAGTTTATTGTGTAATTCTCCAATCCGATAATAAAGGTCGGCTTTAGAGTTCCGTCATGGTATGTGGTAAATGAAATTACAGCTGTTCCCTCACACTCTTCCAATGACACCTTGTACATTGTTGATTTGCGGTCTGAATCAATAAACTGATATGATCCTGTGTAAGCTTCATTATTTGTCTTATCATTTATAGTGAGAACTCCGCCTTTTGCGGCACATTCAAGTTGAAGCTCTACAGCATTATCGTTACCTGAATTGTTTTTACTTCCGCCATATGCAATTACTTGCCCCTTCTCTTCCGTTGCCTGTATTGAACTCATCTGCCAGATATAATCATCAATCTTTGGAACTTCATTATTGCTGCAACCCGAAATAAACGCAAACAGCGCAATGAAAATCACGCAAAATCTTTTCATTTAATAAACTCTTTCTTAAATTCTTTTGTTTGGTAGATGCCATTAAGTGAAATAGCTACTAAAATTGCTTTTCTAACTTTCACATTGATACTGGAAACAAACATGAATTAAGGTTTAACAACAATATTTACAAGTCTGCCCTTGACATAGATTTCTTTAATTATATTCATTCCCTCAATTGCATTGGCGATCTTTTCGTCCTTTTTTGACAAAGCGATTGCAGAATCAGAGTCTATGTCTGCAGGGACGATCAAACGGCTTCGAACCTTGCCGTTTATTTGAGCAACAATTTCAACAGAGTTCTCCTTGCATTTCGCCTCGTCGTGTTTTGGCCAAGATTGGTCTGTAACAGTGCCATCAAAGCCCATTGTTTCCCACATTTCCTCTGTCATATGAGGTGCAAATGGGTTGAGCAGGACAATGGCAAATTTCAACTCGACCTTTGTTACGCTGCCCAATTCATAAATTTTGTTGAGCAGTGTCATCAATGCCGCAATAGCAGTGTTGCTTTTGAGGTTATCAATGTCATGAGAAACTTTTTTGATTGTTCTGTGAATGTCGCCCTCAAGGTCTCTTCTCAAACCTTTTTGCTCGCTAACCATGTCCAGAAGTGACCAGAATCTGTCTAAAAAGCGCTTGCAACCTTTGATGCTTGATGAATTCCACGGTGCCGCCTTTTCAAAGTCACCAATAAACATTTCATAAAGGCGCATTGTGTCTGCGCCGAATTCGTTGACAATCTCATCGGGGTTGATAACATTGCCCCTTGATTTCGACATTTTCTCGCCGTTTTCGCCCAAAATCATGCCGTGGCTTGTTCTTTTTTTATAGGGCTCACAGGTTGGAACAACGCCGATATCATATAAAAATTTATGCCAAAATCTGCTATAAAGCAAATGTAAAGTTGTGTGCTCCATGCCACCGTTGTACCAGTCAATGGGGGACCAATATTCAAGAGCCTCTTTTGAGGCAAGTGCATCGTTGTTGTGAGGGTCACAGTAGCGAAGGAAGTACCATGAGGAGCCAGCCCATTGTGGCATTGTGTCGGTTTCCCTTTTCGCAGGACCTGCGCATTTGGGGCAGGTGGTGTTCACCCAATCCGTTATCGGAGCTAAGGGGGATTCGCCACTTTCAGTTGGCTCATATGACTCTACCATCGGCAATTTCAATGGCAACTCACTTTCGGGGAGTGGAACATATCCACACTTTTCACATTTAACAATTGGAATTGGTTCGCCCCAATATCTTTGACGAGAGAAAACCCAGTCTCGAAGCTTGAAGTTCACTTTTTTGTGTGCTTTGCCTTGCTCGGCGAGCCACTCTGTAATTTTTTTCTTGCCCTCTTCAACGCTCATGCCTGTTAAAAAGCCTGAGTTTACCATTGTGCCTGATTCACAGTCGGTATAAGCTTCTTTTTCGATGTCGCCACCTTTAACAACTTCGATTATCGGCAAATTAAATTTCTTTGCAAACTCCCAGTCTCTTGTGTCATGCCCGGGGACGGCCATAATCGCACCCGTGCCGTAGGATACAAGGACATAGTCCGAAATGAAAATTGGGATTTTCTCGCCGTTGACGGGGTTAATTGCACTAACACCTTCAAGCTTGACGCCCGTTTTATCTTTGTTCATTTCGGTTCTTTCAAAATCGGATTTTCTTGCAGACACTGCTTGATACTCACGAACCTTGTCGATATTTGTCAGCTTATCTTCCCATTTTTCAAGATAGGGATGTTCGGGGGACACTACCATATATGTAGCGCCGAACAATGTGTCTGGCCTTGTTGTATATACAGCAAGCGTGTCGCCCGTGGTGATAGCAAAGTCGACCTCTGCGCCTGTGGAGCGACCAATCCAGTTCATTTGTTGAATTTTAACTCTTTCGATATAATCAAGGTCATCTAAATCGTCAATGAGCCTCTGTGCATATTCGGTTATTTTGAGCATCCACTGGCTTTTGGTTTTACGAACAACCTCACTGCTGCAACGCTCACAAACGCCGTTGACAACCTCTTCATTTGCAAGAACGCACTTGCAGGAGGTGCACCAGTTGACCGCCATTTCCTTTTTATATGCAAGGCCTTTGTTGAAAAGCTGAAGAAAAATCCATTGTGTCCATTTATAATAATTTGGGTCCGTTGTGTTTATTTCTCGACTCCAATCAAAAGAAAAACCGAGAGATTGTAGCTGTTTCTTAAAGTTTTCTATATTCTGCTTTGTAACCTTTTCGGGATGGACATGGTTTTTTATTGCGTAGTTTTCTGTTGGCAACCCGAATGCGTCCCAACCCATAGGGTAGAGAACATTGTACCCTTCAAGGCGTTTTTTACGCGCGACGATATCAAGGGCTGTGTATGAGCGAGGGTGGCCGACGTGCAAACCCTGGCCCGATGGGTAGGGGAATTCAACAAGGCAGTAATATTTCGGAAGGGAGTAGTCCTGTTTTGCACGGAACACTCCGCTTTCCTCCCATTTTTTTTGCCACTTCTTTTCAGCTTGCTTGAAGCCGTAGTTTGCCATTATTATTCCTCCGTAATTATATCTGATAAATCCATAACTCTCGCATCGCCCCAAAGGCGTTCAAGGTTGTAATATTCTCTGCTTTCTTGACTAAAGATGTGCACAAGAACAGTGCCGAAGTCAAGCAGTATCCAACCTGTTGCTCTGCCCTCAATGGTTTTAACATTGATTGAATGCCTTTTTATAAGTTCGTGTTCAAGGTCATTTGCGAGGGATTTTGTATGCGTTGTTGATGTTCCCGAAGCAATTACAAAAAAGTCTGAAAGAATTGTAAGCTCGGTTGTTTCGATTGCTTTGATATCAATCGCCTTTTTCTCGTCAAGAACCTTAACTATTTCTTGCGTAAGCTCCCTTGGTGTCATACATTAACCTCCGTTTTTTTGATTTAGTAATAGCTCATTATAGCAGTTTATACTGTCTGGGTGAATAATTATACATTTTTTTGTAAGATCAGAAATGCAAAACCTTAAAGCAAAAAGCATTGCGGATTCAAGGCTTTCCTCTGCAAGAGCTCTCATTGTTTGAACGCCGTTGTAGGTTCGCTCCTCAGAGTTAAAGTCAGATATATAAATAATTTTTTCCAACAAGCTCATTTTTGCTCGACCGGTTGTGTGGTACCTGATAGCATTGATAATATCAGCGTCTTCAATTGAGAATTCAGTTTTAATGAATGATGCTCCTGCCATGGCGTGCCATAACTTTCGGTTAGCATATTCGCAAGGAGTAAGGCTGACATTGTCTTTTTTAAGCACTGCCAGTTGTTCATCTCTTGAGGCGTTTTTCATCACATCGTGCAAAAGGCCCGCAAGGTAAGCTTTGTTTTTGCCGCATGAATATTTTTCCGCTAGGTATACAGCATATTGAGCAACATTCAACGAGTGTGCAAACCTTTCGGGGGTTAGCCGTTTTTCAAGCAACTTTTTATATTCTTCAAAGGTAGAGATTGTTGTCTGCAATGTATTGTATCACCTCTTGTGCCACAAATGGGCTTATATCCTGATGGGTTTTAATCATTTTTCTGATCAGACTTGATGTTACGCTCAAGGGCTTGAAGTCTAAAACAATTAAATTGTGCCCTTTAAATAGGCTTGGAATACCGTGCTTTTTAAGGGGATTGTTGGTTGTATCACGCTCGGCTGCACATATTGTGCATAGGTTTAGAACGTCTTTATATCGGTGCCATTCATCGAAAGATAAAAGCATGTCCGAACCGATTATTAAATAAAAATGTGCGCTTGGGTAAAGTTCTGAAAGAGCGGTTAGGGTATCAAAAGTGTAGCTTTTGCCCTCTCGCTTTATTTCAATGTCGCACACATGAAAACGCTTGTCCCTTTCAAATGTCAGCGAACACATTCGCAATCGATGCTCACTGGAAACGAGGCCATCTGCCTGTTTGTGAGGAGGGGTATAGGTTGGTATTATCAGCACATCTGAAAGAGAAAGCTTATCAGCAAAATCACTTACAAGCTTTAAATGCCCGAGGTGTGGGGGATTAAAGGTTCCCCCAAAAACACCTATTTTTTTGTGTTCTGAAGTCTTTGTCATCGTTACTTTACATTAACCTTTGTTTTTAACAAATAATTTGTTGCAAAAAACAACGCAACAATCATTATTATTTGCACAAAGGGCTGTGTTATGTTCACAGAAAAAACACTTTCTGTGATTGTGGAGTCACGCAAAAAGTTTAAACCTGTCGAGTCGGAGACCATGAACACAGGCAACGCTTTGCTTGCATATTTCACTAAGACATTGCTTATAAGAACCCTGACAGCAAAGAATACAACAATTGCCCAAAGGGTGCTTCTGTGTTGGAATGGTTTTGTGTTTGCCGCCGAAATAGCAAAATAGATGTTCATTATTAGCACAAGCAAGCCGGAAAAGACAGACAACACATAAACAACTACTGTTTTGATTATATTTGCAGTGCTCGGGAGGTTTGTGTACAGTGCAAGAAAATCTTTTATTGTTGTAACGGTTTCCTCGCCGTATTGAACGGTGGCAACTCCTTTAGTGTAGGTGTAAACTCCAAACATTATTGCAAGAAGCATCAAATAACTGATAAGTATCCATACAAACGAAACAATTATTTTTGAACTGAGCAATGAGCTGCTTTTAACGGGCAGGGACATACTCAAATAGCCTTGATTACCAAAAAGAGATTTGTTGAAATTGATAACGATATAAACGAATGTTACAACAATTAAAACAAGACCTATTATGACAAGAACAAGACTGCTTAAAACACTCATAAGCTCGCTTTTTGTAATGAATGAAAGCGTTGTCATTATAACAGCGATGGCAAGAGCGGAATAGACAGGGATGAGCATATGTGCAGTGAATTTGAATTCGTTCTTAATAAGCTTGCCAAGCATATTGGAACACCTCCTTAAACGCGTCTTCAATGGTTTTTCCGTCTTTGCGGATATCCTCAACCTTTGAGTGAAGAAGAATTTTGCCTTGCCCAATCATTAGAGCGGTATCAAAAATTGATTCAACATCATGAATTAAATGCGTTGAAAGGAGCATGGTTGAACCCTCGGGATGGTTTTTCAAGATAGTTTCAAGAATAAAGGCTCGTGCAGCGGGGTCAACGCCACCGAGAGGCTCGTCAAGCACATAAAGTCTAGCATTGCGACACATGACCAAAAGTAATTGAAGTTTTTCTTGCATTCCTTTTGACATGCTTTTAAACTTTTGATTTTCGGGCAGTTGAAAAGCTTCCAGCATTTTATAAGCTTTTTCCTTATCAAAGTCTTTATAAAAATCCGAAATATACTTTATTGCATTTTTTGGAGTCATCCAATCGGGTAGATATGATTTTTCGGGCAAATACGCAATCATGGATTTTGAGTTGACTCCGATTTCCTCGCCGTCTATCAAAATCTCGCCCGAATAGTCATTAATAAGACCTGTAAGAATTTTTAAAAGTGAAGTTTTACCGCATCCGTTTGGGCCTAAAAGACCTATAATTTGCCCCTCCTCCAAAGAAAAGGAAATATCGTCCAAAACAAGATGGTTTCCATAGGATTTACTTAGGTGTTTGACTTCTATCAAATTTGACATTGTCTACCTCCTGACATTTTTAGTCTTCCGACATTCTGATTTCTTCTATAGTCTCATCAGATATTGTTGAAACTTCGCCGTGGCGAACTTGTGAAACGCTTGCTAACGCAAGTGCGAAACAAACTGAGCAATATACGAACAATGACCAATAGGTGCCTGTTACATCAAAGATTACTCCGCAAGCAACTGGGCCGACTATTGAGGCTGAGAAGGTTGCTGTGTAATAGTAACCTGTGAAAGTGCCGACCCTCTCATCGCCACCAAGTTCAAGAACAAGGGGCAGGGTGTTGATTGTAACAAGAGCTATTAATGCACCGCCGCAAACAATTGCGACATAAAGCATTGCCATTGATTGAGTTATAAAATATAGCAAGAACAGCGAAACAATTCCACCTAAGCCAATCATAATCGTTTTCTTTCTGCCGTAGTGTTTGCCCAGTTTGCCGGCAGGCAAAGCTGCTGCGACAGTTGCAAAAGCAAAAACTGTGATGAAAAGCGGTGCTTTAGTTTCTGACATACTTAGCTCTGCCGTTGCAAAGGTTGTAAAATAGGTTTGTATTGAATCGGTTGCGTTTGAATTGAAAAACAGAGCAATAAGCATAAAGATAAGGCTCTTTCTTTCTGCTGAGGGTAGGCGCATTGCCTTAAACTTTTCTTTTTCAGCCTTGCGTGCTCTTTTTCGTTCTTCTTCGCTTTCGAGCGTTCTTGAGTTTGTTTTTGAAAGTCTGTTATCGGGTTCTTTAACGATAAAGACAACAACTAGCAGACAGATTATCATAACAACTGCACCGAAAATAAAAACGCCGTTTCGTATGCTTGTGTTGTCGGTAGCTTCGATTTTGAAAACAACAGAAATTATCTTGCCTGCAACCGTACCTAAAACTGTTCCAACAGCACCCATGAGGTTTATTATTGCGTTGCCTTCACTGCGAAGTTTTGAGGGAGTGAGGTCGGGCATTAAAGCGACAACGGGCGCTCGCCATGTTGACATAGTAAAGGTGAAAAGGATAATGCAAGGCATCAAAAACCAAATGTCAGGAATTCTTGGGATAAGCACAAAGAAAAGTGCAGCAACTGGAATTCCGACCATTAAAAAGGGCGTTCTTTTGCCGAACCGGGTGTGAGTCGTGTCGGAAATCCTGCCAAAAAGCGGTTGAAAGATAACGCCAAAAATGTTATCTATAACCATTATTATTCCTACAATGGTTCCGGTAATGGCGAGACTGCTGATGGCGTCATTCTCTTTGAGTATCAAAGGAACATATGCGTTATAGATAGTCCAGGAAATCATACTTGCCATAAAGCCGAAACCAATAAGTATCGTTTTGCCATACTTTAGTTTAAGTTTTTCTGCCATGAAGCTTCCTCCAAATAATTTATTATAACGCCCGAAACAATGCCTTGGGCGGTTATTTCAAGGGGTGCTAAAACTATTTTAAAAAACCCTGAACGATGATTTCTTCGGCCTCTTCTTCGTTCATTCCAAAGGTTTGGAGCTTTATAAGCTGGTCGTTGTTGATTCTGCCGATAGCGGCCTCGTGAACTATTTGCGCTTCTGAATGATTTGCGGAAATTTCGGGAATTGAACGGATTTTTGCATTGTCCATAATAATAGAGTCGCATTGAACATGGGCTCTGCACTTGTTATTTCCAACAGCTCTTGGGTAAAAGGTTTGTTCAGAGTTGTCTTTGCCAACTGAGCGTGAAATAATCTGTGCGGAAGAATCCTCACCGTTCAAATTAATTTCCATATTAGAGCGGGCTGTTTGGTTGCCGTGTGTCATAAGTCTTTCTGTAATGATAAGCTTTGCGCCTGCGCCGAGATTGGCTGTTGTTTCACGAAAGGTTGAATCAACTCCCTTGATTTGAACCATTTCCATTTCGCAGACGGCTCCCTCGTCAAGGTCAACCACGGTTGTTGGGTTGAGCACTTTCTCTCCCTTGCCTTCACCTTGACCGTAGTGTTTTTCGACATATTTTATCTTTGAGTTTTTGCCGATATAGAACTTATGAATACCGTCATGCTGGCTTTTGTTATCACCTGAATTGTGTATTCCGCACCCTGCAACAATCAGCACGTCGGAGTTTTCGCCTATATGGAAATCGTTATAGACCATTTCCTCGACACCTGTTTTTGTAATAATGACGGGGATATGGATGCTTTCGTTTTTAGTGTTTGGCTTAACAACAATATCTATGCCCAGTTTGTTGGACTTTGTTGTTATGGTAATATTTGCAGTTGAATGCTGTTGAAGCCCTTTGCCGTTTTTGCGAATATTAAAAGCTCCTGTAGGGGTGCTGTGAAGGTCGGCAACAGATTCAAGCAACTGAGAGTCTATTGATTTATCCATTATTATCCACAGCCTTTCGAGAGAATTTGCAATTCGCCTCAAACTCATTGAGAAGGTTAGGAAAAACATCTTCTTTTTTGCCTTGTGTACGGATTTTGCCTTGAGCAATAACCACGATTTCATCGGCAAGGTTCATAATTCTCTCTTGATGTGAAATAACTATAACGCTTTTGTGCGTTTTTTTACACATTCTTTTGAAGCTTTCAACAAGCATGGTGAAGCTCCATAGGTCAATGCCTGCTTCCGGCTCGTCAAAAATAGCAAGGTCGAGCTCTCTTGCCATGAGCGTCGCAATTTCAATTCGTTTGACCTCTCCGCCCGAAAGAGAGCTGTCAACCTCACGCTCGAGATATTCTTTTGAGCATAACCCGACATCTGTCAAATAATCGCAACACTCGCCCTCAGGAAGTTCTTCGCCGTGGGCAAGACTTAAAAGCTTTTTGACTGTCAGACCTTTGAAACGGGGAGGGTGTTGAAAAGCATAACCAATGCCGAGCTTTGCCCGTTGGGTTATGCTCAGGTTAGTAATGTTTTCGCCGTTAAAAAATATTTGACCGGCGGTGGGTTTTTCTATACCCATTATTATTTTTGCGATTGTTGATTTTCCGCCTCCGTTAGGGCCTGTGATGACTAAAAACTTACCATCATCAAGGGTGAGACTGACATTGTCTAAAATATCAAATTTCCCGCCACCATCATTGACGCTGAAGGAGACATTTCTTAATTCCAGCATAGCACAACTCCTGTGTCCTCATATACCGTTAAATTATACAACTTTTATTTATCAATAGCAAGCATTTAATGGCTACGATTTTTGTGTTTATTGAGGGCAAAAATGGCGGATTGAAAACTCAACCCGCCGCAAATAATTTGTATTAAACGAAAAGCTGATAAGCGATAAGTGCAATGAGCATGAGCGTTGTCAAGCCGTAACGTTCGAGAAACGAGCCTGCAACAATAATTGCGCTTGGAACGAACAACAAAATTTTCCAAAAAAGGTTTGCCCCACCATCTTTTTTATAAAGCAAATCCCACATATTAAGGGCGTGCTCAACTAGCGGGAACATATTGCTTAGCATTGCTGTGCCGAGATAAAGCAGGGCAACATACAACGCAAAAAAGGTGATAGAGGATGCAGTTGAAATGTCAGTTGCTCTTACGGCAAGCAGGCACAGGTTAATATACCCTGTCATAAAAAACGGAAAAGCAAAAATACCGTTAAGGAAGGATGGCAAAAAGCAAACCAAAAAGCCCTTTGATTTTGATTGTGCAAAGGGATGGTCTGCATGACCGCAGGTTTCGTTTAAAGGCAGGTATTTCGAGCTTTCAACGGGTATGCCGAGAACGCGACAGGATAAATGTTCCCAAAAACCTTTGATGTATGCGCCGGGGAAGGTTATAAGTTTAGATATCATATAAATAATTGTCATTGCACGTCACCTCTTCCTTGAGCGTAAATCTCTTCAAGAGAAATTTTACCCTCCTTGTAATCAATAACCATATCCGGTGTTGGATAGTCGCTTGAGGTGAGCAACGACTCAATTTCTTTATACCATGTAGTGTCGTCTGTCAACACTGAAAACACTTGTATCGTATAGGCAAGCTCCAACGTTAGGCCGATATCGGCAGCGGTTTCAAGTGTTGTTTTCGCTGATGCCGTATCGCCCTTAAGCATATATACGATGCCTTTTTGCCGATAAAGCTCAAGGTTCTCTTGGTCAATCGCCAGGCCGTCCTCACAGGTTGCAAGAGCGGCATCGTAGTCATTGTTGAGGCGGTGAAGTTCTGCAAGCATTGCATAATAACTTGAGTTTTCACTCTCGTTGCCCTTTAACACTTCACAATGTTCAAAAGCTTCGTCTTTTTTTCCTAGAAGGAAGAGGGAGCGTATTTTATAAACATGGGTTGAAGCATTTTTTCCGTTTTTCTTAGCATCTTCTTCCGACGCTTTTATACATTCCTCATAATTTTCTGCTCTAAAAAGACCTTCTGTTTTATAGAGATAGGCGGTTGAAACTTTAAAGTTGTTTTCGATTGCAAGATCTGCTGTTTCAACAACCTTGTCGTACATTTCCTCTAACAAATAAAGCTGCATCATCTCTGCACAATAGAGCCAGCATTCGTCGGGGGCAAGCGCCTTGACCTTGTTGATTGTTTTCAACTGCAACCCGACATCCTCAGAGGTTATGGCTGTCGCATTGAACCTAAAATATTCGACAATATAGTCAACATAATCGGGATTGTTTTTTACTGCATCGTCAAGTATTCCCGAAAACTCTTTATAGGAAATTTTGCCGTCAAATTCCGCGCCGTAATATATAGAATAAAAATATTCTTGATAATATTCTGAGTAAAGTTGTGATATTTCCGTATAAGTTGGTTCGATTTTATTGTATTTGTCGGAAACCGTTTTAATATCGGCGGGAACACGTTTTTCGGGATAGTATTTTACTATAAGATTACCAGCTTCGATTATACCGCTGTCAACGGCAGTTGCATTTATTATCTTATTGATTGTTTTTTCTCCAACAGAAAAGAAAAGCTTCTGTTCAGAGGTGCCGATTATCCCATTGAACTTGTCGTTGTTTTCTTCAGCAGCTATCTGCGCTTCTGAATAATAGTTTAGTGCGACGAAATAGTTGTTTTTATTGGCGCTTAAATCACCTTTTAAAACATTGAGATATATTTCACATGTGGGTACAAGTAAAAATGTTGCGAAAACAGACACCAAAACCAAAATAAAAGCTGCAATAAAAGACTGTGGTTTTATTGAGGGACATTTCATTTCATTCTCACATTTTTCACAATATTCCATAGCCAAAGAAACGGGGGCAGAGCACCTTTTGCAAACGGGCCCGTCATAACCTGTTTCTTCTTCGCTTTTCTCATCTTCGAGCGGCTGCATGTCGCCACCCTCAAGCTTTGCTTCGATGCTAGGGTGATTATTGTCGCTTTCCTCTGTGGTTAAGCTATCGTTTTCCAAATTGTCTGGGTTTTTTATTGGATTTGAATTTTCTTCGGGGTTAAATCCGCCTGAAGTACTCTCTTCGTTCAAATCAAAACCTCCTTATATAGTATAACAACTAATTCTATCATGTTTATTTGACGAATTCAACAAATCAATTAAATGTTTACAATTTAGTAGCGCAAAACACACAAAAGGTGATTCCTATTACACTGAATAGAAATCACCTTTGACTAAAAATTTACAGGCTTGCTAATCGCGCTTCTTTTTGAATGGGTTTTACAGAAATTATAATAACGAGCCCAACAATTGCAAAAGAAAGGTCTGGAAGAAGGAAGGCTGAGTTATACAATATTGAATAAATTGCTGTTAGAGTAAAGCCTGAATAGGTTTCAAGTATTTTTTGCCCAATGGCAACGGATTCAAGAGTACTCTGCGCGTAAGAACCCCAAATCAGAATCCCTGAAAGGAAATGACATAAAAGCCTTGCAATTCCAGCAACTGTAGCACCTGCGGCAATGGAAAGCTGTGGGGTTTTAATTTTGTTTTTAAAAACACCTGCAAGGGACATTGCTGCATATGCAACAACATAGTCAAGCACGGCGATTAAAACAATTTTCCACCAGCTTTGTGCGATATACATTCCGTGACTAGCGCCGATTATCGCTTGAATTGCGCCAAAGGATATGCTGCAAACTAAACCCCATTTTACACCGTAAATATAGCAAATCAACATTACCGGTGCCATGCTCATTGGAGTTATTTGACCGCCGAAGGGCAAGCGTGGGCCTATGGGTATAATTGAAAGGATTGTTCCGAGTGCTATCATTATTGAACTAAGCGCTAATCGTTTTGTTCTTTCTTGTCTTTGATTCATTTAAAAACCTCCTAAAAAAATCGCTCGGTGAAAAACACCGAGCGAAAGAATCATATGTGATAACTTCCTCCGTCGGCATTACCCGCATCAGGTTAAAGGGTATGATCTCAGCCGAAAAACGGCACCCCTGTTACTGTTTGTTTTAAAAAATGCATTTTAAAGATTTGCGATATAGCTATTGAACATATAATAACTCAATGCCTTGTTTTTGTCAACTTGCTTTTTTCTTTTATTTTGGCCTTGCCTTCGGGAGTGTCTCTGTAATATTGAGTTTTTGGAGATGGGTGGTTTTTTGACTCCCAAATTCTTTTTGCCTCAGGTGCCCATTCTCTTGCGAACTTGTCGCAACGGGAGCAGAGGGTTTCGACATCCTCAGGGGCAAGTAAATCTGTTGATTTTGCGCCTGTTTCTTTGATAATCTTTCTCAGACAATCGGGGTTTTCAAGCATGGGGCAAGGGCGTAGATGGTTATCGTTAAACGGTTGATTGTGCCAATATGCTTGGAAAAGTGGGTTTTGCAAGGCTTCAATAAGAGTGTGAGTGCGAATGTTTGAATCTGAATAATGAATGAACACGCAAGGCTCAATATCGCCGGCTGAATTAACATGAAAATAATTTCTTCCGCCTGCAATACAACCGCCGACATATTCCGCATCGTTCTGGAAGTCGACAATGAAAAGTGGTTTGCCCGTTTTGCTGTTTCTCATTTTTCTTAGCCAATAATACAAATACTCTCTTTGTTCAGTGGTGGGAATTAAATCACACACAGCACCCTTGCCTACAGGCATATAGTTGAAATACCATGCAAACTTAACGCCTTTTTCAATCATAAGGTCTATGAAAGCTTCGCTTGTAACGGCATCGACGTTTTCTCTTGTATAGCAAACCGAAATGCCGAACAAGCATTTGTTTTTCTTGAGCATGTCAATAGCAGCTATTGTTTTATCATAAGAGCCTTCTCCGCGGCGCGCGTCATTGCTTTCTTTTGTACCTTCAATGCTTATTGCAAAAGAAATGTTGCCTAGTCTTTTAACTTCTTTGCAGAAGTCTTCGTCAATTAAGGTTGCGTTTGTATAGGTTAAAAAAGCACAGTCTGGGTGCTTTTCACAAAGCTTTATAATATCTTTATTTCTGATAAGTGGCTCACCGCCGGTGAACATATAAAAATGAGTGCCCATCGCAACACCCTGTGTTACAATGCTGTCCATTTCGTCAAAGCTCAAATTTTGAGCATGGCCGTAATCTGAGGACCAGCAACCCTTGCATTTTAAGTTGCACGCACTTGTTGGGTCAAGCAAAATAACCCACGGGATATTACAGTTGTATTTTTCGCGGTTTTCTCTGACGTCCTTCGTGCCGTGATATGCAGCACCTAAACCGAGGGCGAGAAACATGTTTTTAATGATGCCCTTATCCACGTCTTCAATTACACTCATTGCAAGCTGTGTCCACACATTTTCTGGGTCATTAGCCCCTTCTTTAAACTTTTCAAAGTTTTTTGAGGGAAAGATGTTGCCAACAAGACCTTGCATTCTATCAACGAGCTTAACAAGGTTTTTTTGCGGATCCTTGTCAATGTATTTTAGTGTTCTGTCTATGGCAAACCCTGCTGCGGCTCGCTCGGCTTTTTGTTTAATATTCAAAACAGATACCCCCTTATAAATGAACCAGATTATTATAACA
>DASRNM010000010.1:0-17669 GCA_035647435.1 Clostridia bacterium
ACTAAATTGATAAGAGTGGTGTGATTATGAAAAAATTTATTTTTGTAACCGGAGGAGTTGTTTCGGGCTTAGGCAAAGGCATCACTGCCGCCGCATTAGGTCGACTTTTGAAATCCAGAGGAATTAAAGTCACCATGCAAAAGCTTGACCCTTACATCAACATCGACCCGGGAACAATGAGCCCCTTTCAGCACGGCGAGGTTTTTGTTACAGACGACGGCGCCGAAACAGACCTTGACCTTGGTCACTATGAGCGTTTCATTGACGAAAACCTTAACCTTAACTCGAACATAACTACTGGTAAAGTTTATTGGAACGTGTTGACAAAAGAAAGAAGGGGCGAATATCTCGGCAAAACTGTTCAAGTTATCCCTCACATCACTGATGAAATAAAGTCAAGAATCTACAAGGCGGCCGACTCTTCAGATGCAGATGTTATACTTGTTGAAATTGGGGGCACGGTCGGCGACATTGAATCTCAACCGTTTCTTGAATCCATTCGTCAAGTAGCGCAAGAAAAAGGCTCTGAAAACTGCCTGTTTATCCATGTCACTCTTATCCCCTATGTTCCAGGCTCGGAAGAATATAAAACAAAACCCACACAGCACTCTGTCAAAGAATTGCTTTCAATAGGAATTCAGCCGGATATAATTGTCTGTCGTTGTGACCAAAGGCTTGAAGACGAAATGAAAAACAAAATTTCAATGTTCTGCAATGTTGCAAAGGATTGTGTAATTGACAACACCGATGTTGAAACTCTTTATGAAGTGCCCCTTATTCTTGAAAATAACGGGCTTGCAAATGTTACTTGCAAAAAGCTGAATATTGCAAAAACCACCCCCGACCTTGAGGACTGGAAAAAGCTTGTCAACAGAGCAAAAAACCGCAAGAATTCCGTAAAAATTGGACTTGTCGGTAAATATGTTAAACTGCATGACGCTTATCTTTCTGTTGCCGAATCCCTTTACCACGGGGGAATCGAAAACGATGTCAATGTTGATATTGGGTGGATAGATTCATGCGATTTGAATGACAAAAATATCGAACAGGCATTGAAGGGTTGTGACGGAGTAATCGTTCCTGGCGGTTTTGGTTTAAGAGGAACTGAAGGGAAGATTAGCGCAATTAAGTATTGCAGAGAAAACGGAGTACCGTTTTTAGGTCTTTGTTTGGGAATGCAGCTTGCTGTAATCGAGTTTGCCAGAAATGTTCTCGGTATTGACGACGCAAACAGCGGTGAGTTTGACAAAACGACTAAGAACCCTGTTATAGATATAATGGAAAGCCAAAGGGACATCACCGACAAGGGTGGCACAATGCGTTTGGGCAAATACCCTTGCACCCTTGTTGACGGCACGAAGCTTGCAAGCATTTACAATGAAAAGAACATAAGCGAGCGACATCGCCACAGATACGAGTTCAATAACGCTTACAGGGAAGCTTTTGTGGAAAAAGGTATGGTGCTGAGCGGAATTTCCCCTGATAAAAACCTTGTTGAAGCCATCGAGCTTAAAGACCATAAATGGTTTATTGGCGTTCAATTCCACCCTGAGTTTAAATCACGGCCAAACAGAGCGCATCCGCTTTTTAAAGCATTTATTAAAGCCACAAAAGAAAAATAAAAACATTAAGGAAATCCCTGTTGCAGGTTCACAACCGCAACAGGGATTTTTTATTATAAAACTCTTATTTATATTTTGGCAACCAGTCACCGTGCGCTTCAATAAGGTCATCACACATTTTTACAATGTCGTCAATTGAAAGCTCACTTGAAGCGTGCGGGTCAAGCATTACCGCCTGATATATATGCTCTTTTTTCTTAGTTACAGCAGCTTCGATTGTCAAAAGATGAACATTTATATTTGTCATATTCATTGCAGCTAGCTGAACAGGCAAAGCGCCTTGAATACACGGTTGCACCCCGTATTTATTCACAAGGCAAGCAACCTCTACACACGCCTCGCGTGGAAGGTTGTCAATCAAACCGTTGTTGATAACATTACCGCCGATTTTATAAGGAACATCTGTAACCATTGCTTCAATAATTTTTGAAGCGTACTCACTCGTTTTTTTGTGGGTTATGTTACCTTTAACAAAATCATTTCGCTCACTCTTCCACTTTGCGATTTGACTTATACAACGGCGTGGATATTCGTCTAAAGGAATATTGTACTTATCTATTAGCTCAGGATATTTTGATTTTATAAAAAAGTTATTATATTCTGCATTGTGCTCACTCGACTCAGTGCAATAATAACCGAAACGGCGGATATATTCATACCTTACAAGGTCTTTTTGCCCCTCTCTTTTGCCCTCCAAAACTTCAACTGCTCTTTTCCTTACTTCTGGATACAAGTCCGTTCCATCGGCGTCATAGAGCTCAAGAAGCCACCCCATGTGGTTAATGCCTGCTATTCTTTCTTTAATAGGCTCACTGTGTTCAATTCCCAGATCTTTGAGCAACCCCCTTGAACAACCCTGAACGCTATGGCAAAGCCCGACCATGTTAACATCGGTATATCTTTGCATATATCCTGTGAGCATAGACATAGGGTTTGTATAGTTTAAAAACCATGCGTCGGGGCAAACCTCTATCATATCTTTTGCAAAATCCTCTAATACAGGGATTGTTCTAAGAGCACGGAATATTCCGCCAACCCCTGTTGTGTCACCTATCGTCTGGCGCAAACCGTATTTATTAGGAACTTCAAAGTCAATTATTGTGCATGGGTCATATAACCCTACCTGAATGGCATCAACAACAAAATTAGCATTTCTCAGAGCTTCTTTTCTGTTTTCGACACCGAGATACTTTTTGACTGATGCTCTGTTCGAATTGATGTTTTTGTTGAGTGCTGTAATCATTATGTACGATTCATCAAGCCTTTGAGCATCAATGTCATACAAGGCAATTTCGCAATCTCTAATTGGTTCGCTGAGCATGACATCGCCAATAACATTTTTTGCAAAAATCGTGCTACCTGCGCCCATAAATGTTAGCTTCATATTTTTCACTCCTAATATTATATTATAAATTTTCTTCGCTGAAAACTTCTTTAGCAATGCTTATGCCTTGCATTGCATCTTTAGCATAAAAATCTGCTCCAATAGTTTTTGAGTATTCGGGTGTCAGAACAGCTCCTCCGACCATGACTTTGCAATCAATCCCCCTATCTTTTATGAGTTGTATCGTCCTTTTCATTGACGGAACAGTTGTCGTCATCAAAGCGCTTAAACCCAAGAGGCGTGCGTTTTGAGCACAAACTGTATTTACGATCAATTCACAGTCGACATTCTTGCCCAAATCGATTACATTATATCCGTAATTTTCAAGCATGACTTTAACTATGTTTTTGCCTATGTCGTGAACATCACCTTTAACAGTTGCAATGACTATATTCCCTTTGCTTTCTTGTTTGCATTCATTTGATTTTGCAATGTTTTCTTTTATCGCTAAAAATGCTTTCTGAGCAGCATAAGCACTTTTAATGAGCTGTGGCAAAAATAAAGTTTTGTTTTCAAAGGCCTTGCCCACCTCGTCAAGCGCAGGTACAAGAACCCCTTCAATAATGTCATTTGCATTCTTTGACGAAAGCTCCTGCTTTGTTTGCTTATAAGCACTATCGCTAAAGCCTTGAATTATTGAGGTGTAAAGGTCGGCTTTTTTTGTCATTTTTTCGTTTGGTTTATTTAGGCTTGAAAGGTTATTTATATAATCCGTGCACTGTTCATCAAGCCCGGCAAGGGCATTGTGGGAATAATAAGCATTCATCATTTGAACAGAGCCAGGGTTGATTATAGCGACATCTAAGCCGCACGAAAGAGCCTGTGCAAAAAACACTGAATTAATAACTTCTCTCGACGGTAAACCAAAAGAAACATTTGAAACTCCTAAAACGGTTTTTACACCTAATGTTTTTTTAATTAAAGCAACCGATTCAAGCGTTACCTTTGCTGCATCTGGGCTGGCACTGACTGTCATTGTCAATGCATCAACAATTATATCCTTTTTATCTATCCCATAATCCCCTGCTGTTTTGACTATTCTTTGAGCTATTTTCAGCCTGCCTTCGGGAGTTTCGGGGATTCCATTTTCATCGAGCGTTAGAGCTATTACTGTTCCGCCGTATTTTTTTACGAGCGGAAATATTTTTTTCATATCCTCAATCTTGCCGTTAACAGAGTTTATTAATGCCTTGCCGTTATAATATCTTAACGCACTTTCCATAACGCTTGCATCGGCGGTATCAATCTGAAGCGGTAAGGTTATTGAGGATTGAAGCTCCCTAATTGCTTTGAGCATAACCGATTTCTCGTCAATTTCAGGCAAACCCACATTGACATCAAGAATGTGTGCACCGTCTTTCACTTGCGATAGCCCTTGGCTGACTAAATAATCAAAATCAGCGTTTCTCAACGCTTCTTTAAACAGTTTTTTACCTGTTGGGTTAATTCTCTCGCCAATTATTACAGGCTTTTCACCTAAAACGCAAATTTTAGCATAAGATGAAACAACAGCAAAATCTTTTTCCTCTATCATTTTAGGCTTAATATCCGCACAAAGCTTTATTGTTTTTTCTATATGTTCGGGAGTCGTTCCGCAACAACCGCCGAGAATATGAGCACCACTTTTGGCTATTTCAAGCATTTGATCTGCAAACTCGTCTGCATCAATATCATAAACAGTTTCAGAGTTCACAAGCTTAGGCATGCCTGCGTTTGGTGTAACTATAATAGGGGTTGAACTATATTTGTTGAAATCTTTAAGGTATCCTTTCATTAGCTCAGGGCCGACACTACAATTAACGCCTAAAGCATCAACGCCTAAACCCTCGAGCAAAGTAATTGCACACGCAACATCTCCGCCCGTTAGCAATTTCCCATCAATATCAAAGGAAAATGTTGCAAACACGGGCAAGTTGGTGTTTTCTTTCACTGCAAGAATGGCAGCTTTCATTTCATAGGTATCTGTCATAGTTTCAATTATTGCAAGGTCCGCACCACACTTTTCAGCTATAACTGCAGCCTGCGAAAAGGCATTATATGCCTCGTCAAATGATAAATTCCCGGCAGGCTCAAGCAGCTTGCCTATCGGGCCGATATCAAAGGCTATTCTGCAATTTTTATTGCTTTTTTCAACTGATTTTTTTGCATTGGACAATGCAGCTGCAATTATTTCCTGAGTCGAATAACCGCAGCCATCAAGCTTTATTGAGTTTGCACCAAAGGTGTTTGTTGTAATGAAATCACAGCCCGCCTCGATATATTGAGAATGTATATCGGTGACTGTTTCACTTTGCGTAATATTCCAAACCTCGGGCAGTTCGCCTGCCACAAGTCCATTTTTTTGTAGCATTGAGCCCATTGCTCCGTCAAAAAAAATTAGTCTTTTACCAAACAAGTCTTTTATATCAGACATAGATAAATTACTCCTCAAAATATCCCAGAAATATTGGTCATAATTTTTTGCACAATGTCAGGTTTGTTCATGGCGTAAATATGTATGCCATCGATGCCGTTTGAAACTAAATCGACAATTTGCTCTGTTGCATAGGCAATGCCCGCCTGTTTGAATGCAACGGGATTGTCACCAAATTTATCATAAATTGCTCTGAATTTTGAGGTCAATGTTGTACCCGAAAGCTCACACATTCTATCAATCTGCCTACTGTTTGTGACAGGCATCACACCCGCTATCACCGGCTTGTCAATGCCCTTTTTGAGTGCATTGTAAAGAAAGCTATATAAAACACTATTGTCAAAAAACATCTGTGTAATGAGAAAATCACAACCGTGTTCAACCTTTTTCTTCAAATAGTCCATATCCGTATTTTTGTTTGCAGCTTCAACATGGCCCTCAGGGTAACACGCACAGCCTATCGAAAAATCGCCCTTTTCTTTAATTGCATCAATGAGTTCATATGCATATTTAAAATCTGTGCTGATATCGCTTTTGTCATCGGGGATATCACCTCTTAGGGCAAGAACGTTTTCTATGTTATTTGCTTTTAACTGCTCAACAATGGTCGAAACATCAGCCATGTTGCTTGTCACACAGGTCAAGTGTGCAAGAGCTGTTGTGTTTAAATCATTTTGTATATGTGAGGCAACCTGTACTGTGTTATCTACAGTGCTGCTCCCCTGTCTGTATGTAACACTCATGAAATCGGGGCTTAATTCAGACATCTCATCAACCGCATTCATAACGGGTTCAAAGGAAGCATTCGATTTAGGTGGAAACACCTCAAAAGAAATTGTTGTTTCTTTAATTTTCAATAACTCGCCAATACGCATTTTTTTTTGCACCGCCAATCAGAAATTTTCATGATTAGATTATACAACATTAGGAAAAAAATGCAACCTGATTTGTTGATTGACGCGAGTTTTTTTGACTTTTAGCAAAATATGAGCAATTATTGTAAAGATTTTTCCAACTGTTTCATATATATCAAATACTCTAACAAAGAAAGTGGTGCTATGAGATTTGCAATTTACTCAAGAAAATCAAAGTTCACAGGCAAAGGTGAGTCCGTAGAAAACCAAATTGAAATGTGCAAAGATTATATTTTTTCAAAGTTTCACGATATTAAGAATGAGGACATTTTAATATATGAGGATGAAGGTTTTTCAGCAAAAAATTTGGAACGGCCGGCATTTAAAAAAATGATGAATGCTTGCAAATCAAACCCTTTTGATTTTATTGTCTGCTACCGCCTTGACAGGATAAGCAGAAGTGTTAGTGATTTTTCTGCTCTTATTGAAAAACTGAATAAGCAGGGCGTATCTTTTATCTGCATTAAGGAGCAATTCGACACCTCAACGCCCATGGGCAGAGCAATGATGTACATTGCAAGCGTTTTTGCACAGCTTGAAAGGGAAACACTTGCCGAACGCGTCAGGGACAACATGTTCATGCTCGCACGCAGTGGCAGATGGCTCGGGGGCACACCACCCACCGGATATTCTGCTCAAAGGGTTGAGGAGATTTTATTTGAAAACAAAATAAAAACCTCCTGCTCGCTTGTGGAAAATCCGCAGGAAGTTAATGTTGTAAAATTAATTTTTAAAGTATTTCTTGAAACATATTCACTCTCTGCAGTGAGCAAATTTTTAATTGCAAGGGGTACGCTTTCAAGAACAGGGAATTACTTTTCAGTGCTTGGAATCAAAGATATTCTTTCAAATCCTGTATATTGTTTTGCCGAAATCGAAGCATATAATTATTATCAAAATCTCGGTGCTGACTTATGTTTTGAAAAAAATGAGTGCACACAACATTTCGGTTTAATAGCATACAATAAGCGTTCAGGCACCACCCTTGGGAATGTTAGAAATGATAAATCGAAATGGATTATTGCAATAGGACGTCATAAAGGAATCATAAATGCAAAAGATTTTGTTCGTATTCAAAACAGATTATGCAAAAACAGGCAAAACCATAATTTTGTCATTACACCTCACAATGACTATTCACTGCTTTCGGGGGTAATTGTTTGTAAAAAGTGCAACAACAGAATGTTTTCAAAAAAAAGAACCGGATCCGACAGCTTTGACTATATCTGTTCAAACAAACTTAGGGGAGGTTTAAAGCTTTGTGACAACCAAAACATTAAAGGTGAAGTTATTGACAAAACAATTTTAGAAATTGTCAGCAAAAGAGTAAACTGTGGTAAAACAATAACAAATCAATTAAGTGCCTTAAAATCTGAACTGATAAAACAACCAATTGAAAAAAACACTGAAATTGAAAAAAAAGTGTTGCAATGCAATGAGAAAATATCAAATCTAATTGAAGTGCTTGCGACATCAACCGTAAGTAATGAGTTCACAAATCTTATTGAGAAAAAAATTGAAGATATCAAAAATCAAAAAATAACCTTGATTAAGCTCATAGATAATGCAAAAATAGGCAACGATATCAGAGATAACGACACTTTTAAAAAATTAAGTGATGAAAATGTTTTATCAATTATGACAATAGGTGAAAAAAGAGAAATTATAAAATCTAATGTCAAAAAAATTTTGTGGGACGGGCAAACAATGACCGTCTTTTTATTTGCCCAAAGTTAGGTTGCGCTTTTCCGACGCTGATTGCATTAATTTCAATGTTTTTTGCTGGAGGTATTGCTCTATCGTTGGGCAGCATCGGCTCTGCCTTTCTGTTGACTTGCATTTTGGTTTTAGGGGTAATCTCAACACTTGTTGCGTCATCGCTCCTCTCAAAAACAGTTTTAAAAGGTGTATCCTCATCTTTTACACTTGAAATGCCCCCCTATCGTCGGCCTCAAGTGTGTAAGGTAATAGTTCGTTCTATTTTTGACAGAACACTTCATGTGTTAGGGCGTGCTGTGATTGTTGCCGCTCCTGCCGGGATAATTATTTGGATTTTCGCTAATGTAGATGCCGGGGGCACAAGTCTTTTGAGTCATTTTTCAAATTTTTTAGACCCATTCGCAAGGATAATGGGACTAGACGGTATAATACTTATGGCGTTTATATTTGGATTACCCGCAAATGAAATTGTTGTTCCGCTAATTATAATGGGTTACCTTTCAAGTGGATCAATTTTTGAATTTGAAACAACTGCTCAGCTTCACGAGCTATTGGTCAACAACGGATGGACTTGGAAAACTGCAATTTGTGTTGTCATTTTTACCGTAATGCATTGGCCATGTTCAACAACTTTACTTACAATAAAAAAGGAAACGAAAAGTTTAAAATATATGCTCATATCTGCCGCCTTGCCAACATTGTTCGGAATAATATTGTGTATAATTTTCAACTTGTTTTTAACTATGCTTAAATTTTGCTAAGTTTTATAAAGCTATGCTTATTTTTTTGGTTTAACGTTAAATAAAAAAAGAGCAGGGATTTTATTCCCTGCTCAAATTATAAGTATTGCATTAATCAATTAAAGTTGCAACGGCAACGCCCTCGCTACCAATTTCAAAGGGAAGGTCAAGCACATTTTCACCCATTGAAAGGCGAGCTGGAACACCTGTAACTGTTTTGCCTATTATGCTTCCATAAAAAGTAACAGTATTGCCAACAATTCTAATGTTTCCATTAGGGGCATATGCAATGCCATGCACTTCTGTACCATGAGCGTTTAGGCTTATATCACCATTTTTTGAATAAATTGCAATTGCCTTGTTTGTGCTAAAAACGTTAGAACCGCCTTCAGATTTAATGTCTCCGTCTGCATAGATGAAACCACCATTAAGGATAACAGTATTGGTGAAATTAACATTGCCCGTGCAATAAATTGAACCACCATTCATTATCAATATAGGTGCACCACCACCTATTGTAAGGTTTCCATCAACATATAAGTTGCAATTGTCTAAAGTCAGTCTGCTGACTGAAATGCTTAAAGTACCTTTTTTCTCGCGTGTTGCGTCAATTTTTAAATTCCCTGATAGATGCATGCCTTGCGGATATCCGCTGAATATGGATTTATTAATAGTCGTATAGGATGATGGCAAACTAGCATTAACAAACTCCGATAAATCGGGCATTTCTATAACCTCGGCGTCATAGATAACTTCACCCGCTGTGGCAGTCCATTGATTAAAATTTCCACCGTGGGAAGCCTCAAGTGTGTTGCGAATATATCCATAGCTCGGGCTGACCGAAAACCTACCATTACTGTGAACACTGCCGTTAATAGAAAACCAACCGCCTAATTGCAACGTGGCATCCTCGTCTCCGACAAAAATGCAATAGTCAAAAACTCTTGACCGACCACTTTCTCGATACAATTTACTTGTCGCTTTTGCGGACATTGTGACACTCGAAACATTAAACATGTTCGCAAAAAACGTCTGCATCTCTTGGGTACTACTCACTGAACAAGTGAAATTAGTGGCATCATATGTCACTTGGAGATTTTCGGCTGAAAAACCGTTTTTAACCATGTATTCCTCTGCCGTCTGTCTTGCAACATTTGCATTAGGTAGTTTATGCACTGCAGCAATAGCGGCACTGTCAACTGCTGTTTGTAGCTTTGATTTTTGATAATACGACAAGCCCAAATCAGTCGCAAATGATGCAAACGAAAGCAATGTAACCATTGCCAACGCAACAAACACCATAACAACGCCCGATTCTTCCTTGATTAATGCGCGAATTTTTTTCATTAAAATCACTTCCTTCAAAAATCACAGTTGAATGGCGAATGATAAAACCTAATCAATATTTATATCCTTTAATGATTCAAGCGACTGTTCAAACTGATTTTTTAACTCTTTGAGCAAGCTTTCAGATTGTTTTACATGATAGGTGTGCACTTGCAATAATTTGAGCAATCTGAGTCTTTCGTTTGAAAATTTTGTTTCCAATTCGTTCTTTTGTTGTGCGAAAGTATAAACCTGTTTTTTGTTAATTTCTCTGAGCTCTGAAATTTCTGCCACATATTGCTCTTCTCGTTGTGCAACCCCGTCCCTCAAAGAATTTAATTCAGCAAGCTGAGATTGTAATTCTCTTTTTTCTTCAATTAACTCTTTGCAGGATTCGATTTTGGATTGGAATTCAGATATCATCGACTTATATTGTTCATTTTCTTTTTGAATCTGTTCGGTCTTTGATGAGAGGTCACGAAGTCTATTGAGCTCCTCCTCATTTTCTTTAACCGATTGAGTGAGCGTATTATACTTCTCTTTGAGCGAATCTCTTTCAACTGTCAACAACGCCATGTTGTTTTTATGTTCTTCACCCTTTTTGTCAAAAACTTGCTGAGCATTAGATAAATTACCCGTTAAAATGTCTATGTACTCGTAAACATCAGAGGGCCTAAGTCCGAAAAGTGCTGTCTTAAACTCAATCATGTTATCTTGAGATTC
The DNA here is from genome assembly GCA_035647435.1 of Clostridia bacterium. Taxonomy (GTDB): domain Bacteria; phylum Bacillota; class Clostridia; order Oscillospirales; family Acutalibacteraceae; genus JAAZFZ01. The sequence continues at coordinate 10,842 of DASRNM010000010.1, forward strand.
AAAAATTTCCTTTCTATTTTGCCTTTGATTTTGCTTCACTTCACTTTTAGAAGTATCAAGCTCAGGATTAAAACTGTTTATTTCATTGTTCTTTTTATTTTTTCCATTTTTTATTTTAACATCTTTATAATCACTTGCTATAGACTGCTGTCTAACATCGTTGATAATGTCATTCATAACGTTAATCTCCATCCTTTACTATTATAACCACATAGCATTAAATTGAACTCTATCATATCTATTGTACCACAAGCTTATCGCCAACTCCAAGACCAAATTTTTCAATTTTTCCCGCTGGCAGCTCAAGTACATAATTAGAATTCTTCACAGTTTTTAATACTTTATGCGGTTTGATAGATTTCTCCATTTGTATTATAACATAATCACACGACAAAAATAAAGCGTCAATCGGAAATTTCATTCCGAATGTATGTATTTGATTACATGGTACAAGCAACAATCCATGATTTTCACCCATACTTTTCCTATACATGAGCCCTAATAATCTTTTAAAAAAACTATCAGCTATCTCTAAATCATTTATTATTACTGTATCCCCTTTTTTTACAGTTGCCATTTCTCTCACACCAATACATTAAACTTAACCGAAAGCATCAAGTATATTCATAACTGTTGGACCCATTATTATTATAAAAATTGTTGGAAAAATAAATACCAACATGGGCAACAACATTTTTATCGTTGCTTTCATTCCCTTTTCTTGTGCTTGTGCTTTTCTTGTTGCACGAAGCTGTTTGGATTGAACTCTCATGACATTGTTGATGGGTATTCCAAGCTGTTCTGCCTGTGCTAATGCCGAAGCAAAGGTTTTTAATTCCTCAATTTCACTTGCTTCACTCAGGTTGCGCAAGGCTACCCTTCTTGCCCTGCCCATTTGCATTTCTCTATGAACAATCAAAAGTTCATCTATAAACGGGCCTTTAAGCTTTTCTGCAATTTTTAACAATGAACTGTCAAAACTTAAGCCTGCTTCAATACATACACCCAGCAAATCCATTGCGTCAGGCAATTGGCTGCGTATCCCTTCTTGGTGAGACCTGACCCTGGACCTTAAATAAAGGGTAGGACCCATGACGCCGAGCGTCACACCGACAAGAAATACTAACAACCTGTAAAGAACAGCTAATTCTAGAATAAGCACAGAAAACAATGATATAAATGTAACTAGCACCATTATAGTGGTTTTTGTAAAGCTGTATTCTTCGACAGAAACGTACATCCCTGCAAGTCTCAACTGACGCTCTAATGCTGCCACTTTCTTAGATTTTTCTGCGACTTTATCTTTCCTTCTTGGAACAATCTTTTTAAAAATTTTTGCAAACTTTTTAATTAACGGTTCAATAACTCGCCTAAAAAAGGTTTGTTCAAGCTCAAGATAGGCAAGATTTTCATGCTTACCTTTTATATGCTCAAGTCTTCTTCTCTTGTTGTCAGCTCTTTCACCATAAACACTGAAAATCAAACTGATAAATGAAAATACAAGTGCGGCATAGCTAATAACTAATAAATATTTATGCATAGTACCTACCTCCGTATAGCATCAGTACTTAATATCAACAACTTTTCTGATTACTACATAACCTAATATTTCCAATACAATAGCCACCGCTAGCATTATTTTTCCAATTGTCTCTTCAAAGAATATCATCATATAGTCAGGATTGATTACCATTAGTATGAGGAACATCGCAATTGGTAAAGCGCCTATAATAAGACCCGACATTCTTCCTTGCGAGGTCATCGTTCGAATATCTGATTTTATTTTAATTCTATCTTTAATGGTTTGAGATATAGTTTCTAAAATCTCTGATAAGTTGCCGCCCGTCTGCCTTTGTATATTGACAGCGGAAACAGCCAACATCAAATCAGCGCTTTTAATCCTATTAGACATATTGTTCAAAGCGGTTTCTGTATTATTTCCGTAACGAATTTCATTAACAGCGCGACTAAATTCAACGCTTATAGGTGGAGACATATCAGCAGCGATTGTATCCATTGCCTGCTGAAATGTAAGACCCGACCTTAAACAGTTGCATACTATCATTAAAGCATCGCCAAGCTGAGCTTCAAATTGTTCAGTTCTCTTTTTCTTCTTTGATTTTATAATAATTATAGGTACAACTGCACCTATGATTGCAAGAGCGATCGCAGGCATGATATTTGTTGTGAAAAGCAATGCCAACATTGAAGGTACAATCACTACAACTAGCCAGATGACCAAAAACTCCTCCGCTTTTAGAGGAATACTCGCAAGCATAAGCTCATCAAGTAACTTATCCATAAGCTTAGCATTAAAGACTAGCTTAAATTCACCGTTTGCATTTGCTTTTTTCTTTTTCTTAGACTTTCCTAAGCTGGCTATCGGGCTATCTTGTTTATTGTGTATAGCTTTAATTCGTTTGCTAACAACCTCTTTGTTAGCATAAAGCTTTCTAAATATCAAAAAAGTTGTAAAAAAGGCAGAAATCGTATACGTAGCTGTCAATAGGAAAATGCTAATCCGTGAACCAATCATTACTGACACTCACCCCGTTTCCCCTAATTTTTTCAAGACAATTAGGACGAACACCCGTTGCTCTGAATTTGCCTTTAAACTTACCAGTTGAATCTAATTTACCTTCAGTTTCATAAACAAAAATATCCTGCATGCTAATTACATCGCCCTCCATGCCGACTATTTCTGATATGCTCGTAATTTTACGGCTTCCGTCGCGAAGACGACTTTGCTGAACTATCAAGTCAATAGCTGAAGCAACCTGTTCACGAATAGCCTTTGATGGCAACTCCATACCTGACATCATAACCATCGTTTCAAAGCGCGAAATTGTATCCCTAGGAGAGTTGGCGTGTGTCGTTGTTAGCGAGCCATCATGGCCTGTGTTCATAGCTTGGAGCATATCGAGTGTCTCTTCGGAACGAACCTCACCGACAATTATTCTATCCGGACGCATACGAAGCGCATTCTTAACGAGTTGTCTAATTGTTATTGCACCCTTACCCTCAAGGTTTGCAGGCCTTGCCTCAAGCGTTATAACATGTTCCTGCTTGAGCTGAACTTCCGCGGCGTCCTCTATTGTTACTATACGTTCATCGGACGGTATATAAGAGGATAAAACGTTAAGAAGTGTTGTTTTACCACTGCCAGTACCGCCTGAAACAACTATATTAAGCTTGCCTCTAACACAAGCATCCAAAAAACTTAGCATTTTGGGAGTCAATGAACCGAAGCCAACAAGTTTTTGAGCGGTCATCGGTTTTTTGCCGAATTTACGAATTGTTAGCACAGGACCAACAAGTGAAATCGGAGGGATTATAGCATTAACACGAGAGCCGTCCAACAAACGAGCATCAACCATAGGACTTGACTCGTCAATATGCCTTCCAACCTGAGAAACAATTCTGTCAATAACGTTCATTAGATGTTGTTCGTCTCTGAATTTAAGACCTGTAAGCTCCAATTTACCGCTGTTCTCAACATAAACTTGATTTGGGCCGTTGACCATGACCTCTGAAAAATTGGGGTCATCTAAAAGCTCTTCAATTGGCCCAAAGCCTACAATATCGTTAAATATCTCTATGGTAACATCGTGGCGGTCCATTCGAGGGATCATGTATTCATCGCTATCAGTCAATTCAGTTATAATGCTCATCATGGCATCTCTGCTAACTGACGTTTCATCTTGCTTATTTAATCTATTGATAATCTCATTCTGTATTCTTTGTTTTACAGTAATATACGGATCAGCAATTTTTTCAACAATTTCTTCCGGCGCATCTTCAAGCAATTGTTTTTTTTGACTTTCCATTTTGTCAAGAAGACTCATAACTTACCTCACCTTTTCGTTAGCTAATATATCATTCTTTATTATTCAAAATTTTGCTTGTGAGAATTTCAATGTTCTTTGATATTTCACTTCTCGGCAAAGAGACAACTAAAGGCTGACCTTTGTTAACACTCAATGTCGCTGACTTTCCATCGTAGGGTATTAGTGAAAAAACAGGCATTTCAAACATTTTTTCAAAATCCTTAACTTTAATCAGACCGTTAATGTTTTTGTTTATAACTATTTTTACTTTCTCTTTTTGCTGAAGCTGTTCTAAAATCGAAATGCAAACCTTTGCATTCTTCAGTGATAATATATCCATATTATAAACCAACAAAATCTGGTCACTGTTTTCAAGTGCGGTTATTGAAACATCATTAAAGCTTGGTGGCAAATCCAAGATTATGTATTCATAATATGGTCTAACTGTATCAATTATTTTTTCTATATGCTCTGATTTGACATACTCCGCAGCTTCAGGGCTTTTGGGAGCACACAAAACACTCACTCCGGTATTGTGAACCATTAAAAAACCATTAATGTTTTCAATAGTAATGCCTTTTCTATCTTGAACCAACTCAACAATTGTATCCTTTGGCTCAAGGTCCAAAATAAGGCAAATGTCACCAAACTGCAAATCATTGTCAATAATCAAAACCCGTTTGCCTTTTTTTGCTAACATTGATGCAACATTTGCCGATATGGTTGTTTTGCCTGTTCCGCCTTTTCCGCTGAAAAAGCTGATAACCTGTGAGCGAACACGCTTGCTAACGTTTGTGTCCATAAGACGCTGTTGCTCAAGAAAATGCACCTTACGAATGCTCGTTTCAAAATCGTCAGGGCTAATGTCAATAGGCAGCACGCTTCTGACGCCATATTGGGCTGCTGTACTGACAAGCTCGACACTCATGCTGTCTGTCATTAGCACAACAACACATCCGTGCACATCAATCAACAACTCTTGAATAAATTCAAATATTTCGTCGCTAACTTCACCTGTTACGGCACATATTACCACATCAGGAAACATGCCAAGAATCTTTAATTTAGCAGCGTCACTGTAATCAGAATAACCTGCAATAACAATATCATCGCTGGCAACTTTGTTTTTTATCTGTACTCTCAAGTCAATTTCTTTTGTTAAAACAACAACATTTAGTTTATCCATGAACTGATCCCCTTGATATAAAAATTATGGTATTTACGCAACAAGCTGGCCTTGCTCGTTGTTCTCAATGTTCTGAGCATTGTCACCGGCATTCTTGCCCTCAATAGGCTCACCCGCTTTTTCTCTGCCCGTAATAATAGATTTAAGAGCCATTCTTAAATTGCCACCATTTGCTTGTGCGTCGGTCAATTCAAGACACTGTTCAAGTGTTAATCTAAGAGTAATATCAGTGTACTCATTAATGATTGTTCCGCTCGCCTTTGCCGTAAGATTAGCAGAATAACTGGAAAGCTTCAAAACCTTAATGTTTGAGAACAACACCTCTGACACTTGACGTATCTCTTGTTGATTTTCTTCAAGAACCGGCTTTGCTTTAGTTACAATAACATCAATATAATCATCTTCACAAATATAGCCTGAAACACCTGTTTCTGTGCTTACAGTAACAGTGTAGGCATACATTCCCTCCTCAAGCTGAAAGGAAAGTGACCCAGTGCTTTCACTTGAGCCAACCACCATAATCTTGCTCAAAGATATTTGTTCTCCGGCAATAATCGGGTATTTAGGAGCTTTTCCCACAACATCTTCAAGAGTTGTGGCGGCCCCAGGAGTTACCGAAACAGTTGTATATTTTTTAATTACAACCATGTCTTCAGTTATAACTGAATTTGCAGGGATATCAACAACTGCTACAACGACATCACTTGTCGGAGCGTCCTTGATGCTTGTTCTATCCTCAATTATATCCGCAAAATAATAAGTGGCAAAGCCTGCGGCTAAAGCAACAACAAGGGCTATTATGTAAATCTTTTTCATGATATTATCTGCCTTTCATGTGAAAATATATGCTGTAATAATAATTAGGTATATCTTATGTTTCGACCTTCATCGTAACAGTTGCGGTGAGAGGTCTTTTCTGATCAGAATAAAACACACCCATAACAGGTGTTAATATTTTCATTTCTGAGTTCAGTACAATTGTAACATCACCTTCTAAAGGTTTGTTGGGGTTACTATATATAATATCAATATCCAGCTCATCAAGCAATGAGCCCGGAAGACTTCCTTCAATTTTACTTTCAATAATAGTTTGACTGTCGTCAACGACGGTTCTTACCGCTGCATATCTTGCGCCTTCTCTGCACGCATTATTTAAATAAAGCTGATTATAAAACAACCAACCAAAATCCATTATGCCGCATACTATGATTAGAAGAATGGGCAAAACCAACGCAAGCTCCACAGCTGACTGCCCCTTTTCTTTTTTAAAACCAATATGCTTCATGTAATCACCGCCTTATTTCTAAAAACCATTATTGTTCTATGACAAGAAAGAGCAGGGGTTCTGCATTCCCTGCTCTTTGCGTTTTACTGTTGCAGGAGAACGAGTTCTCCGCTAAAGTTTGGTTTGCGATTTCATCGGAGGGGATAAACTGTTTGAGGTTACCCCCTCCTAATAAAATCATAGTCCTACTCTAAGTACTTACTGTCGCTACGATTAGTAGCCAGCCAAGCTTAAGCAAATTCTGATGTTACGACATCCATATCTTCGCTTGCCTTTTTGAAAAGATTCTTAATTTTCGGGCCGAGTGCAATAAGTGATACAATTGCAACAAGTGCGATAAGTCCGAGGATAAGGCCGTACTCAACCATGCCCTGTCCTTCTTCGTTTCTAAGCCAATTCATCATTTTCGTTTCCTCCTGTTAATAAATTTATCTAAATGCTTTATTTAAAAAGCACTTATGATGACTTTTTAAATCTTGAACACAAGATTTCATCGTCTTCCAAACAAACGCCTCAACCATCTTCGAATC
>DASRNM010000011.1:0-2774 GCA_035647435.1 Clostridia bacterium
GATAGATAAACCGATTATTTTTTATTTTGAAAAATTTAATAAATAAATATATGGCGAAAAAAATTAACAGTTACGACCTCAGCAGAAATTGGTTTAATTTCTGTTTTGATAATCCTGAAAAGATAAGCCCGAACCACACAGCAATCTATTTTTTTGCAATTGAACACTGCAATAGATTGGGATGGAAAGAAAAATTTGGTTTTCCAACACAAATGGCGATGGATGCAATCGGAATTAAAAAACATCAAACATACATCAAGTATTTTTATGATTTAGTTGACTGGGGTTTTTTTAAATTGGTTCAAAGGGCTAAAAATCAATACAGTTCAAACATTATAACACTTGTTTCTGCTGTGCCAAAAAAGGGCAAAGCACTGGACAAAGCAATTATAAAGCACATGGCAAAGCAAACAGAAAGCATAGGGCAAAGCATAGGGCAAAGCAAGGACAGTATATTAAAACAAGAAACAATAGAACAACAAACAAATAAACAAGAAGAAGAAGAAAAGCCAAAAGCCAAAAAATTCTCTCCACCCACACAATCAGAAGTTATTTCTTATTTTCTTGAAAAAGGTTACACGCAAGAGGCAGCATGTAAGGCATTCGATTACTATGATGTCGCTGATTGGGCAGACAGCAATGGCAAGAAAATAAAGAACTGGAAGCAAAAAATGATTGCTGTTTGGTTTAAAGAAGAAAATAAGGCGGGGTATCGCAACCCGAACCAACCACCCAAACGTGTAACACCAGACCCGCCACCTTTCGTTTCATGTATCAAAAGCCCAGAAGATTTAATTTACTAACACCATGATAACAGCATACAGAAATTTATTCTCAAACGAACCGTTTTACGTGTCCGTTGATGCAGCCCTGAAAAGGATACAGCAGGGTTCATCACGCTCAAAGGTCGAGGAGATACGAACGACGCAAGACAAAGATAAAGCCTCAGAACTGAAAAAGGATTTACCCGCTATTTGCTTTTCGGGTAAGTTCACGGAGCGAAAAGACCGTTGCCTGCTCGAACATAGCGGATACATTGTACTTGATTTTGACAAGCTGGAAGATGCGCCGTTTACAAAACAAAAAGTATTTGATAAGGCTTATGTAAAAGCTGCATGGATATCACCTTCGGGGAACGGCGTAAAAGCACTTGTGAAAATCGCAGATGGAACGAAACATAGAGAACATTTTCAGGCGTTGCAGGATGTTTTTCCCGACATTGACAGGTCAGGAATAAACGTTAGCCGTGTTTGCTTCGAGAGTTGGGATACGGAAATACTAATACGGGATGAGCCGCAAACGTTCAAAAAAACAAAGGTGATTGAAAAGGCTTACGAAAATGTGGCGCAAAACGAGGATGATGTTTTTCAAAAGATTTTGATTTGGCTTAACAACACAGGCAGCGCATTTGTAAAGGGGGAAAGAAACCTGTATATATTCAAACTTGCTTCGGCGTGTTGCCGTTTCGGGATACATGAATCAAATTGTGCATCACTGATACATTCACATATCACATCTGGGACGAGTGATTTTTCACGCAAGGAGGTTGATTTGTCGATACGCTCGGCGTATAAATCAAGCACCTTCGGAACTGCTGAATTTAAAAATGAAAAGCTGGTTGAAAAATCTACCTACAAGGAAATCGAAATTGATGAAAGTATTTATGATTTATCAGTACGTCCAAAGGATGTAATTTACGGCATTGATTGCAAACAGGACGCCTTGAATATGTTCCGCAACGGATACGAAAAGGTTTTATCAACAGGCTGCAAGGAGATTGACAATCATTTTAAATTCAAAAAGGGGGAGTTGACATTGCTAACGGGTATTGGTAATTACGGGAAATCTACATTTATGAAATTCCTGATACTCATTCAGGCATTGCAGGGGAAGAAGATAGCACTTTTCAGCCCTGAAGATGCACCCGCTCACGAATTTTATAATGATTTTGTTGAAATGTATTTCGGTAAGAACTGCATAACTGGCAATGACCGCCCGACCGAACACCAGTACGAACAGGTTTATGACAAAGTGACCAAAAACATATTTTTCATTTACCCGAAAGATATTGCACCAACACCCAATTACATAAAAGAACGATTTTTGGAACTTATCATCAAAGAAAAGGTTGAATTTTGCATCATTGACCCCTTTAACCAAATGACCAATGATTACAACAAATCTGGGGGCAGGTCTGATAAATATCTTGAAACGCTACTGTCAGATTTTGGCAGGTTCGCAAAGCAAAATGAACTTTACTTTATGATAATCGCACACCCGAAGATGCTGCAAAAGAAACCTGATGGGAATTACCCATGCCCTGATGTTTTTGATATTGCTGATGGCGCAATGTGGAATAACAAGATGGATAACATACTGGTTTATCACTTGCCGTTCAGACAGACTGATGAACAAAATACGATATGCGAATTTCACGCAAAGAAAATCAGGAAGAGAAAAGTAGTTGGAAATATCGGGATGCTTACAATGGAGTACTTGCCACGCTCGCGGCGTTTTATTGTCGGTGGTACGGATTATATTGGGCAGTTGCTTTCAGAGCCGCCACGGCAGGCAAAGATAGAAATAAGCACCTATGATGTTCAACCCTCCGACCCGTTCGGATGGAATAAATCAACAGGTCAGTTTGAGAAACAAGAAACACCGTTTTAGGAATGAGCAAAGATTTACAATTCAGGATTGAGCGTGAAAACATGCGGATGGAATATGCAAGCTATCTCGCATCGAAAGAGTGGAAGCGAAAGGCTGCAATCATC
>DASRNM010000012.1:0-15353 GCA_035647435.1 Clostridia bacterium
TAATTAATGTATATGAGTGGGTATATATGCCAAAACCGAAAGGGGGAGATATATTGAGCGACTCATCTTATATCGCTGCCTATGACATTGGCACAACAGGCACAAACTTGTCGCCTTTAAGACCCTTTACCATGCAAGCAAAGAATTTTTCAAGGCTTTGAACGGATAGACACTTTTTTCTTTTTTGAAATATATATGGTTTGTAAAAAGACTTTTAACAAACGTTTTTTTGTTTGACAATTTTTAGCTTTGCTGATATACTAAAATTTGCAGAATTTTCTGATTTGGAGGGTAATATGAACAAGAAACTGATATCGTTTTCCTTTGTGCTTTTGCTGGTTTTAAGCACATTTGTCGCTTGCAAACAACGCTCTAAATACGGCGAGGTTTTCGTTGATAATAGTGGCGAGATTCACATTTTGGCAACTGACGAAAACGGCGTTACCGTTCGAACCGAAAACGGCAACCTTTATGAGGTTGTAACTATGGCTGATGGTGGTGTTTTTCTTGACTCCAAAGGCGAGTGGATTACAGAAGAATACGAATACCCTAAAAAAATACATGTTAAAGAAGCAAGATTTCGCTTCTTCCCGATAATTTTTTATGACAACTATTTGCAAAACGCCGCATTGAAACTGATGGTTCCTAAAAATTTTGAAATCGGCGACACTTCTTCTTTCAGAATACATAACGAAAAGCTTGAGTGTTCGATTGAATGCACTGTGAATGACTATGGCAGCATTGAAGAAGCTCAACTAAAAGCTCAAAAAACTATTGAACTTTTAGCGGACAACGATCAGGCGGAAGTCATTGAAGAGTTCGTTACACTGTGTGACGAAAACACTTACAAGTGCATAATAATTAACAATGCGGACAAAAATATTTTGACAACTTATTATTTTGAAAAAGATAATTATTTAATTAGATTTCAAACTGTAATTAGTAAAGAAAATAAAGATGAAATCGACTTAGAGTCCATTTTGAACTCGGCCGTTTTTTAACACAAAGGAAACTTGAAAGGGGATTTATAAAATATGTTTTTTACGCAAGATATCGGAATTGATTTAGGCACCGCAAATACATTGGTTTTTGTTAAAGGTAAAGGTATTGTTATTAGAGAGCCTTCTGTTGTGGCAGTTGATCGTCGGGGGCATGTCGCCCGAGTAGTCGCAGTCGGCATTGAGGCAAAAGAGATGATTGGCCGCACCCCAGGTTCTATAACGGCAGTTCGCCCTCTAAAGGACGGAGTTATTGCGGATTTTGAAATCACCTCCGATATGCTCAAGGCTTTTATTCGTCGCTCCATCAGCAATTCTCCTTTCATCAAGGTGAGAGTTATGATTGTTATCCCCTCAGGAGTCACCGAGGTTGAAAGAAGAGCTGTTTATGATGCCGCAAAGAGTGCAGGCGCCAAAGATGTAAGCCTTATTGAGGAGCCTATGGCAGCAGCAATTGGTGCAGGTCTCCCTGTAAGCGAAGCAATGGGTAGCATGGTCGTTGATATCGGCGGCGGAACATCCGAGGTCGCTGTTATTTCATTAGGTGATGTTGTTACCTCCCGCTCTGTCAGGTTTGCCGGCGACAATTTTGACGATGCAATAATAACTTATATTAAGAAAAAGTATAATCTTCTTATTGGCGAACGCACCGCAGAAGATATTAAAATTAAAATAGGGTCAGCCTATCCCTTCGAGGGCGAGGGCGCAATGGGCATTAAGGGCAGAAATCTTATGGACGGGCTGCCAAAGAATGCTGAAATCACAGCGGAAGAGGTTCGTGAGGCGCTTGCAGACCCAGTAAATCAAATCCTTGACGCAATTCGTGCAACCCTTGAAAAAACTCCGCCCGAGTTGGCCTCTGATATTATCGACAGGGGTATAATGATTACAGGTGGCGGTGCTCTTCTCAGAGGGCTTGACAAGCTCATTTCCGTTGAAACAAGGATCCCCGTCAATATCGCTGAAAACCCCCTTGATTGTGTTGTTGATGGCACGGGAATTTGCCTAGAAAGCGATACTCTCAGCAAGCTTAACAAATAAAAGCTTATGATAAACGCTTTAAATGATGAGGAAGTACGATGCGCCGTTTTTTAAAGAGCAAGAGCTTTAAAATTTTTATGATCGTGATTGCCGCACTTTTCGCAGGCTCTGTATTTGCAGCGGTTTCTCATGGCAATTCATCACCCCTCACCTCTGTGACAGGAACTGTTTTTGGGCCTGTGCAGAGGCTTTCATCATTGTTGTCAAAAAGCGTTTCTAACTTTTCGATAAACTTTAAATCCTCAGCATTGCTTTCGCAGAGAATTGACAGCCTCGAGTCTCAAATCGCCGAATATCAGCAGGATTTGGTAGGTTATGAAAAATCAAAACAGCAAATTGAGCTGTATGAGGAGTTTCTTGAGCTCAAGGAAGAAAATGAGGATTATGAATTTGTTTCATGTTCAGTTATAGGCAAGGATTCTGTCAACTATTTTGGCTCGTTCACACTCAACAAAGGCAGTGCAAACTCAATAAGTGTTAATGACCCTGTGCTATACGGTAAATATCTGGTCGGTGTTGTGTCAAGCGTTCAAAGGTCTCAATGCACCGTGAGCACATTGCTTGACCCTAAAGTAAGCGCAAGTGCCTATGAAGTGCGCTCGAGAGAATCGGGTTTCATCGACACAACGGTTGAACTTTCAAAACAGGGCTATTTAAGATTGCCCTCCTTGAACAGAACAACTGCGATTTCACCAGGTGGAATTGTATGCACCTCCGGAACAGGCGGGATTTATCCGAGAGATTTGATTCTCGGCACCGTAAAAGAGGTTGTAACGGGCAGCCAAGCCATCTCCTCCTATGCCGTCATCAAACCCGGCGTTGATTATTTTGAGCTTCATGATGTTTTTGTTTTAATAGATTTTGACGGTCAAAGCTCGGCCGCGGGAGCTGAAGAATAATGCTGGGTTTAAAAAAAGAAAACAAAAGCTTATATTTGCGCCGTTTGATTTTCGGTGCAGTCATTTTAGTAACTGCGCTTTTGCAAAGCACTCCCGGTTTTTTCCCTTCCTTTTTTGGCGCTCAAGCTTTTTTGCTTATCCCTGCTTGCATTTGTATCGCAATGTTTGAAAGGGAAATATCGGGCCTATTCTTTGGCCTTTTCGCTGGCTCTCTATGGGATGTGTGCGCCCCTTTGTCATGGGGATACAATGCCATAGTGCTAACAATAATTGCATTTGCCTGTGGAGCATTAATAAAGTACATTATGAGAAACAACCTCGTTACAGCTTTTCTGCTTTGCGGATGCTTTGTTTCTTTATACTGCCTGCTCAGTTGGCTTTTAAACATTGTATTTAAAGGCTATTCATCTGCTTTTTATATGCTTTTGACCTTTTATGTCCCAAGCGCATTATATACTTTGATTTTCTTACCTGTTTATTATTTTTTAATCAGGTTCATTTCAAAAAAATTCAGGTTTTCAAAGACGAGGTGATTTTATGCACGAAAAAAGAATAAATGGTCGCGCCTTGACTTTGGTACTTTTGTTTGTTTTTCCAATGCTTGCCTTTTCGGCAACACTTGTTAAGATTCAACTCATCGACGGCGCAGTATATGCCGCGGCAGGAAATTCTGTATATTCTAAAAACGTCAATATGAAGGCGGCAAGGGGTGAGATTCTCGATAGAAATGGTAACCCCCTTGTTACAAACCGTCAAGGAAGTTCAATTGTTTTTGAAAGTGCATATTTCCCTGCCTCCAACAAGCAAGAAAAAAGAAACGAAATAATTTTATCGCTGATAAAACTGTTCGAAGCTGCAAATGTCACGTGGATAGATAATCTTCCTGTTTTACTTGATATAGGCAATGCCCCTTATTTTGCTGAAAATAGGAAATCTGATATAACTAAACTTAAAAGCAAAAACATGCTCAACCTCAACGACTACGCAACTGCCGAAAATTGCCTTGATGCATTGATTGATAAATATTCGTTGCAAGATTATTCTATTCCCGATGCAAGAAAAATTGCTTCCGTATGCTATGAGATGAAAAGGCTTGATTTCAGTATCAGCTACCCGTACACCTTTGCCGAAGATGTTCCCACCGAACTTGTAGCTAAAATAAAAGAAAACGGCTCTTTTTATCAAGGAGTCAACGTCGAAATTGTTCCTTATCGTGAATATGTTGACGGAACGCTTGCGCCCCATGTGCTCGGAACCGTCGGCGCCATAAATTCTGAAGAATATTCAACACTGAAAAGCAGTGGATACCGCATTACCGACAATATCGGAAAAAGTGGGATTGAAAGCGCAATGGAAACATATCTTCGTGGCACAGACGGCAAAAAAACAATTGAAACAGCAAGCAGCGGGTCTGTTTCAACAACAATCTCAGAGGAGCCACGGCAAGGCGATTCCGTTGTTTTAACTCTTGATAAAAAACTTCAACAGGTTACTCAACAGGCACTAGAGGATGTTCTTCACAACCTTAACTACACTACATTCCCTGCCGGTGCCGCCATAGTTATGGATGTAAACAGCTTTGAGGTTTTAGCGTGTGCAACTTATCCAACCTATGATTCTTCCACATATAAAAAGAATTACTCGGCGCTTGCAACCGACGAAAAGTCTCCCCTTTGGAACAGAGCACTTTTAAGCACTTATGAGCCGGGTTCAGCAATTAAGCCCTCTGTTGCCATTGCGGCACTTGAGGAGGGGATTATTACCGAAAACACAACATTTTACTGCACAGGCGCATACAAATACCTTGATTCATCCTTTAAATGTGCTCAATTTCATTCCACAAGAAATCAGAATGTTAGGCTTGCAATAAAAGAATCCTGCAACTCGTTCTTTTATGAGTGCGGCAAACAGTTGGGTTATCTAAAAATGAACGAATACCGCAGACTGCTCGGACTCGGTCAAAAGACAGGTCTTGAAATCAACGAAGCAATAGGAATTATGGACAGCCCCGACTACCGTGCATCGGTCGGCAGCACATGGCACCCAGGTTATAACATTCAAACAGCAATCGGTCAAGGCAACTTGTTTTCTCAAATCCAGCTTGCTGTCTATACATCAACAATAGCCAATGGTGGCACAAGATACAATGCACATTTAGTCAAATCAATAAGAACCTATGGCACATATGAAACTATATTATCAAAAGAGCCTGAGGTTGCATGTGAAACAGGTTTTAGTAAAAAAACAATGGACATTGTTAAAGAGGCCATGCTCCAAGTTGGGCTTTCAGGCACTATAGGTCGCAATTTCTCTAATCTCCCCGTTCAGGTTGCCGCAAAAACGGGAACCTCTCAGGTTTACAGAAATTTCAACGGCGTTACCCAAAAGGTTAACAATGTATTCATGATATCCTTTGCCCCTTATGATAACCCACAGATTGCGGTTGTGCTTGTGGCTGAAGGCTCAAGCAGCTCAACAGCCCTTTCACCTATGGCGGCAAGAATTTATGACTATTATTTTTCAAATGTCGGTGAATTTTCATCTTTACAGGCAGAAAACACACTGTTAAGCTAATAATTGCTATTATTTATACATAAAGGAGGTTTTATTAATGGCAAAAAAAATTGTTGTTACCTCCGGCAAGGGCGGTGTCGGCAAATCCTCAACCGTTTGGGGGTTATGCCACAGCTTCGTGCTGCAAGGCAAAAAGGTACTTGTTATTGACTTTGACATCGGTCTGCGTAGTCTTGATTTATTTTTTGGAGTTTCAAAAAAGATTGTTTTCGACTGGGGAGATATAATCCTTGACCGATGCGAGCTTGAAAAGGCATATGTTGACATCAATGGTGCGACTTTGCTTGCCGCTCCTCAAAAATTTTCAAAAGACTTCACAACAGACGCCGTTAAAGAATTAATAGGGCGTTTAGATAACTATTTTGACATAATTCTTTTGGACGCTCCGGCAGGTATATCTGACGGATTCTATCTTGCTGCATGCACGGCAACAACCGCACTCGTCGTTTCAACACCTGACAATATTTGTGTCCGATGCGGCTCAATAACCGCAGAAAAGCTTGCCTCCTTGGGGATTGATGATATTCGCTTGATTATCAACAGGTTTAGCAAAAAAGCTGCACAAAACAGAAAACTTTTGAATATAGATGATGTTATTGATTCTGCCGGAATTCAGCTTATCGGCGTTGTTCCCGAGGACTCCTATGTTACATATTGCACATCTTTGGGCATAAAACCTCCCCAAGACAGTAGTGCAGCAGAAGCATTTTTGAACATTTCAAAAAGGGTTTTAGGCGAAAAGGTTTATTTGGATTTATCAATCCTTTCTTGATATGGGGTAGATTGACATGATTAATGACTCAACTGTTGCCGCTATCGCTACGCCACAGGCTGCGGGCGGCATTGGTATTGTCAGAATTTCGGGCAAAGATGCCATAAAAATTGCAGATAATGTCTTTTTGACAAAAAAACAGCTCCTTTTGAGCCAATCAGAGGGGTACAGGGCACACTACGGTTGGGTTAGCGACAACGGAGTGGCTGTAGACGAGGCTGTTTTTTTAGTTTTTCGTGCTCCTCACAGCTATACGGGGGAAGATGTTGTTGAAATTTCATGCCACGGCGGTTTATATATTGTGAAAAGAGTCCTGCAAGCAGTTTTAAACGCAGGCGCAACTCCAGCGCAACCAGGCGAATTCACAAAACGGGCTTTTTTGAATGGAAAGCTCGATTTGTCCGAGGCAGAAGCGGTCATGTCACTTATAGCTGCACAAGGCGAAAGGGCAGCGCAAGTCGCACTCAACACCCTTGAGGGTGCTTTGAGCAAGGAAATAAACGGTGTCGCAAATGCAATTATCGCCGAATCCGCTCATATTGCTGCATGGATTGACTACCCCGATGAGGATATTATAGATATTGACAATGTCAAAATGCTTGAAACTGTCAAAAACTCAATGGTCAAAATAGAGGATTTGCTCTCTCGCTTTGACAGTGGACGGGCTGTTATGAACGGCGTTGACGCCGTAATTGTTGGCAAGCCAAACGTAGGCAAGTCAACGCTCATGAACCTTCTTTCAGGCTATGAAAGGTCTATTGTCACTTCGTTTGAGGGCACTACAAGAGACGTTGTTGAAGAAACCGTTCGCTTAGGCGATGTTGTGCTTCATCTTTCTGACACCGCAGGTTTAAGAGAAACTGAAAATCCAGTTGAGAGCATAGGTATTGGGCTTGCTCGAAAACGCCTTGAGCGTGCAGAGCTGATTTTTGCCGTTTTTGACGGGTCTGACAATCTAACTCAAGAGGACAAACAACTGATTGAAAACTGCAAGGGCAAAAACACCCTAGCCATTATAAATAAATCCGATTTAATTCGAAAAATTGATTTTGATTTTATAAAAAACAATACAGACAGGCTCGTTGAGATATCTGCAGCAACGGGGGACGGGTACAAAGATCTTGTTAGTTCTATATTGGAACTATTGGGCGCAAACAACTTTAATCCAAGCGTCGCCACTCTTTCAAACGAAAGGCAGCGCGCTTGTTGCAGCCGTGCATTGAAATGGTTGAATGAAACGTATGATGCCATTGAACAGGGGGTTACTCTTGACGCAGTCAATGTCTGCCTTGATTCGGCTATTGAAGCGTTGCTCGAATTGACAGGTCAAAAAGCCTCCGAAGCCGTTGTAAATCAAGTTTTTTCACAATTTTGTGTAGGAAAATAATTTTAAGACAGAGGGCACTATGAAATACTTTGCAAAAAATTATGATATAGTCGTTATCGGCGCAGGGCATGCAGGCATTGAGGCAGGCCTTGCCGCTGCACGTCTCGGTTGCAAAACAGGAGTTTTCACGATAAACATGGATTGGGTTGGAAACATGGCATGCAACCCTTCAATTGGCGGGACTTCAAAGGGCCATCTTGTCAGAGAGATCGATGCCCTCGGCGGTGAAATGGCAAGAGCCGCTGATTCAACGACTATACAAAGCAGAATGCTTAATTTAGGCAAAGGCCCCGCTGTTCACAGCCTTCGTGCACAAATTGACAGGCGAAAATACTGCGCATACATGAAACAAGTCTTGGAGCAACAAGAGAATCTTGAGCTTCGTCAAGTTGAAATTGTTGATTTAACCCAGCTTGAAAATGGCGAATGGCAACTAACCTCAATTTTAGAAGCCGTTTATACCGCAAAATGTGTTATACTCGCAACCGGCACTTTTTTGGGCGGTCGAGTTTTTGTAGGCGATATTTCTTTTGAAAGTGGGCCAGATGGAGTTTTCCCCTCTATTCGCCTTGCCGAAAGTCTTAAAAATCTTGATATTGAAATGCGTCGCTTCAAAACAGGAACACCCTCAAGGGTTAACCGTCGCACCATTGACCTTTCTGCTATGGAATCCCAACCGGGCGACGAAAGAATTGTTCCGTTTTCATTTTTTAATAAATACGATATCAAAAACGTTGAACCATGCTACATTACCTACACAAACGAAGAGACGAAAAGGATAATAACAGAAAATCTGCACCGTTCCCCACTTTATGGAGGCGAAATTAGCGGTGTAGGGCCTAGATACTGCCCGAGCATTGAAGATAAGATCGTCAGATTCTCTGATAAAGACCGTCATCAGATTTTTGTTGAGCCGTGTGGCGATGACACGGAGGAAATGTATCTGCAAGGGCTTTCGTCGTCTTTGCCCGAAGATGTTCAAAGAAAATTTCTTGATACAATTCCCGCTCTTAAAAATTGTCAGGTCATGCGAACAGGCTACGCAATAGAATATGACTGCGTTGACCCATTGGAATTAAGACCTACATTGGAATTCATAAATTATGAGGGACTTTACGGGGCAGGGCAGTTCAATGGCTCAAGCGGATATGAGGAGGCTGCAGCACAAGGGCTTGTGGCAGGGGTTAACTCCGCACGCAAGATATTGGGGTTATCGCCGATTATTCTTGACCGTGCAAGCTCCTATATCGGCACATTGATTGACGACCTTATAACAAAGGGTTGTTCTGACCCTTATAGAATGATGACCTCTCGTTCTGAATACAGGCTGATATTAAGGCAAGACAACGCTGACAGGCGCTTAACACCACTCGGGCATGAAATAGGTTTAATAAGTGACGAGCGATACGATAAGTTCCTCGAAAAATTGGAAATGATTGAAGGCGAGAGGAAAAGAATCAAAACCGTTGTGTTTTCTCCCTCTGCCGAGCTTAATGGTATGCTTGTTTCACGTGAAACATCTAAGATTGTTACAGGTGTTAAAATGATTGACCTGTTAAAAAGACCTCAAATTGGCTATAAAGACCTTGAACCCTTTGATAAGGATAGACCTGATTTGCCTTTCGAGGTTTACGAACAGGTTGAAATTGACACAAAATACGAAGGCTATGTAAAAAGGCAAAATGCACAGGTTCAAGAAATGAGACGGCTTGAATCAAAAAAGATTGACGAAAACACAGACTATTCTGAAATTTCAGGCATTAGGATTGAAGCGGCAGAAAAGCTTTCAAAGGTTCGCCCCGAAAATTTAGGGCAAGCCTCAAGAATCTCGGGTGTCAGCCCGGCGGATATATCCGTACTTCTAATATATTTGGAGAAAAAGAGCCATGAATATAAAAAATGATTTGCTAATTAAACATTCTGAACAATTCGGAGTTGAGCTTTCAATCTCAGCTTTGGAAAAACTCAACATATTTGCTGAAATGCTTGTTGAAAAAAACAAGAAAATTAATCTAACATCAATAACAGAGCCTGATGATATTGTCATCAAGCACTTTGCGGACAGTCTTTCAATCTTTTCCGTTTTCAAACCGCAAAAAAACGCTCGAATAATTGATGTCGGCACGGGTGCAGGTTTTCCGGGCATTGTTATGTGTATTGTAAGACCGGATTTGAACATAACAATGATTGACTCCACAAATAAAAAACTTGACTTTGTTCGTGAGGTTTGCGATGAGTTAGGTTTGACCGCCAATGTAATCCATTGCAGGGCAGAGGAAGCTGGGCAACGTAAAGAGTTGCGAGAGACGTTTGACCTTTCAGTCGCAAGGGCCGTTGCAAATCTAAAAAACTTATCCGAGTATTGCTTACCATTTGTTAAGGTAGGCGGTGCTTTTATTGCGATGAAGAGCGCAAAAGCAGAGAATGAGACTAAAGAAGGCGCAAGAGCTGTAAAATTGCTCGGTGGCAAAATCAAGGGCATTTACAGCGTTGATTTGGGTGAAGAATACACGAGAAACCTTGTTTATATAAATAAGATATCGCAAACTCCGCCAAAATATCCCCGTTGTGCGGCACAAATCGCAAGAAAGCCACTCGAATAACGAATTTTTGGGTTGACTTGTGTAAATAATTGAAAATGGAAATTTATGGACAAATCCCTTCTTAGGTGTTAATGTTGTGTTACGGGCAAGGCTTGCCCGAGGACGGCAACACCGAGGAGGTTTTTTGTTGTGAAAAACCAAAATAAATATGAACTTGGCGGTCAGATTCTTTTGATTCCGCAAGAGCAAATTGTTCCAAACCCGGACCAACCCAGAAGAAGGTTTGATTTCGACGAGCTTGAAGGACTTGCCGACAGCATTAGGCATAACGGAATCATTCAACCTATAAACGTCAGACTTCGTGCCGACAAAAAATATGAGTTGATTGCTGGCGAGAGAAGGCTAAGGGCATCAAGAATGGTCGGTTTGACAAGAGTTCCTTGCATTCTCATGGAAGCAACTGATGAAAAATCCGCTATTTATTCCTTGCTCGAGAACCTTCAGCGACAAGATCTAGGTTTTTTTGAGGAAGCGGACGCAATTAAACAATTGCTCGAAAAATATCAGATGACACAAGAGGAAGTGGCAAAAAAACTCGGCAAAGCACAATCAACCTTGTCAAATAAGCTACGTTTATTAAAGCTTCCAGCACATATCAGAGAGATTGTTGCAAAAAACAACCTTACCGAACGCCACGCAAGAGCATTGTTAAGGCTCGAAAGCGAGGCGCACCTTTCAAGAGCTTTAGGTATAATTGTCGACAGACGCTTAAATGTTTCTGAAACTGATAGGCTCATTAACCAAATGCTCAACACCAGACCGGTTGGACGCAAGCCTATTAATAGAATTTTTAAAGATGTAAGAATTTTTGTGAATACGCTAAATCACGCAGTTGATACAATGCGAAACGCAGGCATTGACGCTGATTCAGCAAAAAGCGAAACTGAAGAATATATAGAATATATTGTAAGAATCCCTAAACGCAAAGAGATTATAGTAAAATCTCGTGACAACACTGCATAGATAATTAACTAACAACTCCCAATTACCATATCTTTCTCTTTCACACCCCACATCCACAGCAAGAGGGCAGGCCAAAAGGCTTGCCCTCTTGCTGTTGTTTGCAAACAAAAAGTTTCACGTGAAACAAATTAATTTTGAAAAACAAGCGTAAAATCTTTAAAAATCATATGTAATGTGTTATACTAATTAAGTTATGTACAGAATGGAAGGGGCCTTGAAATGGGGAAAACAGTTGCAATTGTCAATCAAAAGGGCGGTGTAGGCAAAACAACAACCGCCGTCAACCTCGTTGCCGCTATCGGAGCAAAGGGGTTTAAGGTTTTGTTGGTTGATTCGGACCCACAGGGTAATTCAACAAGCGGACTGGGTATAAACAAAAGGCAGTTGGATTTTTCAACATATGATGTTCTAATTAACTCAAAACCCGCATCTGAAGCTACTATAAAAACAAATTTTGAAAATGTTTGGCTTGTTCCATCAAGCATGAACCTTGCAGGGGCAGAATTGGAGCTCGTCGATATTGACAAGCGTGAAACAAAACTCAAAAACGCTCTTGCCATGGTAAAGAATGATTATGACTTCATTTTCATTGACTGCCCACCGTCACTGGGGCTTATAACATTAAATTCACTTTGTGCCGCCGATTCTATAATGGTGCCGATTCAATGCGAATACTATGCATTGGAGGGGCTGTCACAGCTCATGTCAACAGTCAGGCAGGTCAAAAGGCTGTACAACCCATTAATAGAAATCGAGGGCGTACTCCTCACTATGTATGATGGCCGACTCAATCTAACACAACAGGTTGTGGATGAAGTAAAAAGATTTTTTCCAAAAAAAGTTTATTCCACCTTCATTCCGAGAAATGTCAGGCTTTCTGAAGCACCAAGCTACGGCCAGCCTGTTATGTACTATGATCGCAACTCAAAAGGAAGTTCTGCCTATGAGGGGCTTTGCAATGAGTTTTTAGACTCTAACGAAATAAAGGTAGGGGTGATTTAAATGGCTGCAAGGAAAAGCGGATTAGGGCGAGGGCTTGACGCACTTTTTGCCGACAATTCCGTTGAAGAGGGCAGCTTGTCAAGCGCTGTCAAGCTCAAATTAATGGACATTGAGCCAAATAAAGAACAGCCTCGAAAAAACTTTGATGAAGATTCACTCTCAGAGCTGGCCGAAAGTATTTCAAAATACGGCGTAATTCAGCCGTTGCTTGTCAGGCCACTAACTGACGGTGCATATCAGCTTGTTGCCGGCGAGAGGCGTTGGAGAGCCGCAAGAATCGCAGGGCTAACAGAAGTTCCCGTTGTTATTAAAGAGCTTAGCGACGACGAAGCTATGGCTCTTGCACTGATAGAAAACCTCCAGCGTGAAGATTTGAATCCTATTGAAGAAGCTTTGGGTTACCAACTGCTTATGGACAAATTTTCTTTGACACAAGAGGAAACAGCGGACAGAGTCGGAAAATCCAGACCTGCAATCGCAAATGCGCTTAGATTGCTGCGTTTGCCGTCCGAGGTCACTGACATGGTCAATCTCGGCAAGGTTTCCGCAGGCCACGCAAGGGCTTTGCTTTCTTTCAAGGACGAAACTACGCTGGTTGAAACCGCACATCTTATTGACAAAAAAGGGCTTTCAGTTCGTGAGGTTGAACGCTTGGCTAGAAGTTCTAATAAGGAAAAATCAACTCAAGGTCAATCGACAAGACGCGACTCTTTTTTTGACGAGGTTGAGCTTTCTCTTACACAAGGTTTGTGCAGACGCGCAAAGGTCATCACAAAATCGAAAAGCGAAGCCGGAACATTGGAGATTGCTTTTTATGACAAAGAAGATTTAAACAGAATTGCCTCGGCGTTGAATAGTGTCGAAGAATGACGTAAAATATTCTATATGTAATTTTTTTATTTAGTCCATTATAAATGTAATATAAATGGGGAGATTAAATGCTTGATATTAAACTAATTAGAGAAAACCCGCAAAAGGTCAAAACCGCAATGCGCAACAGAAACAAGGACATGGACGCACTTGTGGACGAAGTGTTGACAATTGATGTAGCTCGCCGTGAGCTAATCACTCAAACCGAGTCTTTAAAGCAACAGCAAAATACCGCAAGCCGTGAAGTTCCGAAAATAAAAAAGAGTGGCGGCGATATCACTGAAATATTGTCCAAAATGAACAGCATTAAAGAGCAAATCAAACAGAATGATTCACAGCTTTCAGAGCTGGAGTCTAAACAATCAAAAATAATGTATGAATTCCCAAACATTCAAAACGAGAGCGTCCCTGTCGGCAAAGATGACAGTGAAAATGTTGAGGTTCGCCGCTGGGGTGAGCAAAGAAACTTTGATTTTGAGGCAAAGCCTCACTGGGATTTGGGTGTAGCGCTCGGTATTCTTGACCCAGAAACAGCGGCAAAGGTTACAGGCGCTCGTTTTCATTTTTACAAAGGGTGGGGAGCAAAGCTTGAGCGTGCAATAATTAATTTCTTCCTCAACACTCACAGCGAAAACGGATACACAGAAATTTTTCCTCCGTTTATGGTGAACAGGGCGTCAATGACTGCCACAGGTCAATTGCCTAAGTTTGAGGAGGACGCATTCAGGGTTGCAAACAACGATTATTTTTTGATTCCCACTGCCGAAGTTCCCGTCACAAATATGCATAGGGACGAAATTCTTGACGGCAACGTTTTGCCAATAAAATATTGCGCATATTCAGCTTGCTTCCGTGCGGAGGCAGGCAGTGCAGGCAGAGATACAAGGGGCCTTATTCGTCAACATCAATTTAATAAGGTTGAGCTTGTCAAGTTTTCAAACCCCGAAAACTCTTATGAGGAGCTTGAAAACCTTACGGCAGATGCTGAAAAGGTTCTTCAACTTTTAGGTCTTCCTTACAGAGTTTCAGCTCTAAGCAGTGGCGATTTAGGTTTTTCATCCGCGAAAACCTACGACATAGAAGTTTGGTTGCCTTCCTATGGTAGATATGTTGAAATATCATCATGCTCGAATTTTGAAGATTTTCAGGCACGCCGAGCGGCAATTCGCTATAAAATGAATACCAAGGATAAGGCGCAACTCGTTCACACCTTGAACGGTTCGGGCGTGGCTATCGGCAGAGCAACGGCAGCTATTCTTGAAAACTACCAAAACGCAGACGGCAGCATAACCGTCCCCGATGTTCTCAGGCCCTATTTGGGAACGGATTGCATAAAATAAAAGCAATTTAGTTCAAAAAACATCATTGCTCCGTGTTTTACCGCAGAGCAATGATGTAATGTAATCCTATTTGTTCGTTATTCTGTTTTATCTGTTTCGACAATATTCGTGTTTTTTCTACTTTTAACAATAAACTTTATGCACCAGTAGACAACAGCTACGGGAATACAGCACAGAGCGATTGTTACAATCAACCGCATTGGAATATAATCATAAATTCCATCACCAAGAATTGTAAACAATACAACTCTGGGCATAATACCTACAAGAGAAATTGAAAAATATTTCAAAAACTCAAATCCTGACGCTCCCAAAAACAGGCTTGCAAAGTCAATCGGAAACACGGGCAAAGCCCTCACCATGAGCAGAAAAGACAGTTTGCTTTTTGGCTTGAGGTTGAGAAGTTTTTGACCCCCCTTGTTTTTGCTTATTATTTTTTCAACCGCTGAACCACCTAAGAATTTGCCTAAGAAAAATGTTACTGTTACTTCAAGGGCAATGCCCAAAAGGTTTATAATCAACGCTTGCCATGTTTCAAAGGCAAGCCCGACCGAAATATATACCAAAGATGCTGGGATTATAAACAAAACAGATTTTGTGAAATAGACGCAAATCACAATCAGCCCAGCGGCAAAAACATTCGATGTTCCGCTCACAAGGTCTCTTATGTTAATATTTGTGAGCTTGTCATAGTTGACAACCGCCAGCACAAAGATTGCCGTTGCAATCACAACCTTAATTAAAACGGGAAAAAAATCCTTCAAGCCCACAAAAAACTTTTTCACTTTGTTTCTCCCTTTCATTTAATATAATGAAGTATATATAATTTTTTAATACAAATCAAGTATAAAGCATAAAAGTGTATTGCCTTACATCGTTTCTTTTGATCACCATTCAATTTAAT
>DASRNM010000013.1:0-9634 GCA_035647435.1 Clostridia bacterium
AGATAATAATGCTATACTAAATAGGAATAATTTTGTCGAGATAATGGAAGGAGACTGCAAATGGCTGTCATAAAAATTACAAAAGATAATTTTGAAACCGAAGTAATTAAATCCGATAAACCAGTATTGCTCGATTTTTGGGCAGAATGGTGTGCGCCGTGCAAAATGATATCACCGATAATTGATGAGGTTGCACAGGAGGCAACAGACGCAAAGGTTGGGAAAGTGAATGTTGACGAGGAGCCTGAATTGGCAGAATCGTTTAGAATAATGAGCATACCAGCACTTATTGTTATAAAAAACGGCAAGGTGGTAAATTCCTCAGCAGGAGTTAAAGCAAAAGAGGCAATACTAAAGATGCTTGAGGTTTAGGCTTGTTCTTTGCTTTTGAAGTGATTTATTAATTTATCAATCGTTTCAAGCTGTTCTGCTTTTGAAAGAGAAGAGTTTTCAAGGCATCTTCTGACTGCTTTGACAAATAAATCAGACGCAATGGAACTGTCGATGTTTTGTTCGTCATCTTCAACGAGTTTTATTTGGTAATTTGTATTTTTTTTCAAGTTACACCTTCTTCTCATAATTAATCGAAAAGACAATGCTTGTTTCGTTTGAATCAGGAGGATTTTTTTGAACTATTCTGAAATATTAAACAAAATTGACCACACCTTGCTCTCACCACAGGCAAAATGGAGCGAGGTTGCCGAATTATGCGACGATGCGATTAATTTCGGCACAGCAAGTGTATGTATACCACCATCATATGTGAAAAGGGTTAAGGAATATGTCGGCAATAAAATGAAAGTCTGCACAGTTATAGGCTTCCCGACAGGGTATAGCACAACAGATGTCAAGTGCTTCGAGGCTCGTAACGCTGTTTCAAATGGTGCGGATGAAATTGACATGGTTATAAATATCGGCGCTTTAAAAGATAAAAAATATAACGAAGTGATTGATGAAATAAAAGCCGTTAAAGAGTCGTGCAACGGCAAATTGTTAAAGGTGATAATTGAAACATGCCTTTTGACCGACGAAGAAAAGGTGAAAATGTGTGAAATTGTTTCACAATCCGGAGCAGACTATATAAAGACATCAACAGGTTTTTCAACGGACGGTGCGACCGTTGAGGACATCAAGCTTATGGCTTCAAATTGTGAACCTCACTTAAAAATTAAAGCTGCGGGCGGAATAAAATCAATTAAAGACGCAGAGGATTTTATAGCCTTTGGTGCTCATAGGCTTGGCACGAGCAGAATAGTAAAATTGTTGAAGAAATAATTGAAAAGCGTTAATTAAATTTAAAGTGCGATTATGTTTATTAAGGGGGCGGGTTGGTGAACAACTTGTCAAAAACGATGCGTACAAAAGCGGCTTTGTATACTGTTCCCGCTTTGGTTATATGCGCTGTCTTGGTTATTGTGTATGGTGTCAACAACATATTCCCGTTTGGCTCGGGTAGTGTTGTTTTTGACGACATGGGGCAAACCTCTGTGCCTCTTTTCACTGCCTTTTGGGATGTGTTGCACGGGGACGGTAGTGCATTGTTTAACTGGAACACGGGGACAGGTGTCTACATTGGCAACACAATGTCACAGTTTTTAAGCCCTTTAACGCCGTTGTTTTTTTTAATTTGCCCTAGGGGAATGATAGCGTCAAGCATGTCCTTTTTCGTCATGCTCAAGCTTGTTTTAATGACTTTGTCTATGATGTTTTTCTTGGACAAGACCTTTAAGATTTCCTCCTTGTGGAAAATCATTTTCAGCATACTTTATCCTTTTAGTGGCTATGTTTTTCAGCTTTATACTAATATTGATTGGCTTGATATTGCTATTTTTTTTCCTTTGCTTATTGTGGCGTTTAAGTATTTAACAGTTAAAGGAAAATTTTTGCCCTATGTGATTATTCTTGCCCTTTGCTCGGCAAGGTCTCTTTATTTGAGTTACATGATTTTTCTGTTTCTAATTTTAGTCGGTGGGCTATACATAATAATGCTTGTCCCGAAAGTTAAGCGTAAAAGTGTAATCCTAAATTTTGGAATAGGCTCCGTTTCGGCATTGCTTATATCGGCGGCATTTTCATTGCCAACATATTTTTACTTAACGTCTTCATCAAGATATGAAAAAACAAAAGGTTTTGTCGATCTACTCACAACTGAAATGTCAATAAACAAAGCCAAAATCGGAATGATAATCATTATGGCAGCATTACCTATTGCGATAATTGGTTTCATGCTTATGAGGTTTCTGGAAGAAAAAAGAAAAATCACTTTTTTTATTCTTGCCCTATGTGTTTTAGGTGTGCAGGTAGTTTTTGAAAACATTAATCTTATTTGGCACATGGGCAGCTATGTTTTGTTTCCTATGAGGTATGCATTCATGTTTAGCTTCGTTTTACTTGCGGCATGTGCCTTTGCAATTGAAAGATTCGGCAAGGAGATTTTCAAAGGTAAAGGGGTTTTGAGCGGAATAATGATGGCGTTTTCTGTTGCTCTTGCCGGTTTTGCTGCATACTTGGTGTTCAGCGGCAAAGTATTTTCAAATGTTATGAATTCGGGGTATAAATACAGCACATTTTATGACAACGCAAAATACGGATTTTTATTTTTTTTGATTCTTGCTTTGTGTTACTTTTTGCTTTTAAATTTTGGAAAAAAACGCATAGGAATTGTTTTGATGTGCATCGTGCTGATGCTTGAAACGGGCATATATGCAAACAGAGCCTTTACTCCTACAATTGAAAGAAAAAGAGAATACGGCATTGAATTTATTGACGATTGTAACCAAATCAATGAAAAGACTCAAATTGAAACAGACAACATGTCAAGAATTAAAAATACCGATTCAAGCATGAACTCAAATTATCCGCTTTTACTTAATCACAGTTCTCCTTCAAACTTTACACATATTATCCCTTCAAGTCTTGCACAGACTATGAAAAAACTAGGTTACTCAACTATCTACACAAGGATCCTCGACACGGGCGGTTCACTTTTGACAGACGCTATTTTGAATTATGAATATACTCTTACTCAAAAGGCGACGGACGATGAGGCGTACACCTTTGTTGAAAGTATAGGCGACTATAACATATATGAAAATAAATTTAAGCTTCCATTTGGGTTTGTTGTAAATGATGGTGTTTTCGACGATGATTTGCTTGGCGGAAATGCGTTTGAAGTCAACAACAAAATCTATAAAATACTTTCGGGCGATTCAGAGGATATCATTGAAACAAAAGGACGGAATGTAAGTAGAAACACAGACACCGTAGAGTTTAAAATTGAAGTTGAGGGTACAAAAAAGCTGTATTATTTGAATTCAGCTACTGGCTGGGGTTCTCAAAAAATATATGTAAACGGCGAGGTTGTTGGTGTTCCCACAATGGGTAACATAGAAAATACATCATATAAAGCAACTTTTAACAACAATCTTATTGATTTGGGTACATTCAGCGACACAAATGTTTCGGTGAGCGTGAAAACAACAAACAATAAAGCGTTGCTACATAATGCCGTGGTCGGAGTTATGGACATTCAAAAGCTTGCTGACCTTTGCAAAGGTTATGATTATGATTCGCAGGCTGTTGCAGAAGGCAGGAATTTGGACTTAACCGTGAATTCAAAAGGCAACGATAACCATCTATTTTTGCCTATGGTTTACTATAGCTCTTGGGCCTGCACAGTCAACGGCGAAAAGGTTGAACCCAAAAACACACTTGGTAGTTTTATGGCGATTGAACTTGATGAAGGCGTAAATGCTGTTTCTATGAAATTCACGCCTAAGGGTTTGAGTGAGGGAATTATTATAAGTGCAGTTTCAATAGCCTTGCTTGCGGCATATTTGATTTTTAGAAAATATAAACCGCTTGACCCCGAAAGTTCAAGCCTTCCGTTAAGAGCTCTTGAGGGGGCATATATAATAATAACCGCAGGTGTTTTTGTGTTACTTTATGTTGTTCCTGTATTTTATTCATTAGTTTTATAACATCAACGAAAAAGGAGAGAAAGCCGTGAAAGTAGTAATTCTGGCAGGCGGATTTGGGACGAGAATAAGTGAAGAGAGTCACCTCAAACCAAAGCCAATGATTGGGATTGGTGACATGCCTATTCTATGGCATATTATGAAGCAATATTCTCACTATGGTCATAATGATTTCGTGATTTGTTGCGGATATATGCAATATGTTATCAAGGAGTTTTTTGCTGATTACTATCTGCACAGGAGTGATATTACCTTTGACTTCACAAATGAGAACAAAATGATTGTTCATTCAAATTTTTCGGAGCCGTGGAAGGTTACTGTTGTCGACACAGGTTTAAACACGATGACAGGTGGTCGAGTTAAAAGAATTCGCAAGCACCTTGACGGTCAACCTTTTATGCTTACTTACGGTGATGGCGTTTCCGATGTTGATATAAACAAACTTTTGGAGTATCACAAAAGCAAAGGCAAAATGGCAACGATTACAGCTATAAGAGTTGACCAAAAATTCGGTGTGCTTGATGTTGATGACAACAACCTCATAAGAAGCTTCAGAGAAAAAACAAAAGAGGACGGCAGTTTTATAAACGGCGGCTTTATGGTGCTTGAACAGGACATTTTTGACATTATAGAAGGCGATGAAACTGTGCTTGAAAAGTATCCTCTCGAGGAGGCTGCAAGAAGGGGAGAACTCAATGCTTATAAGCACCACGGTTTTTGGCAGTGTATGGACACATTGAGGGACAAGCAACTCCTTGAAAATTTGTGGCAATCAAATGAGGCTCCGTGGAAGATCTGGTAAATTCACATCTTCTGCTTGAAAAGAATGGATATGGAAGGTGCGTTAGGAATGACGGATTTGAGTTTTTACAACGGGAAGAGAGTTTTTGTAACAGGGCACACGGGGTTTAAAGGAACGTGGCTTTGCAAAATGCTTGTCAACGCAGGGGCAGAGGTTACGGGTTATGCGCTTGAACCTCCGACTGAACCCAATTTATTTAACATATCGGGCTTGAATGGCAAAATGGAATCGGTTATTGGCGACATAAGAAACAACGGCAGGTTGTTCAAAGCGTTTGAAGTAGCCAAGCCGGAAATTGTTTTTCATTTAGCTGCACAACCAATTGTTTTAGAATCATATAACAGCCCTCACTATACTTATGAAACAAATGTTATGGGGACTGTCAACATTCTTGAATGTATAAGACAAACCAATTTCGTTAAATCATTTGTCAATGTTACGACCGACAAGGTTTACGAAAACAAAGAATGGAGTTGGGGTTATCGTGAAAACGAACCTCTTGATGGATATGACCCGTACTCCAATTCAAAGTCGTGTTCAGAGCTTATAACTCACTGTTATAAACGCTCACTTTTAAACGAAAAAAATGTTGCAATTTCAACAGCAAGGGCAGGAAATGTAATCGGCGGCGGTGATTTTGCGCAAAACAGAATTGTGCCAGACTGTGTTAGGGCGGCAATGGCCTTAAAAACAATAGCTGTCAGAAACCCAAACTCTGTTCGCCCATATCAGCACGTGCTCGAACCTCTTTTTGCTTATCTTATGATTGCTCAAAGGCAGTATGAGGACATCTCTCTTGCTGATAGTTACAATGTCGGCCCTGATGAGAGTGGGTGTTTAACAACAGGTGACCTTGCAAAGATTTTTTGCAATTGTTGGGGAGATGGGCAGGAATATGTATTCAAGTCGAAAGTCGGCCCTCATGAAGCGAACTTTTTAAAGCTTGATTGTTCGAAACTAAAGTGTAACCTCGGTTGGGTGCCCCGTTGGGATGTTAAAAAAGCAATCGAAAAAACCGTTGAATGGACTAAGATATATATAAATGACGGTGATGTTCCGCGAACAATTGACTGGCAAATAGACGAATACTTAAAAAGCTCCGAGGTGTAATTAAATGTCACAATCTATAAAAGAAAACGAAGCAAAAAAGAAAATATTAGATGCGGTTGCAGACTATTGCAACGATTTTCATAATCAAAAAGAGGAATTTGTGCCCGGCCAAAGAATACCGTACGCTTCAAGGGTTTATGACAGTGAGGAAATGGTCAACTTAGTTGACAGTGCTCTTGAATTTTGGCTTACGGCAGGCAGGTATGCGAACAGGTTTGAAAAGGAATTTGCAAACTATCTTGGTGTAAAGCATTGTTCATTAGTCAATTCCGGCTCCTCTGCTAATCTTCTTGCTTTTATCTCACTGACATCCCCTTTGTTGAAAGAAAGGGCGATTAAAAAGGGCGATGAGGTTATAACCGTTGCGGCAGGTTTTCCGACAACGGTCGCGCCGATAATACAATTCGGTGCAGTGCCTGTATTTGTTGATGTAACAATTCCGCAATACAATGTTAATGTTGACGAACTCGAAAGGGCAATCACAAACAAAACAAAAGCCGTTATGCTCGCTCACACTCTAGGCAACCCATTCGATTTAGGTAAGGTTAAAATGCTTTGCGAAAAGCATAATTTGTGGTTGATTGAGGATAATTGTGATGCGTTAGGCTCAAAATACACTCTTGACGGCAAGGAATATTTGACTGGTACTCTCGGAGATATTGGTACTTCAAGCTTTTATCCGCCCCACCATATGACAATGGGGGAGGGCGGTGCCGTATACACAAACAATTCACTGCTCAATAAAATTGTACGCTCTTTGCGTGACTGGGGCAGAGATTGCTCATGTGCAGCAGGTCAAGATAACCTTTGTGGGCATAGGTTTGACGGGCAATACGGTCAACTCCCGTTTGGATATGACCACAAATATGTTTATTCTCATTTTGGATATAATCTCAAGGCAACCGACATGCAAGCGGCAATAGGCTGTGCGCAGTTGAAAAAGTTCCCTGAGTTTATTAAACGGCGCAGACACAATTTTAACCGTCTTTCGACAGCCTTGAAATGTGTTGAGGACAAGCTGATTTTACCCGAAGCGTGTGAAAACTCACAGCCTAGTTGGTTTGGTTTTCTCATAACTTGTAGAAATGGAATTGACAGAAATAAAATTGTCAGGTATATTGAACAGAAAGGTGTTCAGACCAGAATGCTTTTTGCAGGCAACCTGATAAAACATCCCTGCTTTGACGAAATGCGTAAAACAGGTGAGGGATACAGAGTTTTTGGAGAGCTTAAAAACACAGATTCAATAATGAACAATACGTTTTGGATAGGGGTTTATCCCGGCATGACGGATGAGATGATTGATTACATGGCAGAAACAATAATTGATGCAACAAACAGAATTTGAGTCGGAGGATTTGGCCTATGAACGCAAGAAACCTAATTGACCTTGACCAGATATCGCAAAGTGACCTTGACGAGGTTATACAATTGGCGGGAGTCATTAAAGAAAACCCGTCTTATTATATTGATAATTGCCACGGGATAATAATGGCAACGCTCTTTTATGAACCATCAACAAGAACGCAAATGTCGTTCCAAACGGCAATGCTTAGATTAGGCGGAAAGTTGATAGGCTTTGACAACCCGAGCAATTCATCGGTGTCAAAGGGTGAAAACTTAAAGGATACGATAAGAGTTATCAGCAATTATGCTGATATAATAGTTATGCGCAATTCATTTGAAGGCTCAGCTCTCGCTGCCTCAATGTATTCAAGGTGCCCCGTAATAAACGCGGGAGACGGCGGCCATTTGCACCCGACACAAACTTTGACAGATTTAGTTACTCTTACTTATGAAAAGGGCGGATTAGATAACCTAACAATCGGGCTTTGTGGCGACAATAAGAATGGTAGAACGGTGCATTCATTTATAAAATCGTTGGCAAAGTATGAGGGTAATAAGTTTGTTATGATATCAACCCCCGAGCTTCAGGCGCCGCAGTACATTATAGATTTTCTCAAAGAGAACGAATGCGAATACTCCTTTGCAAACAGTCTTGAAGAAGCTATTTCGGAGCTTGACGTTCTTTACATGACAAGAATTCAACGGGAGCGTTTTTTGAGCCAACATGAATATGAAACACAAAAGGGTGTTTTTGTTCTCGATAAAAAGAAGCTTGAATTGGCAAAACCGAATTTGCG
Source organism: Clostridia bacterium (assembly GCA_035647435.1). Lineage (GTDB taxonomy): Bacteria > Bacillota > Clostridia > Oscillospirales > Acutalibacteraceae > JAAZFZ01. The sequence continues at coordinate 8,034 of DASRNM010000013.1, forward strand.
TGTGCTTCACCCATTGCCGAGAGTCGATGAAATATCCGTTGATGTCGACGACGACCCGAGAACGATTTATTTTGAGCAGACCGAATATGGAATGTATGCAAGAATGGCTCTTATTATTAAGATTCTCGAAAACAGAAATTCAAGACTTCCAGATAAAGTTTATGACACACATGATATTAAATGCACAAACCTCCGATGCATAACACAAACAGAAGCCTATCTTCCGAAAATCTTCAAAGAAACTGACAATTGTTATGTTTGCAAATACTGTGAGCATATAATCCCGAAAAAATAATTAAATAAAACAAAAAACCTGTGCAATTTAGCACAGGTTTTTTATAGTTGTTTTAAGTTTAAATCAAATATACTCCCGATTCGAGCAGAACGTATTCATTGTCATAAACTCTGAAATATTTATAAACCGATTCATTAAAGGTGATATAATCCTTTACTGAATAGTCATCAAGTCTAATTGTTCTGACTTTACAGGAGTTTTCGTTGCAGACATAAAGTTTGTTTAAAATCTTTGTAATACCCACTGGTTTTGAAAAAGCAGTCGAACTCCCGCCGCCAATACGTAGCATAACTCGTTGCTCAGCAGGGGAATAGTTAATTACAGCGTTGTAATTTGGTACGGTGCCCCAAATGCAATTCCCGTCAACAGCCAAATCTCTCATAGGCTGCTCATGATAAAGGAGCTCTCCGCTCCATAAAACTCTACCTTCAGAGTTGAATATGTACATTTCACCGCTACTGTAAAGCACAGCGACTCCCTTATTGCCCAAAGGAGCGGAATCACAGGTAATAAAATCACCAAGCTCCTTTGCAATTTCATGATACGCTTTGCCAAATTTAGTTTCAAGATAAAACTTCTTTTTTGCTGGAGATATTGAATCCTCATCCTGGTCATAGGCAAAAAACGAAGCTTTAATTCCTCCATTGTCAAGCTCTTCTTTGCTTACATACAAAAAACCGTTATCATAAGGCAGAATATCCAAAATCTCAGAGTTTACAATTCTTTGCACATCCATCACCTAATATTAAATACCCCCGCCAAGCCGGATACGACTAGTAGTAACCTGCCCTTTAGCAGGTGGGTGCCGCCCAGTGAATTCTCGCTCCCATCGGCCGACAAAGTCGGGAGGTCTGCAATCTGCCACCGGAGGTAAGCTCCCTATAAAAAACGTGTTGGGTTAAAATAGCCGTATTTATCGTACAAGGCAGGGAAATTATTAAATTTTATTCATCATCAAATTCAAACAATTCAGACAATCTCTCTTGGAAAATACTGCCCACTTCGTTGAATTCATCGTCATTTTCAATAGGAGCAAGATAAGTTTCAGAATCTTCATCTTCAACTTTTAAAACTATCAATTCGCCGTTATACTCAACAAACTCATCTGAATCGTCAAAAACAGGAAGGAGTGCAACATATTTGCCGTCATCGGTTTCAATTCGGTCAAGTTCTTCAAAAATGTGTTCCTTACCCTTTTCGTCAACTACGCTGACAATATCGGGGTTATATTCTTTTGACATTAGTTTAACCCTCCCATCAACAATATATATTTTAACCTTTATAATCAAATTAGTCAATAGAAAAC
>DASRNM010000014.1:0-55549 GCA_035647435.1 Clostridia bacterium
ACCTTATCCCACAAAAAAGTGCGGACATAAAGGTTATCATGAATAAGATAAACTCCAAGAGTGTTTGCGGAGAAAAAACTGATTGCCTTTGAAATTGAACGGTTGTTGAGTTTTATGTTCAAAAACAAAACGAACAAGGCAACACTTGCAAAATAAACGGGGAGAGAATTGTAAGTATAAAAGACTTTTGCGACATTTTCAAGTGAGCTACTGCTGTTAGGGAAATAACACTTCAAAAGCCAATTAATTACAAAATAACTTGTCGGAACAATCACCGCAATCAAGGAATAAACAATCAATGATTTCTTTGCATTATATGTTGGTGAATAATGAAGCCTTAAATAAGCGGCGGTAATATATAAAACAATAAACCATACAACACCGTTCCCACCACCGAAAACCAAACCGCTACCGATGCCGATGTTAAGAAAAGAAGCAAAGCTAAAAATTAAAGGATAAATCGAAAACAAAAAGACAACGGTCATAATGCAGTATTTCAGTTGGGCCTTTGACATTGCATTAACTGCCGTGTTCAAAAACGGTGATAAAATATACATGCTCACATAAACAGTTATGAACCAATAGCGGTTGAGAGTTGTTGGGAACAATGCTTGGATAAAATGGTTGAGAGAGAAATCAATTTTATTTGTAGAAACAAAAATCAAATATATCGCAACCGAAAAGAAAAACACCTCACAAAGAAGAATAAAAAGCTTTTTGAAATTGAATTTAGATTTTATACCGAAATAGCCGCCAATAAGAACATAGCAGTTGACAGCAACATAAGCAATCCCCTCCAAAAACCACGAAAAATAGTATTGCAATGAGCCATACTCGACATTCGACAGCACTCCACCATGACCGAAAAAATGCAGTGTTATAATCATCAGCATTGATAACACACGCAGTAATTCAATGTTTGCCTGGCGTATACCCTTGTTTTTGGCCGGGGCTAAGAGCGTTTTTTCACTCATTTATTATTTGTCCTCCCCGAAATGTTTATTTTGATTATTTTAACATAAAACTCAAATTTGCTCAACACTTAAAAAATGATTATGTTTCAATGAGAGAATAAAGAACACTTTAAAACAACTTGTCTCACAAAGAAATTTTATTGGGAAAAATGAAAAATTAATTGCAATTTATATCATTAAATGGTTGACACTTTCAAATTACTTTGATATAATTACACCACATAAAATAAGGATTTTTATACAAAAAATGATTAAAAGCCAAGGGAAGGTGTTTATATATGAGGAGACTCATAGCTATTGTTCTTGCATTATCGTTGTTTGTTTGTGCTTTCACTGCCTGCAAAGGTGATGAAGAGGGCACAACGGTGGAACTGACAGAGGCTTACGTTTCTGTTGAGGTGACCGTCGCAACCGTGAACGAAAACGGTGAAGTTTCGGCACTCAAGACAAATGACGGTGAAGATATTGTTATTAACGGAACAAACGGTGAGCAGGTTGTATTGTCGCAGGATAATATTTTATCCACAGTGACAAATGCAGCAGGTAGCGTTTCGGGGATTAGAACTGTTGACGGTTATATCATCCCTGTCAAACAACTTGGGGACAAGCTTGTTGTAATCGAAGAAAACAACAAATGTGAAATACAGCTTGCAGATGAGGTAGAGGAAGAAACAACTACACAGCCCCCTCCTCCTCCAGCAACAACAAAACCAACAGCACCGAAACCCATAAAACCAAAACCAACAGAAGCTAATAAAACGACAACCACACTGCCTGATAACGAACTTGAAGATCTTTTAGGAGAGGCTGGCATTAGCAAAAAAACGGCCGAAGTTTTAAGCAAAAAGATACTTTCATACATGGTCTCCGAAGACGGGTATTTTTACACCGACGGTGACCCATGGCAGAGAAATTTTGGATTCAATCCGCTTTATGATTTGTTTGCCCCGCTTACATTTATGTGGTATGACACGGTACGAGTTAAGTTTTCTTACCCTAAGGCCGACCCCGAAAACAATGTGAAGGGACTCGACTGGATGATACAAATGTGGAAAGGCCAGTACGGTTTTGCTTTCACAGGGTCTGAAATTGGTGTCTATACTAAAGACCCCGAGAGAAAAGAAAATCACTATGACTGTGCAAGTAATGAGCATATGCTTGGAATGGAAATGACCCTTTACCATTTTGACGAAAAGGTTTTCACAAGGCCGAAAGGGACTTATTGGTGGATAACAGGGTTTGTGCCCCGCGTGCTCGAGAGCCGCACTTCCCCGAGGTCTGAGCTGACAATGATTGCTAAGATTGACTTTTTTAGCGCAGAAATGGCGAACTTGTTTGCGCAAGGTCTTAAAAAAGCGGGTTTTTATCCAACAGCCGTGGTGCTCAAAAACAGACCCGAGACTTATGTTTTAAGCGGTAAATCTGTCGAATTTGTTTGGAAAAACATTGATCAGAAGCTTGCCTCTTAAAATATAACAAATATTCAAAAAAAGATTAACCCTTGTCAATAATTCTATTGACAAACATTATGTAGTATGATAATATTAACCCTGAGCGAAATTGGCGTTTCGCAGTATATAATTAAACGAAAGGAATGTTCGGATATGAAAAAGGTATTAAGTGTTGTTTTAGCAATCGCCATGTGCACAACATTCTCAATGGGTGCGTTTGCGCTTGATATGGATGATATTTTAGGCTATTATGACACAGCAAAAGAAGCAGTTGAAGATTTTGTAAGCGGGAATCCAGTCCCTGAAGCGGGTGAGATTATCAATGAGGCTTATGAAAAGCTTTCTGGAATTATCGGTGGCTCAACAAACCTTGGCGATGTTATTGAACTAGTACCCGGCGTTGCAGCAGGCGATGTTAGCGGAATTATTGATATCATCACGAGTTCTATTGATTCTGATTCGCTCACAAGAGTTATTGACGAAAGTGTTGACGCACTTAGATCTCTTGGGCTCATCAGTGGCGATGGTTTCGATCTTGCTGGTATTGACACAGACCTTGTTCCACAGTTCATGGAGTTTGTGTTTGATGGTCTTGAGTCGCTTGGCATTGACACTTCCGGTATGGAAGAGTATTTGACAAACAGCGAACTTCTTAACTTCTTTGCCTCTCTCTATGTAGGTGGCGGTATTCCTGATACTGATATTCCCCAAACGGGTAATTCATCAACAGGCATAGTTGCAATCGCAGTTCTTGCTATTGCAGCAACAACAACCGCAGTAGTTTGCACAAAGAAAAAAGAAGACTAAGCGAAAAGTAAATACAAAAACACTCCGAATTTTATTCGGAGTGTTTTTTGATTAAGATTAAAACAAGCCCCCGTTGGCTAACTGTAAATGTAGTTTACTTTAAAGGCTTGCCCGTTTGAGCATCAACAATCTTTCGAAAAACGCCGATGTGAGAAGATGAAATATATTTATCAACATGAAGTGAACCGAAAAACCAGCGTTTAAACTCACATTGATTGCTTATTTCTTCAAAATAACTGTTAAGCCCTGATACCCTTATGTTTTTTTTATCCTTGAGGTTGAGAAAACCCTTAATTTTCAAAGGCGGTTCATGAGTGATTATTAAATCTACCTTGCCGTTTGCTTTTTCAAGAGTGCTTGCGCCCTCCAAAAGCTCTTTTCTGCTTGGAATTTCACTGCTCGACCATGTGTTGTTATCAAATCTAATATCTATATCGGGGCTTTCGCCGCCGCCCATGGTGAAAACTTTTTGCCCTTCGATTTCATACATTTGACCTCGCATTAAGTGGTAAAGCTTGCCGCAAATGTTGTGTACCTTGCCCTTGTTCCACTCGCTGACTTCATATGCGTTTAGAAGTTTAAAATTTTCGTGTGTTCCGTCAATAAAACACACATTATATTTTTTCCTCCCGATTTTCTTGAGCAAGCGTTTTTCTTTTTTGCTATCGTCCCACAAAAAACCGAAATCGCCGCAAATAATAAGAGTGTCGCCCTTTTTAAGTTTTTTAAGCTGTGTTTGCTTAAAGCGCTTGATATCGCCGTGCATGTCCCCCGTGACATAAATCATTATATTGGCCTCCCGATTACAAAAAACTGTTTATTTTTCTGTCAAAAACTGATATACTTATCAGTAGTCGTATTTTTCGTTTCAATCCCATATAACATAATACAATATTTTTAGGTGTGTTGTCCATGAAAAAAGCAATAAACTTAATTTTATGTCTAATTCTTATAATTATAAGTGTGCCGAACCCATCAGCAGGTGCTTCTTTTAACACTTTGCTTGAAGGATTAGATACCCATTCGGAAATTTTGCTACTCGTCAGCCTTGATGATGGTAGCGTAGTTTTTGACAAAAACGCCGATAAGCAGACATCGCCGGCGTCCTTGACAAAAATCGTTACAGCTATGCTTGTTCTTGAAAACTGTGATGACCTCGATGAAGTTATAACAATTCCGTCTTATACAATAAGAATGTTTGACGGATTGAACAGCTCGAATGCAGGGCTTATGCCCGGCGAACAAATAAGCATAAGGAACTTGATGTATTGCCTTTTGGTGAAAAGTGCAAATGAGTCGGCGGCAATTCTTGCCGATTATGTGAGCGGTTCAGTTGCTGATTTTGTAGCGCTTATGAATGAATATGTTCAGGGGCTCGGCTGTAAAAATACGCAAATTATGAACCCGCACGGGCTTGATGAAGCAGGGCAGTACACGACGGCAAATGATATTGCGATAATTGTAAAGCACGCAATCAGCAGTGCTTTTGCACAAAGGGATATATTTATAAAAATCACTTCAACAACAAAATATACCGTGCCCGCAACAAATTTGTCAGGAGAAAGATATTTGCGTAGCACAAATTATTTGATGAACAGTGGAATTTCAGATTATTATTGTCCGTACGCAAAGGGAATAAAAACGGGGACAACAAAAGAAGCAGGCAGGTGTGTGGTTTCGACCGCAAGCAAAGACGGCTATTCATATTTAGGTATAGTGATGAGAGCTCCGTTTTATGACATTGACAATGATAATGTTAAAGAAAATTGTGCGTTTGTTGATTGCAAGCTCATGTTCAATTGGGCATTTGAAAACTTAAAACTAAAGCCTGTTGTTACACGAACACAGATTGTTACGGTTGTGGATTTGAAGCTTGCGAGCGGCACTGATGTTATAAGACTTGTCCCAGAAAAAGAAATATATGCCCTCGTGCCTTCGGGCGTTGGAGCAGACAATGTCTTGATTCAGCCAGTGGAAGGGAGCCTGCCTGAAACCATTGAAGCACCAGTGGAAAAAGGGCAGATTGTCGGACAGGCTGTTGTGCTGTATGCACACGAGCAGGTTGCAAAGGTCAACCTTGTAGCTGCAGAAAGCGTAGCGAGAAACCCCTTGCTTTATATGTGGAAAATGGTTAAGGTTGTCGCAAATACAACCGTTTTCAAGCTGATAGCTATAATGATTTTTTTGATTCTTATTTTCTTTATTGTTTTGACAATATATATAAATTATAAAAAAAGACAAAAAAGAAAGTTGAGAGTTGTCAATTACAGGGATGTCAAAAGTGGCAGAAGACGCCGGTAAAATTAATGCCTGTCTTGACATTTTGTGGTCATTAGAACCTATATATAGAACTTAAGTTGACAAGCAGGTCAACGGAGGTAAAAATGGTTATAGATTTTCATACACATTGTTTTCCAAACAAAATTTCAAATAAAGCTATTGATATTCTGTCAAAGAAATCGGGCAACATACTGCCCGAGCACATGGGTGATGTTGACTCGTTGCGTTCAAAAATAAAACAGATGGGCGCCGACATGGCTGTTGTTCAGAACATTTCCACAAACCCGAAACAGCAGAGCTCGGTCAATGATTACGCAATACGAATAAATCAGTTTGAAAATTTAGTATCTTTCGGTAGCGTGCACCCCGATTCACCCGATGCACTCGCTGAGCTTGAAAGAATAAAGGAGAGCGGTCTTAAGGGTATTAAGTTTCACCCCGATTATCAGGGATTTTTTGTTGATGAAAAAAAGATGATTCCTTTATACGAAAAGGCCGCCGAATTAGGGCTTATAACACTTTTTCATTCTGGAGTAGATATAGGATACCCTGACCCGATTCATTGTACCCCTAAAGCCCTAAGAAGCGTTTTGCATTATTTTTATGGGGCTCCTGTTGTGGCTGCGCATATGGGTGGCTGGCTTTGCTGGGCGGGGGTTTTGGAGCACCTCGTGGGAGAGGACATTTATTTTGACACAGCTTACAGTCATGCGAAAATGCCCCCCGAATGGGCGCTTGAAATTATAAATTCACACCCAAAACAAAAAATACTTCTCGGCAGTGATATGCCGTGGAGCAGAACGGACAATGAAATTTCATTTATAAAAAGCTTAGGCCTTTCTACCGAACACGAAAATATGATTTTGGGTGAAAATGCTGAAAAGTTATTAGGATTAAATAAATAAACTTGAATTAAATTTTTTTAGTCATGTAGCTTTTGAGTTCTCTGTTCACTTGACCTGAAAGCATTATTACCGCAAAGAGGTTAGGGATAGCCATTAAACCATTAAGAGTGTCGGAGATAATCCAAACAGTATCGAGCCTTGAAACGCAACCTATAACAGTAGCAATCAAAAACAGTGCTTTATAAACAGGTACGCTTTTAAGACCAAAAAGATACTCGGAGCCTTTTTCACCGAAATATGACCAGCCGATAAGAGTGGCGAAAGCGAACAGGATTATTGAGATGCAAACAAAATAATCGCCTGCCACCCCGAAAACGCTTGAGTATGCGGCGCTGCTCAGAGCTACACCGTTGAGTGAACCCTCGGGTGAAAAAACACCTGTTGAGAGAATAACAAAAGCCGTAACTGTGCACATTACAATTGTGTCGAGAAAAACTTCGGCAATTCCCCACATTCCTTGAATTGACGGCTCTTTTACATCTGCTGCGGCGTGAATAATGGCAGTGCTTCCGAGCCCTGCCTCGTTTGAGAAAACACCTCGAGAAACCCCGAAGCGTGCAGCCCTAGCGATTTTGTAGCCTGCCGCTCCACCTGCAACAGATTCAAATGAAAAGGCTTCTCTAATAATCAGTGAAAAAACTGACGGGATTTTTTCTATATTTATAAACAGCACAATCATCGACGCAACTATAAATATGCAAGATATTAGGGGTATGAGCTTTTCCGTTACACCTGCAATTCTTTTTATACCGCCTATTATCACAAGCCCGACGACTGCGGCTGTCACTAGGCCCGTAATCAAGGGTGAAAGTTTAAACGAGCCTTCAACCGCTTGAGCAATGGAGTTTGCCTGTGTCATGTTGCCGATTCCGAAAGAGGCTAGCACGAGCAAAACAGAAAAAATTGTTGCCATGCTTTTCGAGCCTAACCCACGTTGTATGTATATCATTGCTCCGCCAATCCATTCGTTTCGGCTGTTTTTATATCTGTATTTAATGCCGAGAATGTTTTCCGCACAACAGGTCATCATGCCCAAAAAAGCGGAAAGCCACATCCAAAAAATTGCGCCCGGTCCACCTGCAAATAAAGCTGTCGCAACGCCGACGATGTTCCCGGTGCCCATGCAAGCGGCAAGCGCGGAGGAAAGTGCCTGAAATTGCGAAATCGAGTTACTGTCCTGTGTTTTTCTAACATTTTTGTCCCGAAATACTGCTAAAAGCGTTTGTCCGAACCATAGTTTTATGTGGCGTAGTTGAAAAAACTTTGATTCTATTGAAAGAAACAAGCCCACTGATAAAAAGACAGTTAGCATAGGGACGCCCCATACAAGGGAGCTTAATCTTTCATTTGCATAAAGCAGATGTTCGAGCATAATCTCCTCCAAAACAATTGGTGAATCGACAATATTTTTAATTCGTATTGTAAAACACATTAAAGTATGACATGATATATATCATAAAAGAAAAGTTGAATAACAAATGGATGCTTGTTAATAAGTATTCTGAAAGGGTGTTTTAAATGACAAATCTTGGCTTTATTAAGGTTGCTGCAATGTCCCCGAGAGTAGTTGTTGCAGACCCCGAAAAGAATATGAAAAGTGCGTTTGATTTTATTATGCGTGCAAAAGGCGAGCAGGCTCAGATTATAGTTTTGCCTGAGCTTCACCTTTCAGGATATACTTGCGGTGATTTATTTAATCAAGACACACTCATAGAAGAATGCGAAAAGGCACTCTCATCGCTTTTGCTAAAAACAAAGAGCATCAAATCATTCATAGTGATAGGCATGCCTATTAGAGTCAGTGGCAAGCTTTACAATTCGGCCGTTGCCTTTCAGTCGGGCCAGATTTTGGGCGTTGTTCCGAAAAAACACCTGGCGAATGATAGTGAGTGCTATGAAAAAAGGTGGTTTGTATCCGGCAGAGGTTGCGCTCAACCCACAATTCATCTGTGCGACAGACAGGTGCCCTTTGGTGATATTATTTTTGAACTTTCAAATGATGTCAGAGTTGGAATTGAGATTGGTGAGGACTTGTTGGTGCCCGTTTCACCGAGTGCACTCATGGCGCTTGGCGGTGCCAATGTAATGTTGAATTTGTCGGCGAGCAATGAGCTGGTTACCAAAAACGATTTTAGACATGAGCTTATTTTGCAGCAAAGCGCAAAGTTAATTTGTGCTTATATATATGCGGGCGCAGGCGTGGGCGAGAGCAGCACAGATCTTGTCTTTTCGGGCGCATGTATAATTGCCGAAAATGGTAAAACAATCGCCCAAAGCAAAAGGTTTGAACAAAAAGGGAGTAGTGCGTTCGGTGTTATAGATGTTCAAAAGCTTTCAGCTTTAAGACGAGTTAGCTATTTTAATGACAATTATGAAGACTGTTCCCCAACAGTTAGCTTTCAAAGGGTAAAAGCGATTTTGCCGTATATTACAGAGTCTGCAATAGACAGGGAGTACAATGCGCACCCCTTTGTTCCCTCTGATGAGATTCAAAGGAATAAAAGGTGCAGAGAAATAATTGCAATACAGGCAAGCGGATTGGCTAAAAGGCTTAGCCATACCGGAATAAAGAAAGCGATTGTCGGTATTTCGGGCGGGCTTGATTCAACTCTGGCTCTGCTTGTGATTGACGAGACAATGAAAATACTTGACCTACCTAAAAAGAATATTATATGTGTAACAATGCCGGGGTTTGGCACAACAGCAAGGACTAAAAACAATGCAATTGAGTTGGTAGAATGCGTCGGCGCTCAACTCAAAGAAATCAGCATTGAGCAAGCATGTATAGGGCATATGAAGGACATCGGTCACGACATGAAAGTTCAAGATATTACCTATGAGAATGTTCAGGCGAGGGAGCGCACTCAAATACTAATGGACTTAGCGAACAAAGAGAATGCACTGCTTGTCGGCACAGGAGATTTAAGCGAGCTTGCATTGGGCTGGTGTACATATAACGCTGACCATATGAGCATGTATTCGGTCAATTGCGGTGTGCCAAAAACGCTCATTCGCTATTTGATTGAATTCGTTTCAAACTATTCTGAACCAAAAATGAAAAAGGTTCTTGAAGCAGTGATAGAAACACCTGTTAGCCCCGAGCTTTTGCCACCCGATAAAAACGGGGAAATAACACAAAAGACAGAAGAAAAGCTTGGCCCATACGAGGTCCACGACTTTTTCCTTTACCACTTTTTCCGTTTCGGTTCAAAGCCTGAAAAAATTCTTTTCATGGCAGAACGAGCATTTAATGATAAATATACAATTCATCAGCTTAGGCTCTGGCTCTGCGTGTTTATAAAAAGGTTCTTTTCTCAGCAGTTTAAACGCTCATGTTTGCCCGACGGCCCTAAGGTCGGCACAGTCAACCTTTCGCCGAGAGGTGATTGGCGTATGCCGTCTGACGCTAGTTTCAGTGCTTGGCTGTCGGATTTAGATATAAAAGAATAGACACAAAAAATATTGAGAAATATTTTAATTCTATTTAGATTAAAAATGGGGCAAAATGCCCCGCTTTTAATTTTGTCTTTCTTGCAACGAAATTCCTTGCACAAAGAAGGAATATAAATTGTCGGTTGTGCATTGAAATATCATGCATATCGTTGCCCGAATATTATACGACAAGACTCAAAAAATATGATGTAGATAAACTTAGCTGCCTTGCAAAACCAATCACAGTGGGGTAAAATAAAGGCAATAATTTTATAGAAAGGTTTTTTAAATGGATATGACCGCATTGATACCCAACGAGGGCAAACAACTCAAAATATCGACAGCTTATGGCGAATTCGCAAGGTATCCCATTAAAACTCATGTCGTCAGTTCTGGCGACAGCTTAACAGAAATTATGGATAAATACGTAATGTCGTATATTCAACAGGGCGACATGGTGTTTATAAGTGAAAAAATCGTGGCAATAAGTCAAGGGCGGGCATTTGATATTGACGATATAGAGCCCTCATGGCTTGCCAATACGTTGTGCAAATTCGTATACAAATCTCCTTACGGCATAGGGCTTGGCAGCCCATGGACAATGGAGCTTGCCATTAAAGATTTAGGTGCGCCTAGAATTCTTTTTGCGGCCCTTTGCTCTGCAGTAACAAAGCCTTTCGGCGTCAGAGGAGTGTTTTACAAGGTGGTTGGTGATAAAGGCAGAGCTATTGACGGCCCGTGCAGTTACACATTGCCGCCCTACAATCATTATGCAAAGCTTGCACCCGAAAACCCAAACAAGGTTGCAAGAGAGCTCAAGGAGCATACGGGTTACGAGGTTGTTATAATTGACGCAAATGACATAGGCAGAGATGTCCTTGGCGTTAGCTCGAAAGAAATAGATATTGAAATGTGCAAAGAGATCTTTAAGGATAATCCTTTAGGGCAGGCTTCACAGCAAACACCTGTCGCGATTGTCAGAAAGGAGAATTGATATGAACGATCAGCTACAACAAATTCCAAAAAGAATCAAGGAGCTTCGCGAAATTCTTGAAATACCCTCAATGGAGATGGCAAAAAGGCTAGGTATAAACATTGAGGACTATAAAAAGTTTGAAGGCGGCGAAAAGGATATACCCATAAGCACCTTGTACGAGATAGCATCAATACTCAACACGGATTGCACGGTGTTGCTCACCGGGGATTCGCCAAGAATGGACACGCATACCGTTGTGAGACAAGGTGAGGGTGTTTCAGTTGACCGATATAAAGGGTACCATTTTGAAAGCCTTGCTTATAATTTTATGGACAGGGATATGGAGCCTATGCTAGTAACACTTGACGTTCAAGAGGTTGAGCCTGCATTGGTTATGCATTTGGGGCAAGAGTTCAACTATGTTATCGAAGGCACTGTTAAGGTTACCGTCGGAAAAAAATCTTTTTTACTCAGCAAGGGTGACAGTATATATTTCAACCCTTCAATTCCACACGGCCAGGCCGCCGTGGGAGGACAAGCAAAGTTTCTTACTGTAATCAACGAATAGAGGAGTAAAAATGAACGAGATTATAAAACGATTTTGTCCTAACATTGAATTTGAATCATATGAGGACATGAAAAACGATTTTAAGATAAATGTGCCTTCTGATTTTAACTTCGGCTTTGATGTTGTTGACGAATGGGCAAAAATCGAACCCGAAAAGACAGCACTTGTGTGGACAAATGATGAAGCTCAAATGAAAAGCTTTTCATTTAAAGATATAAAAGAAAAAAGCAATCAAGCGGCAAACATGTTTAAATCCTTAGGGATTAAAAAGGGCGACATTGTAATGCTTGTTTTGAAGCAACGCCCGGAGGTATGGTTTTGTTTTGTTGCACTTCACAAAATTGGTGCGGTGGTCATACCGGGTTCATTTCAGCTAACGCCTAAGGACTTAGTGTTCAGAATGAATGCGACAAAGGCAAAGCTTCTTATAACTGTAAATGATGAGGGAATTGTCTGCAATGCAAGGGAGTCTTTAAAGCAATGCCCGACAGTTGAAAACTACATAACCGTCGGCGACAATGCAGTTGGGGGAGCAATAGATTACCGAAATGCCATTGATGATTATTCCAAAGAATTTGAAAGACCGCAGGGTGAGGATAAAACTGTTGTAACAGACCCTATGTTGATATATTTTTCTTCGGGTACAACGGGAATGCCCAAAATGGTCAGGCATGATTTTTCATCGCCTCTTGGTCAAATAACAACGGCAAGATATTGGCAATGCGTTCAAGAAAACAAGGTTCATTTAACTCAAACAGATTCAGGCTGGGCAAAGTTTGCGTGGGGTAAAATATACGGTCAATGGATATGCGGAGCCGCAATTGGTGTATATGACACCGAAAGATTTCATGCACATGAAATGATTGGGGCAATCATGCGTCTTAAACCTGCCACGTTTTGCGCACCTGCAACAATATATAGGGTGCTTATAAAAGAGGATTTATCTGGCTATGATTTTAGCTTTATTGAGCATGCAAGCGTAGCGGGTGAACCGCTAAACCCCGAGGTTTTCAATCAGCTTGAAAAACTGATAGGGGTGAGAATTCATGAGGGGTTTGGTCAGAGTGAAACATCGGTGCTTTTGGCTAATTTTCCATGGTTTGATGTTCGCCCCGGCTCAATGGGTAAACCAGCGCCTGTTTATGATATTGACTTGCTTGACGAAAACGGAAAACCCTGTGAAGACGGTATCGTAGGCTCAATATGCATAAAGGGCGTTGATAAGGTTCACCCGACAGGGCTTTTTAGAGAGTACTGGCAGGACAACGAGGCTATGAAAAAGAGCTTCAAAAACGGCGTTTATAACACGGGTGATACTGCATGGAGAGATGCGCAGGGGTATTATTGGTTTGTTGGCAGGAATGACGATGTTATAAAGTGTTCGGGCTACAGAATAGGCCCGTTTGAGGTTGAAAGCGCACTTATGGAGCACCCTTGTGTGCTCGAGTGTGCAATAACATCACTCCCCGACCTTGTCAGAGGTCAGATAGTTAAGGCGACAGTTGTTCTCTCAAGGGGATACAGCCCGAGTGATGAACTTAAAAAGGAGCTGCAAAATCACGTCAAGAGGGTTACAGCGCCTTATAAATACCCGAGAGCTGTCGAGTTTGTGAATGAACTGCCGAAAACAAGCAGTGGCAAAATTAAAAGAACTCAAATTAGAGCAAATGACCTAAAAAGAATGGCAGAAAACGAATAATATAAAATTAGAATTAAAAAAGGCTGTCTGTTTAAAACTAACAGACAGCCTTTTTTGTTTTATTGTTCAGTTAATTGTTACCCCTGCGGTTTTACAGTTTTTGTTATGAGCTGAGAATGTTTCAGCATAGTAATAATTTCCGCTTTTGTCGGTTACGAAAAAGTAATAGTCGGTGTCATCAGGGTAGAGGGCGGCTTTGATTGCATCAAGACCGGGGTTCGTAATTGGCCCTGCGGGAAGACCTCTAAAACGGTATGTGTTATACAACTTTGCAAACTGTTCAACCTCATCGGGCTCAAAGAAAGGAGTTATGTATTGGTTGACATAGACGATGGTTACATCGCATTGAATGCCCGGGTATTTATAGCTATTAAGTCTGTTGTGTATGACTGAGGATACCTTGCCCATTTCCTCTTTTGTGTTTGCCTCCTGTTGAACGATTGAGGCTATTGTAACAATATCATCTGTGCTGTACCCCAACTCGTCAGCCCTTAGTTTAAATTCATCATTAAATTTTGACTTAAAGTTGATAAGAAGCTTGTTTAAGGCTTTTTGAGGTTTTTCATCAAAATAGAATTCATAAGTATCGGGGAAAAGATAACCCTCAAGTAAATATGCTCTGTCGTCCTCGTTTTCAAAGCTCCAAATCTCATCAACGAAAGAGGGTGAGTTTGATGCAGCTATAAAATCACTCCCATTGCATACTCCCTTTTCCTCGAGTCTTTGGGAAATGTCATAGACTGTAAACCCTTCAGGGAATGTTACGCGCACCGTTCGCACTGGTGCGACAGTTGTCTCGGGTGGCACAAAATGCCTGTATGCTCTAATAAAAAACGGTTGTAAAAAGACTACCGAAACAGCAAAAAGCATAATAATAACAATAACGGCAAAGGTTATAATTAAATTTTTTCTCTTACGATTATTCATGGCATCATTTTATCACATTTGAGTATTATTTCAATAGCAAAAGATATAATAATTATGTCAGACGATTATTGTCGTTAGACGAGCTAATTATTTTTCGGAGGGGTTGGAATGAGAAAGAAAAAGAGGAATCGATTTTCAAAAGATTCAAAACCTGTAAACGACATCATCGGTTTATGGGAGACGGCGTTAGAATCTGATGTGTCCGAACTTTTGGGCGGTTACGCTGACAAGTCTTACGATGCTTTTGAAGAAGACGATTATCAGCCTGTTCAGGATTCCGATGATTTATAATGGAAGTGAAATCCCATGCATAAGTATTTATTTTATGCATGGGATTTTAAAATGTGATAAAATTATTGACGAAAAAATTAAAAAAGTGTAGAATTAAATAGTTTGAAAGCATGAGTTGCAAAATGTAGATAATGCTTGACTAATTCTTGCATTACAATTAAACTGTAAGTATAAAATAAAAATGAGGAGATTTTTTAACATGAAGGTTTTTATGATTGGTGGAACAGGACTTTTAGGCAGTGCGGCAGCACAACTTTTTATCGATAAAGGTCATCAGGTCAAATCGGTGGCCCTGCCTCCTTTGCCAGTGGGCGCACCTATCCCCGAGGAAATGGAGCTTGAGTTTGGAAACTTCCTTGAATTATCTGACGATGAATTGAAAGCGATGATGACGGGCTGCGATTGTTTTGTGTTTGCTGCAGGTGTTGACGAGCGAGTTGAGTTCCCTCCACCTGTTTATGATTCATACAAAAAATACAACAATGACCCAGTTGAAAGAATGATTAAATTAGCTAAAGAGTGTGGCGTGAAAAAAAGTATTATACTTGGCTCATATTTCGTTTATTTCGCAAGGGAATTTCCAGAAATGGAGCTTGCAAAAAAGCACCCATATATCCGCAGCCGAGTGGATCAAGAGGATATAGCTCTTTCATTGGCAGATGAGAACATGGATGTTGCAGTGTTAGAACTTCCGTACATTTTTGGTGTTCAGCCCGGGCGTAAGCCGGTTTGGGTTGTACTTATTGAACAGCTTGCAAACATGGGCAAGATAACAATGTACCCTAAGGGCGGCACAACAATGTTGACTGTGCGTCAGGTTGCTCAGACTATTGTCGGCGCAGCTGAAAAAAACAAGGGAGCGAATGCATACCCGATAGGTTACTACAACCTTAGTTGGGATGACTTTTTAACAGTCGTTCACGCTGCCATGGGTGAACCTAACAGGAAGATAATCCATGTAGCGAAATGGATGTTCAAATTATACAGTAAAAAACTTGCAAAAGACTTCAAAGAAAGAAACGCTGACCCAGGCATTGATTTAGTAGGGCTTGCGGATATAATGTATATGAACACTTTTATCGACAAAAAATGGTCGGTGGAATTGGGCGCAACCCACGATGATATAAAGTCCGCAATATTTGACTCAGTGAAGCTCTCAGTTGATGCATATAAAGGCACGCAAGAGCTTGTCGACATGAAGGGCGAATAATCGCAATTTATTAAATGCTGAGAATTAAGGGCGGCCTATGGTCGCCCATGATTTGTATATATGCAATGGTTTGCTAAATTTAAAAGCAGGTGAAAATTTTTGACTCAAAGAGAAGATGTAAGAAACATAGCAATAATAGCTCACGTTGATCACGGAAAAACGACATTGGTTGATGAGATGTTAAAGCAAAGTGGAATTTATCGAAAAAATGAACAGATTCAAGACAGAGTAATGGACTCGAATGACCTTGAAAGAGAGAGGGGAATAACAATTCTCTCAAAAAACACAGCAATCCATTACAAAGACACAAAAATAAACATTGTCGACACTCCCGGCCATGCTGATTTTGGTGGAGAGGTAGAGCGGATTCTAACGATGGTTGACGGCGTATTGCTGTTGGTTGATGCGTTTGAGGGCTGTATGCCACAGACAAGGTTTGTTCTTAAGAAGGCACTTGGTCTACAGAAAAAGGTTCTCGTTGTCATCAATAAGGTTGACAGACCGAATGTTCGCCCCCTAGATGTTATCGACGAAGTGCTCGATTTATTTATAGAGCTCGGTGCAAACGAGGAGCAAATTGAATTTCCCGTAGTTTTTGCCTCAGCTAAGGACGGCTATTCCTCACTTGACCATAAGGTGAGAGAGGGAGATATGAGGATTTTACTCGATGCAATTTTAGAGAACATAAGCCCACCTAAGGGTGACACACAAGCACCACTTCAAATTCTTTTTTCAAGCCTTGATTATGATGATTATATCGGAAGAATAGGTATCGGCAGGGTTGAAAGAGGTGCTATTTACAAAGGCAGTCAGGTTGCGCTTTGCAAAACCGACGGGTCGGTAGAGAATGTCAAGATATCCCGTCTTTATCAGTTTGAGGGGCTTCACAGAGTGGAAGTTGAAAAAGCAATAGCCGGCGATATAATATGCGTTTCGGGTATTGAGGGGATAAATATTGGTGAAACGGCTTGTGCTCCTGAATCAATTGACCCTTTGCCGTTTATAAGAATAGATGAGCCGACAATATCTATGAATTTTCTTGTCAATGATAGTCCATTTGCAGGCAGGGAGGGCAAGTATGTAACCTCCCGCAATATTCGTAACAGGATTTTTAAAGAGGTTGAAACGAACGTTAGCATGAGAGTGGAGGAAACGGGAACTACCGACACCTTCAAGGTTTCGGGCAGAGGTGAGCTTCACCTTTCGATTCTTATTGAAACAATGAGAAGGGAAGGGTATGAATTTCAGGTTTCCCGTCCGAAGGTTATATTTAAAGAAATTAATGGGCAACTTCACGAGCCGATGGAGCTTTTGATTGTTGAAGTACCCGAACAATATGTCGGTGCGGTTATAGAAAAACTTGGTTCGAGAAAAGGCGAGGTTGAAAACATAGGTGCACGCGAGGGCGGAGCAACTCACCTTGAATTTAAAATACCTTCAAGAGGCCTTATCGGTTACCGCTCCGAATTCATGACCGACACGAACGGAAACGGGATAATGAACCAGATTTTTCTGGGATATGAGCCCTACAAGGGCGATATTAAAGGCCGTGAGCGAGGTTCAATTGTCGTGCATGAAACAGGCGTGAGCACAGGCTATGGTCTTTTTAATGCTCAAGAGAGAGGCAGGCTCCTTATAGGTCCGGGTGTTGAGGTGTATGAGGGCATGATTATTGGTGAGAGCGCAAAGAGTGAGGACGTTGTTTGCAATGTGTGCAGAAAAAAGCAGATGACAAATACTCGTGCGTCAGGCTCCGACGATGCACTTAGGTTAGTGCCACATACAACGTTGAGCCTTGAGCAGTCAATGGAGTTTATTAAAGATGACGAGCTTTTGGAGGTTACGCCAAAATCACTAAGGCTTCGCAAAAATGTGCTTTCAAAAGTAATAAGAATGAAAAAACAATTCAAAATCAAATAAACAACGGATGTGTTTATCATGTATAAAAGGAAGAAGGCGCCTTGTGCGGTTGCGTTGGGTTGCTTTGACGGATTGCACAAGGGACATATGGCTGTGGTTAGGGCTGCTCTATCCTTTAAGGATAGGGGCTTTGCCCCGCATGTTCTGTTGTTTGATATTCACCCTCAAAAAATACTCAACGGTGGGCCCCCTCCTGAGTTGCTAACGCTCGAAAACCAGAAATCAATTGTGAAAGAGCTCGGGTTAGAGCCGATGATTGTAAAGTTTGAGAAAATATGCAAAATGTCGCCCGAAAAGTTTGTTTTGGACTTTTTGGTAAAAAAGCATAACGTCGCTGCTATTTGCTGTGGCTATAACTATCACTTCGGCTCAAACGGGTTGGGAGACGTAAAAACGCTTGAAAAAATTTGCACATCAAATGACATAGAGTTAAGAATTGCTTCAAAGGTAGAGTATAAGGGCTCGGCGATAAGTTCTACCCGCATCAGGCAAGCAATAGTTCAGGGGGAAATTGAAGATGCAAACGCTATGCTTGGCAGATGCTTCTTTTATGACTTTACGGTCGTCAGCGGTGACAAAATAGGTCGCCTTATAGGCTCCCCAACAATCAATCAGCATTTCCCGAAAAGGTTTATTGTGCCGAAATTCGGAGTGTATGCATCAAAAACATATGTAAATGGTAGCTGGCAAGCCTCTGTTACAAACATAGGCAGAAGGCCATCGTTTGCCTCTGATGAATTGAGAAGCGAAACCTGTATACTTGGGTTTTCAGGTGATTTGTATAAAACCAATACAACTGTTTGCCTTTTGAAATATTTAAGGGGTGAAGAGAAGTTTGCTAATCTTGACGAGTTAAAGGCACAAATAAAAAAAGATTCAGCTAGCGCACTTAAAGTATTTGAAAAGAAAAGGTACAATATAACATAAAAACCAGCCCCCTTTGATAAGAAGAGCTGGTTTTGCGTATTATGTTTCGCGCGTGGTGCTTAACCGACCTTTTTGCCGTCTTTAAGCTTAATTTTTCCTATATAGGGGACCTTGAGAAATCCGTTAACAACGTCATCTTCAAATGTCAACGAAATAGGAACATCTTTTCCTTTAAGCATAGAAATGTTACCGACCGCTGTTAAGGTGTTGCCCTCTTCCTTGACATCCTTGACCAAGATTTCGGGGATGTCTTCGCCCGGGATTTCAACCTCAAAACCGTATTCACCGTTGTTGTCGAAAATCTTAATTTTGGCGTCGCCCTTGAAAAACATTGTGTCAACATTGAAACTCCAAGTACCTATACCTATCATAATGTTAAATCTCCCTTATTATATTTACCAATTAAGGTATTTTTAGAAATTTTATCACTTTTTTCCGAATCGGTATTGTATAAATCATTGATTTTGTTATAATCAAATAAGGGGTGGTGTAATGATTGACAGCAAACCCAAAGGATTGCGCAAGCGTTCAGTGATTAAAAGCGATATAGTCAAAGACATTGACGAATATGTTTCTGAGCATATATGTGAAAAAATAGTTGTAATTGAAATAGCTGAGCATCTTCAGAAGAACCCAAGTTATCTTAACTATAAATTTAAATTGAGAACGGGTCTGTGTATAACCGAGTATATCCAAAGAAAGAAAATTGGTGAAGCTAAAAAAAGGTTGATACAAACCGACAACACAATAACAGAGATATGTACAGAACTTTCATATTATGACCAAAGTCATTTTATAAGGTGTTTTAAAAAAGAAACAGGTTTAACACCGTTGCGGTATAGAGAGTTGAACCTTGCAAACTCAGAGCTTTCATAGTGCTTAGGCCGCTAGTTTTATGCCTGAATAGACATAAAATAAAATTGTATTAGAAAAATACAGTGTGCGACCTCTTGAGGAGAGAAAATATAAATGAGAAAAATGGTTATGGGAATTGGAATTAAAAAAACATTACTTGCGCTTGGCGATGCAATACTATTGAATTTCAGCTTCTTTTTTATTACATACATGTATTTTGACTCAAACCCACCGCCTGACATTGTAGGTGCTTTGATAGGCAGAAGCCTTTATGTAACGATATCATTTTTGATTTTATTTTGGGGCTTTGGCCTTTACAACAGCATTTGGAAATATGCTGGGTTTAATGAGGTAATTCAAAGCGTTATTGCGGTTGCAGTCGGTAGCGTTGCCAGTGTTGGAATAGATAAAGCAGGCAATTACCTCGAACTGTCCAATATGGTCAATTTTCCGCCGTTAGTCTATTTTAGCAGCATGATGCTTAACATTTTACTAATCAGCTCATTGAGGCTCTCTTATAGGGCACTTAGAAGATATGTAAACAGTGAAAAAGGTTTGTTGAAAAAAAGCATCAGAGGAAAAAGAATAATGATAATAGGTGCTGGCGACATGGGCATGATTATTTTTAAAGATTTAGACACACAGGGCTATCGCCGAGGCAAACCCGTCATTTTTGTTGATGACAAGAAAGGCAAGCAGGGCAGAACGCTTTGCGGGGTGCCCGTTCGTGGCGGATGCGAAAAAATACCCGAGCTTGTGAACAAATACAAGGTTGATGAAATAATATTTGCTATTCCCTCTGCAACAAACGAAAGAAAATCACAAATAATGCAAATTGCAATGAAAACAAAGTGCACGTTAAAAACAGCAGCGTCCTTGTCTGAACTTGCAAACTTTAAACCTGGAATACAAAAGGTTAGAAAAGTAGAGATTTCGGACCTTCTATCCCGTCCGGAGGTCACGCTTGACACACAAATATGCAAATATTTAAAAGGGCAGACTGTTTTGGTAACAGGCGGAGGTGGCTCAATAGGGAGCGAAATTTGTCGCCAGGTTGCAAAATATGGTCCGTCAACAATAATTATTTTTGATATATATGAAAACAATGCGTTCTATCTCAAAAACAGCATTGACTATGAATATGAAGGGTTCCCTGATGTTCAGATAAGAATCGGCTCTGTACAGGACGAAAAAAGATTGCGTGAAGTTTTTGAGGAGTTTCGCCCTTCGGTTGTTTTTCATGCGGCCGCACACAAGCATGTGCCGCTTATGGAGGAAAACCCTTGCGAGGCTATTAAGAACAATATTTTCGGTACATATAATACGGCGACGGTTGCGAGAGATTATGCAGTCAAAAACTTCGTAATTTTATCAACAGACAAAGCGGTCAACCCGGCAAATGTTATGGGCGCGACAAAAAGGGTGACGGAGCTGATTGTTCAGTATTTTGATTCTATTTCGCCTAAAACTAAGTTTGCCGCAGTCAGATTCGGCAATGTTTTGGGTTCAAACGGGAGTGTAATACCTATCTTCAAGGAGCAAATCGAAAGAGGCGGCCCTGTAACGGTTACTGATGCAAATATAACCCGTTTCTTTATGACAATACCTGAAGCGGCACAGCTTGTTGTGCAGGCGGGCGGACTCTCAAAAGGTGGAGAGGTATTTGTTCTTGATATGGGAGAGCCTGTCAAGATATTGGAACTTGCTGAGAACATAATAAGGCTTTCTGGCTATGAGCCGTACACAGATATTGAGATTGCTTTCACTGGGCTTCGTCCAGGGGAAAAGCTTTATGAAGAACTGTCTCTTAATGAGGAGGTAACAAAGAAAATGACAGCAAACAACAAAATATTTGTTACCGCACCGATAGATTTTAACCATGAGTTGCTGTTAAAAACACTTGATGATATGAGAGTGGCAGCTCAAGACAATGTGAGAAGTTTACTCAAAAAAATTGTTCCCAACTATGTTCAGCATAATGGAAACGATAATTAAGAATTAATATAACACGATGCAGTTGTTGAAGGGGGATGATATAATTGTATCGATACATAAAAAGACTTTTTGATTTAGTGTTTTCAATATTGATATTAATTGCAATGTCTCCTGTTTTTCTTTTGGTATCTCTTGCACTTATTATTTGCCACGACGGCCCCGTGTTGTTTAAGCAGAAGCGCCCAGGCAAGGGTGGCAAAATATTCACTGTTTATAAGTTCAGAACAATGAAAACTCAAACACATAAAGACGGCATTGAGCTTTCAGATATGGAGAGGATAACAGGTGTAGGCAAAGTTCTCAGAGCTTTAAGTATTGACGAGTTGCCACAGTTGTTAAACGTGCTTAAAGGCGAAATGAGTTTTATCGGCCCGAGACCTTTGCTTGATGAATACATGACCAAATATAATGAGCGACAACAAAGACGGCATGAGATTTTGCCCGGAATAACGGGTTGGGCGCAAATCAACGGAAGAAACTCGATATCATGGTCAGAAAGATTTGAACTTGATATTTGGTATGTTGACAATATGAGTTTTTGGGTTGATTTTAAAATAGTGTTTAAGACATTTGGGAACATAATCAAAAAAGATGGTATAAATACAAACGCAAATGTTACTATGGAGCGTTTCATGGGTAGTTCCGACAGTATGGAGAAAGTACACATTAATACAAACTTATTTTGAAAGAGGAAGGGGAGAGTTTTGTGAAGAAAGTGCTTTTTGTCGCAACTGTTTCACAACACTTTTTCTATTTTCATCAACCTTGTTTTGAGCTTTTTAACAAGTGGGGGTGGGAGGTTCATGTTGCATGCTCTGGCGACTTTCCGCTTAATTTTGTAGATGAGCGGCATGATATCCCGTTTTCACGCTCTCCATTCTCAGTACATAACATTCAGGCCTATGGGGCATTGAAAAAGATTATAGATTCAAATAAATATGATATTATACATTGTCACACTCCCGTTGGTGGTGCAATAACCAGGATTGCTGCGAGAAACTCAAGAAAAAGCGGCACAAGAGTTATCTACACTGCCCACGGTTTTCATTTTTTTAAGGGTGCTTCGTTTTTAAACTGGTGCCTTTATTACCCGATTGAATCGCTGCTTTCTCGAGACACAGATTGCCTTATAACCATCAACGACGAGGATTATGAGATAGCGCAAAAAAGACTCCACAGCGCAAGAGTAGACTATATTCACGGCGTCGGCTGTGACAACTCAAGATTTCATAAAGCTAACGAAGAAAAGAAGAGGGAAATAAGGCGTACGCTTGGTTATAAAGATGATGAGTTTTTAATGATTTATGTTGCTGAACTCAATAAAAACAAAAACCAATCAATGCTTATCAAGGCTGTAAAACAGGTAAGAAGAAGCTATCCAAATGTTAGACTTTTGCTTGTCGGCCCCGACAACTTCTGCGGAACACATAGGGAGTTTGCAAAAAGAATCAACGCAATAGATGGCATTGACTTTTTGGGAACAAGAAACGATGTAGAGTATCTTTTGAATGCTTGCGACATTGCTGTTGCGTCCAGCTTTAGGGAGGGCCTGCCCGTCAACATAATGGAAGCGATGTCATGCGGCCTGCCTGTTGTTGCAACCGATAACAGAGGGCACAGGGCTTTGGTGAACGACGGAACAACAGGGTTTCTTGTCGATATAAACGACTATTTGTCGATGTCCCTTAAAATTGAAACCTTAATGAAAGAAAAAGGATTATACAACCTTATGTCGGAAAATGCGTTGAAGGCGGTTGAACCGTTTTTCAAAAGCAATGTTTTGACCGAGCTGGAAAGTATATACACAAAATATGATGATGTGGTTGCGTCCACACATGAAAAAGCGGAGGTAAAGTGATGTCTGTAGTCCGTGTGCTGCATGTGTTCCACTCAATGAATTGTGGCGGAGCAGAAACGCTGATAATGAATGTTTACAGAAATTTAGACCGCTCAAAAATTCAATTTGATTTTCTTGTCAATTACTTTGACGATATGTTCTACGAAAAAGAAATTGAAAAGCTCGGCGGCAAGATTTACAGAATGAAATTTCTCACACAAGTAACTCCACCGATTTATGAAAGACAGCTTTATAGATTTTTCAAAAGTCATCCCGAATATAAAACTGTTCATTCTCACCTTGAAACAACAACGGGGATTATTTTAAAACAGGCTAAAAAAGCAGGGGTACCAAAAAGAATTGCACATAGCCATAATTCACGCTTTACTAGAGAAGGAATACTTGCAGTTGCGGAAAACATTTATAAAAGTTATTGCCGCAAGAAGATTGCCCCGAACGCAACAGAGCTTTTAAGTTGTTCGGATAAGGCGAGCAAATGGCTTTATGGCGACAAAAGTGCGCAAGCAACGATTATAAAAAACGGTATAGAGTCCGAAAAATATGCTTATGATGAAGCTGTAAGAATAAGAGTCAGACAACAGCTCGGAATTGATAATAACACAAAAGTTTTAGGGCACGTGGGTAGATTTAACGATCAGAAAAACCACCAATTTTTAATAGATATATTTGAGCAGTACAGAAAACATGATGATAATTGTGTTTTGATTTTGGTTGGTGAAGGTGACCTCAAGCAGGCAATTAAACAGAAGGTTAAAAGCAAAGGTCTTGAAAGCAGTGTGGAGTTTTTGGGTTTAAGAAGCGATGTCAATGAAGTTTTGCAAGGCTTTGATATTTTTTTGTTGCCGTCATTGTTTGAAGGTTTGCCGTTAGTAATTGTCGAAGCACAGGCGTCAGGGTTGCCCTGCCTTACGGCAGACACGATTTCACCTCTTTCCGATTTGGGCTGTGGTCTTGTCGAGTTTTTGCCAATAGACAATGTAGACACATGGGCAAAAAAAATTACAAGTATCCACAAAGAAAGAAAAGTTACAACCGAGCAGATTAAGAAAGCAGGATATGATATAATCAGTACTGCAAAAATACTTGAAAAGATTTATTTTGATGTCTGAAGGAGTTGGGGTAAGACCAATGAAATGTGTTGTTAAATTCAGTGGGGTTCCCTTGCATTTATATCAGATAATTGCGGGCTTTACTCTGTTGGAAAGAAAAGGCGAAATAGAGCTGAAAACTGAAAGACTTAAACCCGACGACGAGGACATTTTGCCATATAATATGCTTGAAGTTGTTATGGACTCAAAGCGTATAATATACGATATGAATGACGGTTATGATAACTTGTCTATCAATCAAGGGGATTGGAGAGAGCTTTACAATGGGCTCCTCGACAGGTGTGATTACCTTTTCAAACGTAGCTTTAATGCGCAAATGAACGCACAATTAAAAAACTTCCATAAAATTAAAATGACAGCACCGAATTTTTTTGTTACAATAAAAGGCAACCTTGCACATTTGCCCGTTCCTTGCGACCCTAAAAAAGAACAATTTAAGAAGCTTGTCAGAATGGTGCCGGGCACAGAGTTTTATAATGGCCACTGTTATGAAGAAAATTTTAAAGCACAACCTATTGCAAACAAAAACCCGAAAATCTTGTTTATGGCGAGGCTATGGGATCCTAAAGGGGAATTTGAAGGGCAACTCAATGAAGAAAAAAGCGAGGAAAGATTTCAGATTAACGAAGACCGAGCAAAATGTATTCGTCTTTGCAAAAAGGAGTTCGGTAGCAAGTTTTTTGGTGGCATAACTCCATCTGAATTTGCAAGAAGGGAATACAATGATGTGGTGCTCGGCGACACCTCTGTTTACAGAAAAGATGCATATTTGAAGCACATGAAAAGCTTTGATATTCACATTTCGACAATGGGTTTGCACAAGTCTACTGGGTGGAAATTTGCTGAATATTTAGCCGCCTCAAAGGCAATAGTCTGCGAGCCGCTTTTTTATGAATCGAGTGGTAATCTAAGTGATGGCAAGAACTATTTGTCGTTTCGCAATGAAACGGAGTGTGTCGAAAAGATAAATGAACTCCTGCAAGCCGAAAGGCGACATGAGATGATGGTTGCAAATAGTGAGTATTACGATGAGAATATGAAATGCGAAAGGCTTGTGAGAAACACCTTGAATGAGGTTGAAAGAAGTGGTTGATTTGCCTATTTTGACGGTGTTTACGCCGACATACAACAGAGCATATATATTGCCTCAGTGTTATGAAGCGATGAAAAGGCAGACCTGTAAGAATTTTGTATGGCTTATTGTCGATGACGGTTCAACCGATAACACAAAAGAGCTTGTTAATAGCTGGATTGAGCAGGACAATGGGTTTGAAATACGCTATTTTTATAAAGAAAACCAGGGTATGCATTCTGCACATAATTGTGCTTATGAAAACATAAACACTCAAATAAACACTTGTATTGACTCCGATGACTACATGCCAGACGATGCCGTTAAAAAAATAATAAATTTTTGGACAACCTGTAAAAAGGATGAAAAGATAAGCGGTTTTCTTGCCCTTGATGCCTATTCAAACGGTGAAATAATCGGTGGCAAGTTTCCTGCGGATATAAAAAGAGCAACGTATTATGAATACTATAACAAATACGGAGTTAGGGGCGACAAAAAATTTATTCTCAGAACGGATTTAACAAAGAATGACCCTTACCCGATTTTTGAAGGCGAAAAATATGTTAACCTTGCAACAAAATACAGCTTGCTTGACATTGATTATCAATTGCTAAACATGAACGAGGTTGTCTGCATTGTTGAGTATCTTGAAGATGGTTCTTCAAGAAATATGTTAATGCAGTACATTAGAAATCCAAAAGGGTTTGCGTACAGTAGGAAGCTTTGCATGTCTTTACCATTTGCAAGCTTAAGGTTTAAGTTTGTTCAGGCAATTCACTATGTTTCAAGCTGTCTGATACTAAAGAATAGGGCATGGTTGAGAGAAACCCCTTTAAAAACACTAACACTATTTGCTGCACCGTTTGGCTTTTTACTGTATATCTTTATCAAGTTTAAAACCAAAGGAAATAAACAAGGCAAATACTCACGAGGTATATAAATGGGCGATTTAATTATTATGACACTAATTGCATATTTCGTCGCACTTCTGGCTCAAAGAAGACCGGCAAGAAAGCTAGGTGGTTTGGGCTACCCGAAGCCACACATTGTTGCCTTTATTGTGCCCGCGGTAATGTTTACGGTTTATTCGGGTTTAAGGCATCTTTGCGGAGATACTTTTTTCTACATACACTCATACAATCTCTTGCCCGATGATATGCCTATGCCACACTTTGATTTTGGTGGCAATCAGATGTTTATGATGCTTCAATGGGTGGTCCGTTCTTTTACGGCGGATGCGCAACCGTTTATTTTTATTTGTGCAATCATAAGCCTTGTACCGGTTATATTTATTATCTATAAATATTCGTTCCCTTATGATATAAGTATGTTTTTGTTTGTGGCGACAGGATATTTTTCTTTGTCGATGAACGGCATGAGACAATATGTTGCAGCGGGCATAATGGTTTTGGGAACAAAATATATGTTCTCAGACAAAAAAGGTGCCTGGTGGAAGTTTTTTCTAATCGCATTTATTTCGTACCTTTTCCACTCAAGCGCTATAATAATGATACCTATATTTTTAATTGTAAGAAGGAAGGCATGGACCCCTCTGACGCTTACAATTATAGTCGCAAGCTTCTTTGCCGCACTAATGTTTAATGACTTTCTGCCTTCGTTTTTGGGCTTTATCGGGGACTTTGGTTATACACGATATGTTGAAAATGAATGGTTTACAAGTGGCGATGAGGGTGGCTCAAGTTTTGCAAGAGTTATTGTTATGGCTTTCCCCGTGTTTTTATCGTATCTTGCAAGGCATAGAATAAAGATTTTGGGTAAGCAAGGGGATATTCTAATAAATCTTGCTGTTTTCAACCTTGCATTTTCAATTCTTTCACTTCGAAATTGGATTTTTACGAGATTTACAATTTATACGAGCATTTACCTAATTATTTTGATGGCATGGCTGATCACGCAGGGCTTTAACAAACGAAATACAAAAATAGTTTATTTGATAAGCATAATCTTATTCAGCGTTTACTTTTGGAACTTAAGGTATTCTATTTTGGACTATTGGAGCCCGTATTTCTAACAATTATTTTACTCATTACAAAAGGGAGTGGTTATTTTGATACCGAAGGTTATACATTATTGCTGGTTTGGGAGAGGTGAGAAACCTAAGCTTGTGAAAAAATGCATTGCAACATGGTCAAAGCAGCTACCCGAATATGAAATAAAAGAGTGGAACGAAGACAATTTTGATATAAATGGCAACACATTTACAAGACAAGCCTACGAAAACAGAAACTTTGCCTTTGTTAGTGACTATATAAGAGCCTGCGTTCTGTATGAACACGGGGGAATATATTTTGACACCGATGTTGAGGTTTTGAAAAGCTTTGACAGATTTTTAGACGAAAAAATGTTTGTCGGCTTTGAAGAAAAAGCCTTTGTCGGCACTTGTGTTATGGGTGCGAAAAAGGGGCAGCCGATAATCAAAGAATATATGAAGCATTATGAAAACACACCATATGTTATGCCCGATGGAACTTTTTATAAAGACACCAACGTGGTTTTGTTGACAAGAATGCTCGAGGATAAGGGCCTTGTAAGAAACGATGAGTACCAATGCATTGAAGGTGTCAGCGTTTACCCTCAGACCTTTTTCAGCCCCTATGATTATATAAACGGAATAAGTAACATTACTGAAAACAGCTATGCTATTCACCATTTTGCAAAATTATGGTTGCCTAAAAGAGTAAGAATGAAGTCAAAGTTGAAAAGGACGCTTGTCAAGATTTTTGGAAAAGACATTGTTTCAAAGCTCAGGGGGCAAAAATGAAAAAACAAATTCTTGTTACGGCTTGTAGCATGGAGGTTGGAGGAATCGAGAGAAGCACAGCCGGGCTTATAAATTCAATAGACTATGAAAAATATGACGTTGATTTGTTGCTGTTTTCACGCAAGGGCGAGTTTATGCCTTTGCTCACAGACAAGTGCAATATTTTGCCCGAAATATCTCAATGCGCAACACTTTTAAAGCCTATTAGTGAAGTAATTAAATCGGGTCACCCGATTATGGCAACTTCAAGAGTTTTTTCAAAAATAAGAACGAAAAATAAATTCAGAAGCTCTGATTTTAGGGATGACGCACTTGTGTTTGCGCACCTTCAGTCGATGTGGGATAATTCGGTGATGTTTATGCCTGCGCTTGAAAAGGAATACGATGTTGTTATGAGTTTTATGTGGCCACATCATTATGTGGCAAAAAAGGTTAAAGGTAAAACAAAAATTGCATGGGTTCATACTGACTATTCGAATGCGGCTCTCGACAATGGAAAAGACGAAAAAGTATGGAATAAATTTGACTATATAGCTGCGGTATCCGATGAATGCGCAAATGCTTTCAAAAAGATTTATCCCTCGTTTTCGGACAAGGTTGTTACAATTGAAAATGTTCTGCCGACGGAATTTGTTAAAGAGCAATCTGACGAGTTTGATCCTGAAGAAATGAAAACACAAAGGGTTAAGATATTAACTGCGGGCAGGTTTTGTTATGCAAAGGCATACGACAAGGCTGTTGAAATTTGCAAGCTGTTAGTTGATAAAGGTCTTGATATAAATTGGTATGCACTGGGCTACGGAACACTTGAAAGTGAAATTAAACAGAAAGTGCAAGAGTTAGGGCTTGAAGAACGCTTTATATTTTTAGGTAAAAAAATCAATCCATACCCTTATATGAAAAGCTGTGATATTTATGTTCAGCCCTCAAGATATGAGGGGAAAGCTGTAACTGTAAGGGAAGCACAAATGCTTGGCAAACCCGTTGTAATAACGAATTTTAAAACAGCCGAAAGTCAAGTGAAAAATGGTTTTGATGCTATTGTTTCACCGATGGAAAACGAGGCTGTTGCAAAATATATTCAAAAGCTGATTGAAGATGAGGCTTTAAGAAAAAGACTCAGCGAAAATTCGTTAAAAACGGATTACAGCAACATTGAATATATTGATAAGCTTTTCGAGTTAATAGAGGCGGGTGAATGAAATGATTATAAAAGGGCGTCAAATGCTCAACGAATTTCTTCAAGCGGATTTATATAGATACTGTGGTAAAACAGATAAAAAAAGCATGAGAAAATACAGACGAAAATCGGGAGGTTTTCGTTTTACATACTATATGAGGAAATGTAATTACTATCGAAATCAGAAAAATATAAAGTTTTTACTTTTTCCATTTTATAAACACAAAAAAGATAAAACAGGCATTAAGTTTGGCTTTGACATTTATGACATGACGCAAATAGGTAAAGGTTTTCATATTGCTCATATCAGCGGCGTTGTTGTCCACAACGAGGCGGTTATAGGCAAAAATGTAAGCATTTCTCACTGTGTTACAATCGGTCAGACTAAAAGAAATGGTGAGGTTTTAACACCCGTGATAGGTGATAACGTTTATATTGCGCCAGGTGCAAAGGTTATTGGCGGAATATCAATAGGAAACAATTCTGTCATAGGTGCAAATGCGGTTGTCACAAAGGATGTGCCCGAGAACGCAGTTGTGGCAGGAGTGCCTGCAAAGGTTTTATCATATAAAGGCTCGGCAGACTATTTGATTAACCCATTGATTGATAAAAGAAATTGACGACGGTGTGGTGATTGTTTGGTAAAGAATTGTTTGGTTTCGGTTGTTGTACCCATTTATAACGCTCAAAAGTATTTGGAAGAATGTATTGATTCATTAATTGCCCAAACAATTTTTGAAAGTCTTGAGGTGTTGCTTGTTGACGACGGGTCAACTGATAGCTCGCCTGAAATTTGTGAAGAATATTCACACAAACATGAAAACATAAAAGTATTACACCAACAAAACATGGGAGTTAGCGGTGCAAGAAACACAGGCATTGAAAATGCTAATTGTAAATACGTCGGGTTTGTGGATTCGGACGATTATGTTTACCCCGAAATGTATGAGAATCTGTATGAATTAGCTCAAAAAACCTCAGCTGATATTACGGTATGCGGCTTTAAGCATATATACCCTGACAAGGATGTAACGATAGAATATCCTTTCAACAAGGGAAAATTTCTTGACGGTGAATATGTAAGGGAAAAAGTTTGCCCGTTTATGTTAAGTGATTCTTCGCTAAATTCAGTGTGCAATAAGATATTTAAACGAGATGTTTTGATACAAGAATCAATAAGAATGAACACCGAAAAAAAGCAGGGAGAGGACAGAGAGTTTCTTCTCAAAACTATGCAAAAATCAAACGGTATGGCATTCACTTCTTATGTCGGTTACTACTATCGGTATAATGAAACTAGTGCGATTCAAAAACCGAGACATGACTATGTAGACACAATTTTAAATCAGTATTTTGATGATTTTGAGTTGTTCGGTGATTTTAGAATGACGATGGAAGAAATAAAAGAAATAAACGATATCAGTGCAATGAAGCAAATTATTTGCGCCTTGTCCTTTTCTGTTAACAAGATGAGCGGTAAGTCCAGAAGGCAACAGCTCAAAAGCATTATGTGCAACGAACAGGTCAGGGCATTAATGAACAGTTCGTGGCAGCGGCAGATGGAAAACAATTCAAAATTTAACATAATGATTTTGAAAATGATAAAAAGAAAAAGCGTTGTCGGTGTTCTTTTTATTACAGGTGCAATGAAAGCAAAGGTTAGTCTTTATAACATCTTAAATAAAAAATGATTGAGGAGCAGGGATGAAAAAAAACATTTTATTTGTTATGCCCTCGCTTTCAAGCGGAGGAGCAGAAAAAAGTCTTGTTACACTTTTAAATTTAATAGATTACAATAAATACAATGTTGACCTGTATCTTTTCAGAAAAGCGGGGCTGTTTGTTGACCAAATACCGGAAAAAGTTAACTTGATGACAGCAGGGCATGACTATGAATTGTTTGATGGTAGCTTTAAAAAGGCGATATTAAGTTTTTTAAAGTTAGGCAAGTTTTCACTTGCTTTTCACAGAATTAAATATGCATGGGTGTTATTTTCGCACAAGAAAAACAAGCAAAAACTTGCATGGCAGTGTTTAAGTCAAGCAATGACCGTGCCTGAAAAAGAATACGATGTAGCAATAGGTTACCTCGAAGGAACATCGGTTTATTTTTGCGTTGACAAGGCTAAAGCTAAAAAAAGAATTGGTTATATTCACACTGATTATAATAGGATAATCGAACAAAAGAAAACTGATGAACCGTATTTTAAAAAGCTTGATGTAATTGTTGGAGTGTCAAAAAGCTGTGTGGACATTCTCAACAAATTTTTTCCGTTTACTGTCGGGAAGACAAGAGTTGTAGAAAACATAATTTCAAAGAAAGCAATCAACAAAATGGCTCAGACCAATAAAAGTGTTTATGACAATAAAGGCGGAGAAACGGTTATTCTTACAATTGGTAGGCTGTCGAAACCAAAGGGGATTGATAATGCGGTGAACGCCTGTGCAATCCTTAAAGAAAACGGATACAAAATTAAGTGGTATCAAATCGGTGTCGGCGAGCTAAAGGCAGAAATTGAAAGTCAAATTAAATCAAAAGGGCTTGAAAACGAGTTTGTTATGCTTGGTGAAAAGTCGAACCCTTACCCTTATATAAAGCAGTGCGATGTTTATGTTCAACCCTCAAATTATGAAGGCAAGGCAATAGCTGTTGATGAGGTCAAGTGCGTGCAGAAGCCAATTGTGGTTACTGATTTTTCCACAGTGTTTGACCAGATAGAAAATGGAAAGAATGGATTGATTGCAAACAAAAACCCACAGTCAATAGCGGATAAAATAAAACATCTGATTGACAACCCTGAAAAGAAAGCAGAGTTTTGCGAAAACCTTAAAAGAGAATCGGTAGGCAATGAAGAGGAAATAAACAAGCTGTATGAGATTATAGATAGAGTTTGATTTTAATAAAAGTGAGGTGCGGGGCATGGAAACAGCGGTTATCATATTCGGTATTTTAACAGGCATTTTTTTAATTGTCATACTGTTTGACATTATTCCCCTTGCATCGACATTCATTGGCAGAATACATATAGGTCGATGGAGTGATACAAAAAAGTGGAAGGCAATAACCGACAAACAAGGACTAAAACAACTAAAAAAAACACCTGGTGTGCCTATAACCGACAACACAAGGTTTACTTTGATTGACAGGTTGAGAGGTCAATACAAAAATAAAAACATAGCTGCGTGGCAAAAAGCGGCCCTGATTTTGGGAGCGCAGAACATTAAAAATGAAAGCTCTGACAAAATGATTTTAGACTGTATTAAAAAATTAACCGACAAACAGGGTGATTGGGCGCAATTCAATAAAAGTGTTGATAGTGCTATGCTTGCGTTTTCTATATTGAACACCGAAGCGGTAGATACCGAAAAAATTAGAACAGCGATGCAAAAGACTGCTGAAATACTTTTAGATGCAGGAGAAAAACACGAAACAATACCCTATAACCCTTCAATTGCGAACATAAGGTTTGTTGACACAGTGGGAATGATTTGCCCATTTTTATTTAAGTATGACAAAGAATATGAATGTCAGGCGGCTTTTGACCTTGGAAAAAGACAGTTGGAGGAATACCTAAAACATGGTATTGACGAGAAGACAGGCTTGCCTTACCATTGCTTTGACAAGGAGAATAAAGCTAACTTAGGCGTTGCGGGTTGGGGCAGAGGCAGTGGCTGGTTTTGCGTCGCACTTGCGGACAGTTACAATTCAACAGGCAACAAACAAATGCGTGAATTTTTAGAGATACAAATGAAAATATTTGCAGATACTCTTATTGAATATCAGCTCTCAAACGGTGGATGGAGCAGGCAGATTCTTGCAGAAAAAACAGGGGAAGCCTCTTCAACGGCAATGATTAGCTGGTTTATGGGCGAAGTTTACAACCTAACGGGAAACGAGAAATATTTAAATTGTCTTAAAAACGGCGCAAGTTTTTTAAAAAGCTGCACAAGGCAAGACGGAACAATTGACTATGCACAGGGCGACACAAAGGCGATAGGCTTTTATTCTGCGAAGCTGTCACCTATGCCTGCGGCACAAGGGTTTGTAATGAGGATTGAAGTATGAAGAAAAAAGTGATGTTTGTTATCCCCAGCCTTGAAAGTGGCGGTGCTGAAAAAAGCTTGTTGACACTTTTAAGTCTGTTTGATTATGAAAAATATGAAGTAGATTTATTTGCCTTTAACCCAAGCGGTATGATAAAAGATATGCTACCCGATCAGGTTAATTTGCTTGATTTGCCCACGGATTATATAATATCAAAGCTGCCTCTTCATAAATCAGTTTTGAGTTTTTTGAAAAGAGGAAAAATTCGAATTGCCATTGACAGAATAAAATATTCAATGGTATTGAGAAAGTATGGATATTCAAACAAGGCTGAACAATATGCTTGGAAGCATATGAAAAAATTTTTAACTTTGCAGCAAAAAAAATACGATGTTGCAATCGGTTACCTTGAAAAAACCTCAAACTATTATGTTGTTGACATGGTTAATTCAAACACCAAAATAGCTTATATTCACAGCGATTATGAAAAGCTAAACACTGACAAGAGTTTTGATAAGAAATATTTTGAAAAGACCGATTTTACTGTTACGGTTTCACAATCATGTTCGGAGAGTTTAAAAAATAATCAGCCGAGTGTCGCGGGAAAAATCCGTGTCATTGAAAACATTGTTTCAAAGGAAACAATTTTGGATTTATCAAAAGAGGGGAAAGGGTTTGAAAGGAACGATTCAAACACAATTATATTGACTGTTGGGAGACTATCAAAAGAAAAAGGGGTAGACCTTGCGATTGAAGCTTGCAAACTACTTTTAGTTGACGGATATAAAATAAAGTGGTATCATATCGGAGATGGAAATTGGGGAAATAAAGTCAAAAAAATGATTGAAGAATCAAACCTAATTGATACCTTTATTCTGTTGGGTTTGCGGTCGAATCCCTACCCATTTATTGCGAGTTGTGATGTGTTCGTTCAGCCTTCAAGATATGAAGGCAAATCAATAGCAATAGAAGAGGCAAAGGTGCTCGGTAAGCCTATTGTGTGCACAGCTTTTTCAACGGTGCATGATCAGATTGAAGACGAAGTTACAGGCTTTATTTCTGAGATTGACAGTGTTTCAATTGCTAAAAAAATTAAAACGCTGATTGATAACCCTGTGATACGCGAAACAGTTGCAAAAAATGCAGCGTTATATCAAGGCAACGAAAATGAGATTCAAAAGCTATACGATTTATTTAAACAGGAATTCGATGCTCACGAGGTGGAATAATGATTGACTTACATTGTCACGTTCTTCATGAAATAGATGACGGCGCCCAATCGTTAACTGATGCAATACAGCTTTGCATGCTTGCTAACGAGAATGGAGTAGAAAAAATTGTTCTCACGCCTCATCTAAAAAACGTAACGGAAATTGATGAATTTCTTGAAGTCAGAAATGAAAAGTTTCAGCAGCTTCAAACCGAGATTGACAAGAGAAAAATTAATATTGAAATTTTCCCCGGTGCTGAGGTTTATGTAAATGATGATATATTCTATAGCACTAATTTAGACAAGGTTACAATCAACTCAAGCAAATACATATTGATTGAGTTTGATTTTTTTGGTCTAACAGTCGAAAGAATCTGCAGTTATTTGGACGAAATCGAAAAAAGCGATTTAATACCTATAATAGCGCACCCTGAAAGATATGAATACTTTCAAAAGGATTATTTTAAAATTAACTACTTGTTGTCTGAAAGAGATGTTTACTTTCAGATCAACGCCGGGAGTTTAGCTGGCTTTGGCACAAGAGAAGAGTTTGAATTAGCCTATCAAATGGTTAAAAACAACGTAGCAAGTTTTATTGGGACAGATGCACATTCAATCCGAGGAAGGGCAAATGATTTGTTGAGGATGACATACTTCTTTCCTCCCGACATCGAACATAGAAGCCTTGACTACATGGTTAATGTTGCGCCCGAAGCAGTCATTAATAACGAGAAGCTTCCTCCGATAAGAAGGGGAAGACTTCAAAGGGCAAGATGGTTTTAGCAAGTTTTCTGATGTTCGTAAACTACAAAATCTTGGGAGTGTAAAAAAATGCAAGAAAGATATAACCAGCAAAACAACAGTTATTACAACAAGGCAAACGGCATAACAACTGAAAATATTGATATTGCGAAAATGGGCAAGGCTCTTTTTCAACGGCTCTGGGCGATTATTCTTATTGGTATAGTTTTAGCCGGGAGTTTCTTTATCTATGCAAAGGTAAGGTATGTGCCGGTTTACGCATCATCGGCAATGCTTGGCTTTACAACGACTAAGCAGATAACCTACTATGAGCAAGACAAAGATGGCGAGGTTGTTGCATCTTATGAAGAGAGCACAGGGTGGTATACTTCAAGTGACATTGAAAGATATCAGCTTTTGTTAGTAACGGGCGATGAAATGATATCCAACATATATGATTCGCTTAAAAACCTGTATGACGAGGGCGAGATTTCGCGGCAATACTCAAGGGGCGAGATATCGAATTCGTTAACAATAACAGGCGCTAACGTTACTGGGATATTCGACATAAGAGTTTCTCATATTGAAAGGGAATTTTGTGAAAACACAATAAATGTTGTTATCTCAACATATCCGGATTTTTTGAAATCATTTGACACCACCCTTGGTGTCGATGTAATAAAGGCGCCGACTGCACCTGTAATAAGCAACCATGACGGTGCTGCAAGAATGGCGTTTTACGGGTTTGCTATTGGTGTTGCTATTGTTTGCGCAATGATATTTGCGACCGAAATGCTGACTGATACCGTCAGAAGCGTTGATGATGTGCGCAATAAAACAATTGCAAAATTGCTCGGTGCAGTTCCGCTCATTGAGGCTTCAAACAAAAGGCTGTTCGGGAAGCGAAGAATCAGGCAG
The DNA here is from genome assembly GCA_035647435.1 of Clostridia bacterium. GTDB lineage: Bacteria > Bacillota > Clostridia > Oscillospirales > Acutalibacteraceae > JAAZFZ01. The sequence goes on from DASRNM010000014.1 coordinate 36,133, forward strand.
GGGCTACTTATCACCGACGAAAGCTCTGTAAACTTTGCGTTTATTGAAACATTTAAATCGATAAGAACTAAAATCGAAAATCTGGCTGCTGAAAAATCGTTTAAAACCTTTATGGTTACCAGTACCTTTGAGGATGAGGGCAAGACAACAGTTGCGGCAAACATTTCTATTGCTCTTGCACAAAAAGGCAAGTCGGTTTTGCTTGTTGACTGTGATATGAGAAAGCCGGCAATTCTCAAAACACTTGGGTTAAAAGAAACGGACGAGTTTGGGCTGATTCCAATTATCAAAGGCGAGTCCACTTATGCCGAATCAATTAAATATATAAAATCCATTGGTGTTTTTGTGCTCTCGTCAGGCGGTTACACAATGAAATCCACAGAAATGCTTGACGTTGACAAGGTTAAAGACGTTTTTGACCAGGCTCGCGAGGAGTTTGACTATATTATTATAGATACCCCTCCGGCGAGAGTTGTAACCGACGCAATGGTTATCGCTCCGCTTGTCGATTCATTGGTATTTGCTGTTAGAAGTGACTATGCAAAGATTAACCACATTAACGATACGATTGAGGAGCTGACAGCTTCTGATGTTGAGGTTGCGGGTGTTATTCTCACAATGGCAGGCAGCGACGCAACTTCAAAATATTACAGTAGGAAGAGCTATAAATACCGCAGGTATTACAGCCGCTACGGATACGGAAGATATGGCTACGGTTACGGTGGAAAATACGGTGGATACGGTAATTACGGCTACGGCTATGGTTACGGTTATGGCTATGGTGATGGTTACGGTTATAGTGACGGTTACGGTTACGGCGAAAAAAATAAAAAGAAGAAAAAAGAAATCAAAGAAGCAAGTAACGGTGACAAGAATACCAAAAACAAATAGTTTTGACGGAATATTATTGTATAAGAGATGATTTGATTGCAAAAGCGAATATTTCTCTCTCCTCCCAAATTGAATGGCAGAGAGATAGAGTTTGTTAACAAGGCGTTTGAAGAAAATTGGATTGCACCCTGCGGCCCGAACCTGACGGCGTTTGAGGACGAGATATGTCGCTACAATGGCATAGGCTATGCTGTTGCTATGTCCTCAGGGACGGCTGCAATGCACCTTGCACTGAAATATGTTGGTGTGGAGCAAGGGGATACGGTTTTTTGCTCAGATTTAACATTTTCGGGCAGTTGCAACCCTGTGCTGTACCAAGGAGCAAGGCTTGTTTTAATTGATTCTGAAGAAGAAAGCTTTAACATGAGCCCCACTGCACTTGAAAAAGCTTTTGTTTCTGCACAAAAAAGCAACGAGCTTCCAAGGGCGGTTATTATCGTTGACTTATACGGTCAAAGTGCTGATTATGATAAGCTTTTGCCCATATGCGAAAAGTATGGTGTCCCCGTTATAGAGGACGCAGCAGAGGCTCTCGGTGCGGAATATAAGGGGAAAAAATGTGGCAAGTTTGGCTATATTTCGGTGTTTTCATTTAATGGAAATAAAATTATCACAACTTCTGGCGGTGGCATGGCTGTTTCCGATGATGAAAACGCAACAACAAAAATAAACTTTTGGGCAAATCAATCCAAAGAAAAAGCGAATTACTATTTACACAATGAGATTGGCTACAATTATAGAATGTCGAATATTTCTGCTGGTATCGGGAGGGGACAACTTATAACCATTGAAGAGAACATAAACCGACGAAAAGAAATATTTGAATTTTATCAAAAGAGTTTCAGGAATTTGCCAATAACAATGCAGCCCATCCTTGAAGGTGCAAAGCCTAACTACTGGCTTTCGGTGTTGATGATTGACGATGATTGCAAAACCATACCTGACGATGTAATCAATGCCCTTGAGAAGGACAACATTGAGGCGCGGCGCGCGTGGAATCCCATGCACTGCCAACCGATTTTTAAAGATTGTGAGTTTTTTGCTCACTATGATAATGCAAGTGTTTCGCGTCATGTTTTTGACAAGGGGATTTGTATGCCGAGCGGTTCTCAAATGACTCAAGAGGACTTAGAAAGGGTTACTTCGGCGTTTATTGGGGCATTTAATACAAAAACATAAAAAAACTTGGTTTGCAACAAAAAAGTTTCAAAAAATGCTTGCAAACCAATTAATATTGTGATATTATTTCAAAGCACGTGATTTAGCGTGCCTATTTTAGATATGCGTTGATGTGGTAGGTGGCTGCTCTAGAAGCAGGAAATTACCACGGAGTATGTCCGATTCGAAAACCGGGCGAAAAAATCACTTGAATTGTATTAGTGACACTTCCCTTGTGTCTATGATTGATTCAGGAGTGTGCTAGAACTTGCACAAACCCGGAAAATGTCCGGGTTTTAAAAACCGGGCAAAAGAAACACCCGGGGCAGTGGTAAGATTTTAGCAGTGCCCGCCAAAATTTAGAGGCATGAACCTTAAAAGTTGCCTCAATTAAAAGAAAGGCGTGACGAAAATGGCAGTTAAAGGGAAAATCAGAATCAGACTTAAGGGCTATGATCACAGTCTTGTTGACAAATCGGCAGAGAAAATTGTTGAGACTGCAAAGCGTACAGGCTCACAGGTTTCCGGACCTGTTCCTCTTCCGACAGAAAAAGAGATCATCACAGTCCTTCGAGCAGTTCACAAGTATAAGGATTCCCGCGAACAGTTCGAACAGCGTACACACAAAAGGCTTATTGATATCCTGAGACCCACACAGAAAACAGTTGAGGCTCTCACAGGGCTTGAGCTTCCCGCAGGCGTTGAAATTGAAATTAAAATCTAACTCTTTATACATTATATATAAGGAATATGATGCATTGCACGCCGCAGGTCAAGTTGGCAAAATGGCCAACCAATAACTTGAAGGAGGAAAGGAAATGAAAAAAGGTCTAATCGGCAAAAAAATCGGAATGACACAGGTTTTTGACGAAAAGGGCAATGTAGTGCCTGTAACTGTAGTTGAAGCCGGACCTTGTACGGTTGTCATGAAGAAGACAATCGAAAACGATGGCTATGAAGCAGTTCAAATCGGCTTTGGTAATATCAATGTCAACAATGTCAAGAAACCCCTCAAGGGTCACTTTGACAAAGTAGGCGTTGCACCGAGAAGAACGCTTGGCGAGTTCAGGCTTGAAGATTCGAGCAACATCAATGAAGGCGACATTTTAAAGGTCGACATTTTCGAAGTCGGTGAGCCGGTTGATGTTACCGGGACAAGCAAAGGTAAGGGAACTGCCGGTGTCATCAAAAGATGGAATTACGGAAGAATGAAAGAAACTCATGGCACGGCTTCCAATGTAAGGCATGCAGGCTCTTTGGGCGCAGCAAGCGACCCTTCCAGAGTCGCTAAGGGAAAAGAAATGGCAGGCCACATGGGTCACGAAAGAGTTACCGTTATGAACCTAAGTGTAGTAAAGGTTGATGTTGAAAACAACCTTATAGCTATTAAAGGAGCAATTCCTGGCCCTAAAGGCGGTATAGTTATTATAAGAGACAGCAATAAAGCGTAGAAAGGAGTAGAAAATAATGCCAAACGTATCAGTATTTGACACAAAAGGCAAGAAGGTTTCTGAAATAGAGCTTTCTGAAGGTGTCTTCGGTATAGAGCCTAACGTATCGGCAATGCACCTGTGCGTGGTAAATTACCTCGCAAACCAGCGACAGGGTACACAATCTACCCTTACACGCAGCGAAGTAAGAGGCGGCGGCAGGAAGCCGTGGCGTCAAAAGGGCACAGGTCGTGCAAGACAAGGTTCCACAAGAGCCCCTCAATGGACACATGGCGGCATTGCACATGGCCCCAAGCCACGTGATTACGGTTTTAGTATTAACAAAAAAGTCAGGAGACTTGCATTGAAGTCTGCTTTATCTTCAAAGGTTGCAGATGAAGAAATAATTGTCCTTGACAAAATCGCTCTTGAATCAATCAAGACAAAAGAGGTTGTTAATATTCTCAATGCTCTTGAAGTAGGCAAAAAGACATTGATAGTGCTTCCTGAAAAGGATGAAATCGTTTACAGAAGTGCTCGAAACATTGTGGGTGTTAAGACAACCCTTGTCAATACACTTAATATTTACGACATCCTTAATTGCGACACAATGATTGTTCTCAAGGATGCAGTCAGCAAAATTGAGGAGGTATATGCATGAAAGCAGCACAAGATATAGTCCTCCGTCCAATCATCACTGAGGAAAGTATGCAAGGAATAGCTGATAAAAAATACGTATTTAGGGTAGCCACCGACGCAAATAAGATTGAAATTGCGCAAGCGGTTGAAGAACTTTTCAAAGTAAAAGTTGCAAAGGTAAACACAATCAATGTCAGTGGTAAGCTTCGAAGATATGGTCGTTTTGAGGGCTACACACAGGCGTGGAAAAAAGCTATTGTAACGCTAACAAATGATTCAAAGACAATCGAATTCTTTGACGGAATTCTGTAATTTGCTTTAAATAGCATCCAAATCATATGGCGGTAAGGTATGGAGAGTGACATGCTCCGCAAAGCTGCCGTAAGGAGAGTGAAAAAATGTCAATCAAAATCTACAATCCGACAACTAATGCAAGGCGGGAGATGTCGGTTTCGGATTATTCCGAGCTTTCCAAGAAAGGGCCCGAGAGAAGCTTGCTAACAACGCTAAGCAATAACTCTGGCAGGAATAATTACGGAAGAATAACTGTTCGCCACCGCGGTGGAGCTAACAGAAGAAAATATCGTATTATTGATTTTAAACGCAATAAATTAGATATGAAAGCAACTGTTATGTCATTAGAATATGACCCCAACCGCTCTGCACATATTGCCCTTGTTAAGTATGAAGACGGTGAAAAAAGATATATCATCGCACCTTCAGGCTTAAAGGTTGGCGACACGATTTTTGCAGGCCCTGATGCGGATATCAAAACAGGCAACGCATTGCCTCTTTTGAATATTCCCACAGGTACAACCATTCACAATGTTGAGCTTTACCCAGGCAGAGGCGGTCAGCTTGCAAGATCGGCAGGAAACTCCGCACAGTTGATGGCTAAAGAAGGCAAATACGCACTTTTGCGTTTGCCCTCAGGCGAGATTAGAAAAGTGCCTTCAAATTGCATGGCAACGATAGGCCAAGTTGGAAATATTGAGCATGAGAATGTTCAAATAGGCAAGGCCGGGCGTAAGCGCCATATGGGTTGGAGACCTAGCGTAAGAGGTTCTGCAATGAACCCGAACGATCACCCACATGGTGGTGGTGAGGGCAAGTGCCCAATCGGTATGCCAAGTCCAGTTACCCCTTGGGGTAAGCCTACTCTTGGCTACAAGACTCGTAGCAAGAAAAAGGCATCTAGCAACCTTATAGTAAGTCGCCGTAATGGTAAATAAGAAAGGAGCGAAGAATAATGGGCAGAAGCGTTAAAAAAGGACCTTTTGTACTAGAATCGCTGTTTAAGAAAGTTGTTGAGATGAACAACAGCGGAAATAAGAAGGTTCTTAAGACATGGAGCCGTAGCTCCACAATATTTCCTGAATTTGTCGGCCATACCTTCGCTGTTCATGATGGACGCAAACACGTCCCTGTTTATGTAACAGAGGATATGGTTGGTCATAAACTTGGTGAATTTGCACCGACCCGTTTGTTTAGGGGTCATTCAGGTTCAAAAACCACAGGAGAAAGATAATCGGTCGAAAGGAGTGTATAAATTATGCAGGCAACGGCAAAGGCAACCTTTATTAGAATAGCACCACGTAAGGTTCAAATTGTTTTAGATTTAATCCGTAACCAGCCTGTCGAAAAGGCAATGGCTATTCTTAAATACACGCCCAAGGCCGCGTGTGAACCGCTGATTAAGCTTCTAAAATCAGCAATGGCAAACGCTGAAATGAATCATAATATGGATGTTTCAAGTCTTTATATTGCAGAATGCAGCGTTGGCCCAGGTCCTACCCTCAAGCGTATCAGACCGAGAGCACAGGGTAGAGCGTTCCGTATAAATAAGCGGACATCGCATATAACTCTTGTACTCAAGGAAGCAGAATAAGCGAGGAGGAGGTAAAGAAATGGGACAGAAAGTTAATCCAACCGGTTTTAGGGTGGGCATAATTAAAGAATGGGAATCACGTTGGTATGCCAAAGACAAGCATTTTGGAGATACCCTTGTTGAAGACTACAATTTACGTAATTATTTGCTCAAGGTCCTTGCACCTGCCGGTGTACCAAAGGTAGAAATTGAACGCGATTCAAAACGAGTATATATCAATATTCACTGTGCAAAGCCCGGAATGGTTATAGGCCGTGGCGGCTCAGAAATAGATAAACTCAAGAAAATTTGCGAAAAGAAATTGGGTAAAAGGGTTTCAATAAATATTGTTGAAATCAAACAGCCTGATCTCAACGCACAACTTGTTGCTGAAAATATCGCAGCACAGCTCGTAAGGCGTGTGTCGTTCCGTCGTGCACTCAAACAAGCAATCGGACGCACAATGAAGCTTGGAGCAAAAGGTATTAAAACACAGGTTTCGGGCAGACTCGGTGGCGCTGAAATAGCGAGAACTGAGCATTACCATGAAGGAACTATCCCGCTGCAGACAATTAGAGCTGATATTGACTACGGTTTTGCTGAAGCAAAAACAACCTATGGTCGTATTGGTGTAAAGGTCTGGATTTACAGGGGCGAAATTCTTCATGATACCCGCAAGCCTCGTAGGGAAGGAGGCAATCGCTGATGCTTTTACCAAAGCGTGTTAAATACCGCAAACAGCAAAGAGGTCGTATGGCCGGTAAAGCTACTCGCGGTAACAAAGTAAACTATGGTGAATACGGTCTTGCGGCTCTTGAGCCTGCATGGATTACCTCCAACCAGATTGAGGCTGCCCGTATTGCTATGACTCGCTACATTAAGCGTGGCGGTCAAGTTTGGATAAAGGTTTTTCCTGATAAGCCAATAACAGAAAAACCTGCTGAAACTCGAATGGGTTCCGGTAAAGGTGCCCCTGAGTATTGGGTTGCGGTTGTAAAGCCCGGCAAGGTTCTGTTTGAGATTGCCGGAGTTGATAAAGAATCCGCTGTAGAGGCAATGCGCCTTGCAGCAAACAAATTGCCAATTAAATGTAAATTTGTAACTAAGGAAGAAACGGGTGGTGAGCAATAATGAAAGCCAGTGAAATCAGAAAACTTTCTGCTAAAGAGCTGGATGCTAAGCTTCTTGAGTTGAAGGACGAGCTTTTTAAACTGCGCTTCCAGCAAGCCATTAACCAGCTCGACAACCCAATGCGAATAAGTGCCGTTAAAAAGGATATTGCCCGTATCAAAACGATACAACGTGATATCGAATTGCACGGCACCAACTCGTGAGGAAAGGGAGGCCAAGTTCAATGAGCGATAGAAATCTCAGAAAAACCCGTGTGGGTTATGTTACGAGCAACAAAATGGAAAAAACAGTTGTCGTTGCAGTTAAGGATAAAGTAAAGCATCCGCTTTACAAAAAAGTTATTAACCGCACGCAGAAGCTTAAAGCGCACGACGAGAACAACGGTTGTGGCATAGGCGACAAAGTGGTTGTAATGGAAACTCGCCCAATCTCGAAGGATAAGAGATGGCGTGTTGTTGAAATAATCGAAAAAGCCAAGTAAATTGGTGCAGTTGTAAGGAGGCAAACACTGTGATACAGCAACAGAGTTACCTCAAGGTTGCCGATAATACAGGTGCTAAGGAAATAATGTGCATCCGTGTTCTTGGCGGAACCGGCAGGAGGTATGCCAATATCGGTGACGTCATCGTTGCTTCTGTTAAAAAAGCAGTGCCCGGTGGCGTGGTAAAAAAAGGTGAGGTCGTTAGGGCTGTTGTAGTTCGTACAGCAAGCGGCGTTCGGCGAGATGACGGCACATACATTCGCTTTGATGAGAATGCAGCCGTTATTATAAAAGAAGACAAGAACCCAAGGGGCACACGAATATTTGGTCCGGTGGCAAGAGAGCTAAGAGAAAAGGAATACATTAAAATTCTCTCGCTTGCTCCGGAAGTCCTTTAATAGGGGGTGCGCATATGAGTAAAAGTGTTCATGTAAAAACCGGTGATACCGTCGAGGTAATCAACGGCAAATATCGCGGGAAACGCGGTAAGGTTATGCAGGTCAGTCCTGTGGAGGGCAAAATCATTGTTGAAGGTGTTAACATCGTTACAAAGCATGTTAAGCCGAAAAAAATGGGCGAGCCCGGCGGTATGATTAAGGCAGAAAGTGCTCTTTATGCAGATAAGGTTCAGCTTGTTTGCCCTAAATGCAACAAACCGACAAGGGCAGGTAGCAAAATTAACGCAAAAGGCAAAAAGGTTCGTACATGTAAAAAGAGCGATTGCCTGGCGGAATTTGAATAAGGGAGGAACATGACACATGGCAGCAAGGTTAAAGGAAGCCTATGTTAAAGAGGTTGCGCCTGCAATGATGAAAAAGTTTGGATATAAAAGCGTCATGCAAATCCCGAAGCTTGAGAAGATTGTTATCAACGTCGGCTGCGGCGAAGCGAAAGAGAACCCAAAGGTTGTTGACGCTGTCGTTTCAGACATAATGCAAATTACAGGCCAAAAGCCCGTGACTTGCAAGGCGAAGAAATCAGTCGCTAATTTTAAGCTACGTGAGGGTATGACAGTAGGAGTTAAGGTCACTTTAAGGGGCAAAAGGATGTATGAATTTCTTGATAGATTCTTCAACCTGGCACTTCCGAGAGTGAGAGACTTCAGGGGTATTAATCCCAACTCATTTGATGGTAGAGGAAACTACTCGTTAGGAATAAAAGAGCAGTTGATTTTTCCAGAGATTGATTATGATAAGGTTGACAAAGTTCGAGGAATGGACGTTTGTCTTATCACAACAGCTAAAACAGACGAAGAAGCACGAGAGCTTTTGGCTCTTATGGGTGCTCCGTTTGCGAGATAAGGAGGGGAAAAAGTGGCCAAGAAATCACTGAAAATTAAGCAGGCAAGGCCCGCTAAGTACTCAACAAGAAGTTATAACAGATGCAAAATCTGCGGAAGGCCGCATGCCTATCTTCGTAAATACGGAGTATGCCGTATTTGTTTCAGGGAATTAGCCCATGCAGGGCAGATTCCTGGCGTGAAGAAAGCAAGCTGGTAATAGAGCAATTGCAAAGGAGGTTGACGGTATGCAAATCACTGATTCCATCGCCGATATGTTGACGAGAATACGCAATGCTAACTCGGCAAAGCATGATACGGTGAAAATTCCCGCATCCAACATGAAAAAATCGGTTGCTCAGATTCTTGTTGATGAGGGTTATGTTAAAGGCTTTAAAGTTGAAGATGACGGAAAACAAGGTGTAATAGAAGTTAAATTAAAATATGGCCCGAATAAATCTCAGGTCATCACTGGGTTACGCAGAGTATCAAAACCGGGTCTTCGTATTTATTCAAATTGTGAGGATATTCCACAGGTCATGAAAGGCCTTGGGATTGCTATCCTCTCAACATCAAAAGGCATAATGACTGACAGGGATGCGCGCAAGGCCAAAGTTGGCGGCGAAGTCCTTGCATTCGTCTGGTAAGGAGGTGCTGTTACAATGTCACGAATAGGAAAAATGCCGATAACAATTCCTGCGGGAGTTGACGTAACAATTAGCGGCAGCACTGTTACAGCTAAGGGCCCAAAGGGCACGCTTACCGGAACAGTGCACAAGAATATGTTATTAAAGAAGGACGGAGACACAATTATTGTTAACCGTCCAAATGATACAAAACTGAATAGGTCTCTTCACGGGTTGACAAGATCACTTGTCGCAAACATGGTTGCCGGTGTTAACGAGGGCTATTCAAAGACACTTGAAGTAAACGGAGTCGGCTATCGTGCCGCAAAGCAGGGTAGTAATCTTGTCCTCAACGTTGGTTACTCTCATCAGGTTATAGTACCTGAAATTGAGGGAATTACTGTTGATGTTCCTGCAGCAAACAAGATTGTTATTTCAGGTCCCGATAAACAGAAGGTCGGTCAGTTTGCAGCTGAGGTACGTGAAAAGCGTCTCCCCGAGCCATATAAAGGCAAGGGAATAAAATATGCAAACGAATACATCCGCCGCAAGGAAGGCAAGGCCGGCAAGGGCGGCAAATAGTCTTAATTAAAGGAGTGAAAACTTATGGTTAACAAACAGAACAACAATAAAACTAGACAGCAACGCCATAAGAGAGTGCGTGGCAAAATCAGCGGCACAGCTGAGTGTCCTCGCCTTAATGTCTATCGTTCCTTACAGAACACCTACGCTCAGTTAATAGACGATGTTAAGGGTGAAACCCTTGTGTCCGCATCAACTGTTGAGAAGGACTTTAAGGAATACGGCGGAAACAAATCCGCTGCCCGTAAAGTGGGCGAATTGTTGGCGAAGCGCGCTGTGGAAAAAGATATTTCAAAAATAGTTTTTGACCGCAGTGGCTATATATATCACGGCCGTGTGCAAGAGCTGGCCGAAGGCGCCCGCGAGGGCGGCCTCAAGTTCTAAGAAGAGGAGGTAATACTTTTGGCTAAGATGAATGCTTCAGCTACGGAGCTAACCGAGCGCGTTGTATCCATTAACCGTGTTGCAAAAACAGTTAAGGGCGGACGCATCTTCAAGTTTTCAGCTCTTGTTGTCGTCGGTGACGGCAATGGCACTGTAGGCTTTGGTTTGGGCAAATCAGGAGAAGTTCCGGATGCTATCCGTAAGGGTATTGAGAATGCTAAGAAGAACATGTTTAAAGTTGCACTTAAAGGCACAACTATTCCCCATGAAATAATAGGGAAATTTGGTGCAGGTGAGGTTCTTTTAAAGCCCGCTGCCCCCGGTACAGGAGTTATCGCAGGTGGCCCAGTGCGTGCTGTTGTTGAAACAGCAGGCATAAAGGATATCCGTTCAAAGGCATTGCGCTCGAATAACCCCTGCAATGTCGTCAGAGCAACACTTCAAGGGCTTGCACAGCTCAGAAATGCTGACGAAGTTGCAGAGATTCGTGGCAAGTCCGTTAGTGATATTTTAGATTAAGGAGGGTGGACGATATGGCAAAATCAAAACAAATTCAAATTGAGCTTGTCAGAAGCTTGATTGGTAGTAAAAAAGATCAGATTGCCACCGCCCATGCACTCGGTCTTCATAAAATTGGGGATGTAGCGGTTCAACCCGATATCCCCGCCACACAAGGTAAGGTGAGAAAGATTTCACACCTTATCAAGGTTAGTGAAGCCACGCAAGGAGGTGCGAAATAATGAAATTGCACGAGCTTTCACCGACGCCAGGTTCGAAAAAGGAACGTAAGCGTGTCGGCAGAGGTATATCAGCAGGTCAGGGTAAAACCGCCGGCAGAGGGCATAAAGGTCAAAAAGCACGTGCCGGTAGAGGCATGCATCCTGGTTTTGAAGGCGGTCAAATGCCCTTGCAAAGAAGAGTACCCAAGAGAGGCTTCGTAAACATTTTCCGCAAGGAAATGACAATAGTAAACGTTGCTGCCTTGGAGAAGCATTTTGCAGACGGCGCAGTTGTTAATGTTGAGGCACTCATTCAAGCAGGCCTTGTTAAAAAGGTCATGGATGGTGTTAAGATTTTGGGCAAAGGCGAGATTTCCAAGAAACTTACCGTCGAAGCCAATGCTTTTTCCGAAACTGCTAAACAAAAGATTGAGGCAGCTGGCGGAAAGGCAGAGGTGATATAATTGTTACGTACCTTTGTAAATGCATGGAAAATTCCGGATTTGCGTAAAAAGTTGCTTTTCACCGCATTCATTATTTTGGTTTTCAGAATCGGTTCGGCAATTCCCGTTCCGTTTGTTGATATCATTGAAGGCGGAATAGTTCAAGGCGCAGCAGAAGGAACATTCATGGAATATCTGAGCCTGATGACAGGTAGTGCTTTTAACTACGGTACTATTTTCGCAATGTCAATCACACCGTACATTAACGCATCAATTATTATGCAGTTGTTGACGGTTGCAATCCCCGCACTTGAAAGACTTCAAAAAGAAGGCGAGGAAGGCCGAAAAAAGATAGCTGCAATAACTCGCTATGTTACCATCGGTCTTGGGTTGATGCAGAGTACAGCTTACTATATGTATCTGCGCAATCAAAATTTCCTTGCAACAAATTCAAACGGTGTAGCCTATGCGGGCGGTTGGGCATTTTTCCAGGCAATAGTCATTGTTTTCGCTTTTACAGCGGGAACGGCACTTATTATGTGGCTGGGTGAACAGATTAACGATAAGGGTATCGGCAACGGTATTTCAATAATCCTTTTTGCCGGCATCGTTTCAAGAATCCCGTCACTTGTTGCACAGCTTTATAGCCCTGATATTTCAGTTGGTTATCTTATGCGCCATGAGGCATTTTACATTCTTTCACCGCTTGTCGGCGTTATATTGTTGCTGATGGTAGTGTATATCGTATGGATGGATAATGCAGAGAGAAGGCTGCCGGTTCAGTACGCAAAGCGTGTTGTCGGTCGCAAGATGTATGGCGGTCAAAACACACATATTCCGATTAAGGTCAATATGACAGGTGTTTTGCCAATTATCTTCGCAAGCTCAATTCTTTCACTTCCGCCAACGGTTCAAATGTTTGTAGATGTTGCCGAAGGCAGCAGATGGAATTCTTTCTTTAGTATTTTTTCATCCCAACATTGGGCATATATAATTATTTATTTCTTCCTTATCATCGGTTTTGCGTATTTCTATTCAAGCATTCAGTACAACCCGATTGATATGGCAAATAATATTCGTCGCAACGGCGGAGCTATACCGGGGCTAAGACCCGATAGAACAACGTCTGATTACATTGCAAAGGTTTTGTCAAGAATTACCTTGCTTGGTGCGTTAATGTTGAGTGTTGTTGCGTTGTTCCCAATTATTTTTTCACAGGTTACAACACTTATACTCACAAAAGGCATTGGACTCGAAAGCGGCATGAACATTGCTCTTGGCGGTACATCCATCATAATCATGGTCGGTGTTGCCCTTGAGACAGTTAAGCAGCTTGAAAGCCAGATGATGATGCGTCACTATAAAGGCTTCCTTGATTAAGGGACCTACAAAGCAGGGAAGGCGGGCACAAAAACTGTCCGTCCACGGAGCGGAGGAATAAGCATGATAGTGCTCAAAACGAAAAGAGAGCTTTTACTAATAAGAGAAGCTTGCAGAGTTTCGGCTGGGGCATTAAGAGTAGCGGGAGAGGCGGTCGAGCCCGGTGTAACTACCGCAGAGATTGACCGAATAGCCTATAAATATATAGTTTCCAAAGGCGCCGAACCGGCATTTTTGAACTATGGTGGTTTTCCAGCTACAGCGTGCATTTCCATAAACGATGAGGTTATTCATGGAATCCCGAGCAAGAAGCGTGTGATTAAAGAGGGCGACCTTGTCAGCATTGACTTGGGAGCCAGGCTACATGGATATGTCGGTGATAATGCCGCCACTTTCGCTGCGGGGAGAATTAGTTCCGAGGCGAAGCGGCTGAGCGACACAACACGAGAGAGCCTTTATAAGGGCATTCGTGCGGCGGTTGCCGGTGGCAGAGTTGGAGACATTGGTGCAGCGGTTCAACGCTATTGCGAGGAAAGAGGCTTCTCGGTTGTCAGGGATTATACCGGGCACGGAGTGGGAGCGAAGCTTCATGAAGACCCCAGTGTACCAAATTTCGGCACACCCGGTCGTGGTGTGCGCCTGTTACCGGGCATGACAATTGCCATTGAACCAATGATTAATCAAGGTGTTGCAGACACGAAACGGTTGTCAGACGGTTGGACGGTCAAAACCCGTGACGGAAAGCTTTCCGCCCACTTTGAGCATACCGTTGCCATCACGGCTGACGGGCCAAAGATTCTTACGTTAGAGTAGGAGGTAGGCAGTGTTCAAGATAGGTAGCGTGGTTAAATCACTTACAGGGCGGGACAAGAACAAACTTATGATTGTCGTGGATGTTTCAGGCAAAGGTGTTCTTGTTTGTGACGGAAAAGAGAGGCCGCTTGAACGGCCAAAACTTAAAAATCCAAAGCATCTAGAACGGACAGAGTTCAGCCTGAACATTATTACAGTAGCAACCAATCGAGCTTTGAGGAAAGCACTCACAGCAATTGAAACGGAGTGCACGGCGATACCTAAGGGAGGTTTTTAAATGTCTAAACAGGATATGATCGAGATTGAGGGTACGGTTGTTGATGCCCTTCCGAATGCGTTTTTTACAGTTGAGTTAGAGAATGGGCATAGAATATTAGCAAACATTTCCGGCAAGCTTAGGATGAATTACATTCGAATATTGCCTGGAGATAAGGTGACTATCGAAATGTCACCATATGATCTAACAAGAGGCCGCATTATTTGGCGCTCTAAGTAAGATCTAAAGTAGTTTAAGGAGGGTAACACAATGAAAGTCAGACCTTCTGTCAAAAAGATTTGCGAGAAATGCAAAATTATTAAGCGCAAGGGAAGAGTAATGGTAATCTGTGAAAATCCCAAGCACAAGCAGCGTCAGGGTTAACCCGACGTAAACCATTTAATGGAGGTGCAACTGACAAATGGCGCGTATTTCAGGTGTAGACCTGCCGAGAGATAAAAGGATTGAGATAGCTCTCACCTATATTTTTGGCGTAGGGAACAAAACAGCAAGCGAGATAATCGCTGCAACAGGTATCAGTCCTGACACGAGAGTCAGGAATTTAAATGAAGATGAAATTTCAAAGCTGCGTGAGTACATCGACCAGAATTGTAAGGTCGAGGGTGATTTGCGTCGTGAAACAGCGTTTGGCATTAAAAGATTGATAGAAATCGGCTGTTACCGCGGAGTTCGTCATCGCAAGGGCCTGCCCGTAAGAGGACAGCGCTCCAAAACTAATGCACGCACGCGCAAGGGTCCAAAGAGGACTATTGCTAACAAGAAGAAGTAAGTCAAGGAGGGATAATATGGCTACCAAAGGTTCCGGTAAAAAAATAACTGGCACACGCAGGCGCCGCGAGCGTAAAAATATCGAGCGTGGTGCTGCCCATATACAATCCACCTTCAACAACACCATTGTCACTATTACGGATACACAGGGCAATGCAGTGTCATGGGCAAGTGCTGGCGAAATGGGTTTCAGAGGTTCAAGGAAGTCAACCCCCTTTGCTGCGCAGACGGCTGCTGAAACGGCTGCTAAGGCCGCAATGGAGCATGGCATGAAACATGTTGAGGTTTATGTTAAGGGCCCCGGTTCAGGGCGTGAAGCCGCAATCAGGGCGTTGCAGACAGCAGGCTTGGAGGTTAGCATGATTAAAGATGTGACTCCCATACCTCATAATGGCTGCCGTCCGCCCAAGAGAAGGCGTGTATAACCTATTTAAATGGAGGTGTAACCACAAATGGCAAGATATACCGGTGCGGTCTGTAAACTTTGCCGCCGTGAAGGCAAAAAGCTTTTTTTGAAGGGTGAACGTTGCTATACCGGAAAATGTTCGGTAGAGCGTCGTGCATATGCCCCAGGTCAGCATGGACAGAGCCGCAAAAAGACTTCTGAATACGGCTTGCAGCTTCGCGCAAAGCAGCAGGCAAGACGATATTACGGAATTCAGGAGACTCAATTTCACAATTATTTTCTTATGGCTGCACGCAAATCCGGCGTAACAGGCGAAAACCTGTTGAGGATTTGTGAAAGTCGTCTAGATAACGTTGTTCATCTTTTGGGTTGGGCTAACTCCCGCGCAGAAGCTAGACAACTCGTAAGACATGCTCACTATCAAGTGAACGGTAAGAAAGTTGACATCCCGTCATACCTTTTAAAGGCAGGCGACACGTTGACAATCAAAAAGAAGAGCCTCGACAGCGAAAAGATTAAGGCTGTTCTTGAGATGAACGCATCTCGTCCCGTTCCACAGTGGCTTGAAATAGACAGAGAAAACAACTCTGCAAAGGTTATCAATTTGCCCGAGCGCGAGCAAATTGCAGCACCTGTTGAAGATCATTTAATCGTTGAGTACTATTCTAAATAATAGCTTTTAGCATGTTTGGATATTGGCTCATAAATGCAGGGAAACCTGCAGTCAAACAAGGAGGGTTTTGTATGATAGGAATCGAAAAGCCCAGAATCGAAACCGCTGACCTTTCGGCGGATGGAACTTATGGCAAGTTTATTGTTGAACCTCTAGAGAGAGGCTATGGTACAACACTTGGCAACAGCCTTCGTCGCGTACTTTTGTCCTCTTTGCCTGGTTATGCGATAACTTCTGTCAAAATTGACGGAATACTTCATGAGTTTTCGACAGTCGAAGGTGTTAAAGAAGACGTAACGGAAATTGTTCTTAACCTGAAAAGTGTTATACTCAAGATGCATGATGAAGGCCCGAGAACGATATATATTGACGCAAAAGGTCCGTGTGATATTACTGCCGGTGATATCAAGACTGACACGGAGGTTGAAATGCTTTATCCGGATATCCATATAGCATCCCTTGATGCAGGTGCGCACCTAGGCATGGAAATGACATGTGATAAGGGTCGCGGTTATGTTTCGGCAGAACGTAACAAGCAAATCCTGCAGCCGGCAATCGGCGTGATTGCAATTGATTCAATTTATTCACCTGTTCTTAAGGTCAACTATACAGTCGAGAACACGCGTGTCGGTCAAATTACAGACTACGACAAACTTTCAATCGAGTTGTGGACAAACGGAACAATCTCCGCTCAGGAGGCCGTTTCTCTCGGCGCCAAGATCCTCAACGAGCATCTCAATCTCTTTATTGACCTCTCTGATGAGGTATCAGATACAGAGATTATGATTGTTAAGAGCGACAATGGCAAAGAAAAGATTTTGGAGATGACCGTTGAGGAGCTTGACCTTTCTGTGCGCTCCTTCAATTGCCTTAAGAGAGCAGGTATTAATACCGTAGGGGAATTAATCAACAAGACCGAAGAGGATATGATGAAGGTCAGAAACCTTGGCAGAAAATCGCTTGATGAAGTTGTTTCAAAACTTGCTTCGTTAGAGCTAGAGCTTCGCACCGAGGAAGAGTAAATCCCACTACTCAATGCTGTAAAAAGGAGTGATAGTAATGCCCGGTACCAGAAAACTTGGCAGAGCAACAGACCATCGTAGGTCAATGCTCAGAGGACTGGTAACCTATCTTTTGGATAACGGCAGGATAGAAACCACCGTTACAAGGGCAAAAGAGGTTCGTGCAATGGCAGAGAAAATGATAACAATTGCCAAAGACGATTCCCTCCACTCAAAGCGCAAGGTTATGGCATACATTACAAAAGAAGATGTTGTCAGAAAGCTCTTTGATGAAATTGCCCCCCAATATAAGGATGTAAATGGCGGATATTGTCGTATAATCAAAACGGGTCCCCGCCGTGGTGATGCTGCAGAAATGTGCATTATCGAGCTGGTAGGCTTTGAAGCCGAAAGCAAAAACAAAAAAGATAAGTAATCCAAATAAAAGCTAAAACGCCTCGCTTAATTAAGCGAGGCGTTTTTTATATCTTTTTTTATCAGTATTACTCGGCGCAGAAAAATGCTTTAAATGCTTTGAATGCCATATAGACATCAAACTTTGCAACGACCTCAAAGGGTGAGTGCATTGAAAGCACAGGGACACCGACATCAACAACATCGACATTCAGGTTTGCGATGTACATTGCAACTGTCCCCCCGCCACCTTCGTCAACCTTGCCTAATTCACCCATCTGCCAAATAATTTTTTCATCGTCAAAGATTTTTCTGATCTTGCCAACAAACTCTGCAGAAGCGTCCGAAGTGCCACTTTTGCCTCTTGCACCCGTATATTTCGTTACACAAATCCCCTTATTTAAGTATGCCGCATTCATCTTCTCAAGCACTGTTGGGAATGTGGGGTCAAAGCCAGCGTTCACATCAGCTGAAAGGCATTCCGAGCGGGTTAAAACATCCCTACCGTCAAAACCCTCAAGAGCTGAAAGGTCTTCTATAAAATATTGCAAATAGGCTGATTTAAGCCCTGTGTTTCCGTCGCTCCCGGTCTCCTCCTTATCGGTAAGAACTGTTATGCTTGTGTACTCAGGCACACCGCAATCCAATGCTGCCATGAATGAAGGGTATGCACAAACTCTGTCATCTTGCCCGTAGCTACCTATCATGCTTCTATCAAAACCAATGTCCCATGCCTTATAGGCTGGTACAAATTCAAGCTCAGCGCTTCTGAAATCGGCCTCTATAATGCCGTATTTTTCATTTAATATATTTAATATATTGAGTTTTACAAGCTCACTACCCTTATCGCTTTTGAAAGGTCGGCTGCCGATGAGAATATTCAACTCTTCACCTTCAATAGCGTCGGCCAGAGGCTTTTTCATCTGTTCTTTGGCAAGGTGGGGGAGTAAATCGGTTATCACAAATTTAGGTTCGTCATCGCCCTCACCCAGGGTGATGTTTATTTTTGTGCCGTCACCAAGGATAACAACGCCATGCATAGCCAAGGGTATAGCGGTCCACTGATATTTTTTGATTCCACCGTAGTAGTGAGTTTTAAAATATGCAAGCTCCGAATCCTCATAAACTGGGTTGGGCTTCAAGTCAATTCTCGGTGAGTCAATGTGAGCGGCGACAATTCTGACACCCTCACTGATGGATTTTTTGCCAAAGACGGCAAACATGATTGCTTTACCTCTGTTTGCTCTGAAAACCCTGTCGCCTGTATTGTATTTTTTGTTTTTATCAAACTCTACAAATCCGTTCTTTTTAGCAAGGCTTTCAAAATAATCTGCGCACTCACGCTCTGTTTTGCATGAGCTCAAAAAGCGTTTATAGTCTTCACAAAAATCATCTGCTGCCTTTTGTTCCTCGTCTGATAGAAGCTGCCCAGAATGGACAGATTTTACGCACAGCTTTTCAGCTAAAAGCTCAGCGGTGGTCTTTTCGTTTTCTGCCATTTCAATTCCTCCGTTCAATATAAGTTTCTGTATATATTTTCTGCTTTATTAACCTTTTTTACATAATATTCCGTGTCTCGATAAGGAATACTATCAAGAGTAACACCATCAGTGGAAAAATCGGGGTTGTCAAGCCACTCATTCACCCTCCCTCTGCCTGCATGATATGCGGCAAGGGCGGTGTTCTTGTTTTCAAATTCATCAAGTAGCAACTTCAAGAAATATGCGCCGTATTTAACATTGAGGTCTGCATCGTTGCAGTCAAGAACTAAATGCTCCCCGCCCATTTTCATTTGTAGCCATTCAAAAGTTTCAGGCGTAATCTGCATAAGACCTTGAGCACCTGCTGAAGAAAGAGCGTCGGTTTTAAACGAACTTTCTGTTTTTATGACGGCGTACAAAAATTCTTTTTCTAAATCATATTCCAAGGGCGCGTTGTAAAATGAAGTTGCAATAATAAAAGAATCCATAGTAACGATCCTGTGGTAGAATAAATCTGCTACAAATCATTCTGAAAGGATCATCACTATGGACAATCCAAATTATACAACAGAGC
>DASRNM010000015.1:0-41524 GCA_035647435.1 Clostridia bacterium
ATGTTTTACTTATTGTAAAGGTTGAATGCTGTGTTTTCAAATTGAAAATAATATGTTATTATATAGGTATTATTTTGTTAGAAACGTTTGATGTTAATTAGCGTTGATCGCAAGCGTTTTTTGAAAGGAGTTTGTATGAAAAAATTTGATGGGGTGTTGTTGGCGACCGATTTTGACGGCACACTCAACAACGATAAAGGTATAACGACTTCGGATGTGATTGAGGCGGTTGAATATTTTAAGGCAAATGGAGGTCTTTTTGCTGTCTCGACGGGGAGAACATATCAAGGACTCTCGCTGTATGACAATAAAAAACTGTTTAACGCTCCTGAGTTGTTTGCAAACGGTGCTGTTGCATATGATTTAAACAGTGAAAAAAACATATTTTTTGACGGTATAGGTGACGAGGGGCTTGAGGTTGCGCGTGCAATCAATCAAGAATTTCCCGAAGTTTCGATTGAAATGTATCCTTTTGATTCAACATATGCAATAAATCTGACCGAGATGACCGAAAGGCATTTTACAAATCAGGGCATACCATTTAAGGTGATATCTGACCCTGCCGACGCGCCTCGACCGTGGGCAAAAGTTATGCTCGGTTGCACAGAGGAATCATCGCCCGTTGTGCAGAAGTTTATTTCAGACAACTTCACAAAAACATCTTATCTACCCACCACCGGTTCATTTATTGAAGTTATGAAAAGCAACATTAACAAAGGCACTGGGTTGCTCAAACTTGCTGATCATCTTGGCGTGTCTAATGAGAATGCATATGCCGCAGGCGATGGGTACAATGATGTTGATATGTTGAAAGTAGCAGCAGGTGCATTTGTCCCCTGCAACGGGAGTGACGAGGCTTTGGCTGTTGCGACACATGTTGTGCGCTCAAACAACGACGGCACAATAGCTCATGCAATTGAGATTTTGGATAAAATATATTGATACTCAATGTCTTTCACAGCGAAACAATACCCTTTTATGAAAGGTGATTTTAATGAAAAAGTTTTTATCGTTTTCGATTGTTTTCCTCATGCTGTTCTCGCTATCCGCTTGTGTTGGAAATGGTGATTTGAGCACAACCGATGCACTAACTGAGCCAAATATAGATTGGGATTTTGAGAATTATGATATCAAGAAAACAAATCAAAACATATATTTCCAAAGGGGCGACGGGCTTTACAAATTTAATTTTGAAGAATGTGCTACTGAATTTTTCGCAGAGCTGCCGACTGGAGACCTTTTCAATCTGGTTGTTGACACGAAAGAAGAATATTTATATTTTTCCTTATCTGAGCTCACTGATGATTTTGAAAGCAAAAACAGTTTTAATAAGATGAATTTGCAAACAGGAGAGGTCTCTGTTATCAAAAAAGATTTGTTTGCGACCGGCGGAGTGGTTTATGACAATAAAATTTATTTTTATTCGATTCAGAACAATTACGATTGCATAATGCAATATGACACTACAGAAAACACCTTTAGAAATTTTGAGTCGACACATCACCTTGATTCTGATGGGTACTTGTTTGTTCAAGATGGCGGGTTATACTTTCAGTCGATTGATTTGCATAGAATATCTTTGGATGACACCGAAACAAAGGTTGTTTTAAAAAGGGAGAACAACTTTTCAAAGGGGAAAACATATCAAAACAACTTGTGCTATATTCGATACAAAGGAATTGAAGACGAGCATTATAACTATGAGCTTGTTACACAAAGCTTGAGTGACGAAAGCGAAAAAATTGTTGACCGATTCACCGTTCCCGAGGAGCACAAAAACGCACTTGCGTTGCCGATTTATTATCTTACGGTTGAAGATGATTATATTTACTATTCATTTGAGAAAAATATATATCGAATTAAAACAGATGGTAACGGAAAAGAAAAACTTTCCGACATGAGCGTTGACGGAGATATGTTTATCAGCAAAAAAACGCTTTACTGGTGCTCCCTTGCAGAACATTCGGGCAACGGAGTTTTGAGTGTTTTGACAGACGAATTCAAGCTAAACTCTCTCGACCTTGAAAGCAAGGACTATACAAAGATTGATTTTAAGTAATGCCTTGACGGGGGCATTCGTTAACTATAAGACATAAGCATAATTTATTTTAAGACAAAATTATAACGGCAGTCGCAAATGTGCGGCTGCCGCTTTTCTTTATTCAATTTTCGCTTAACCTGGCTTTGCTGTAGTCTGTGTTGATGAGGTTGTGCTTTGTGATTCTTGCTGTGGGTAATCAAAGCCTTGAATAAAGCCGTTTAGCTCAACTGAGCAAACATCTCCGCCTATAAGCATGCCCTCATATATGAGCAGGTTTGCCTGTATGTACCCCTTTTTATCTTCATATCCGGGGTAATTATTTATTGCATATGTCCACCTTTTAACTCGCTTGCCGCCGTACTTGCTCAAGTCAAGATTTTGTTTCTTTTGAAGGTCGTTGTATTTTTCATAAGCCTCATCAAATTCCGCAGGAATTATAACCTCCGAAACCTCTAACGGGTCCTCATCTATTTCCCAGCCGAATTGCGATAAAAGAGCAACTCGCTCTGAAGAATTGCCCGCTTTTAGGCTGATTCCCCCGTCATTTGCGGCAGGCTTATTTTCTTTTGAAACAAATATCATAGCCGCAACCGCAAGCGTTACAAATGCAACTGCCGCAAATATTTTCAACCTTGAGGATTTAACAGAGAGAACAAACATAATTCAACCCACCCTTTCACTTCACTCATTTATATGCACAAAGGGTGCGAGTAATACATGTCATTAAATAAAATTTACGACTAAATTGTTGCAAACAATGCCTGATTGCGTGATGTCGATGAACCCGTATTCGCCTTGACGGACACTTCCTGGGTTAAAGAGATATAATCCGTCAACATAATCAATCACAGGGACATGCGTGTGCCCGTATAATGCAATGTCCGCACCTTCTTTTTGAGCTTTCAGAATAAGCTCGTTTTGAGTGAATTTCACGTTTTCAGCATGACCGTGTGTGCAGAATATTTTTTTACCGCAGAATTGTTCAACACTTGTTAAGGGGCTACGGCAACAAAAATCACAGTTGCCTTTGATCTGAACAATCTTTTTGTTGGGAAAGGAGCTTTTTACATTCTCCATGTCGTTGCAGCCGTCGCCCAGATGGATTATAACTTCTGCCAAGGGCTGCTGTTGGATTACATATTTTAAAGTAAATTCGTCTCCGTGAGAATCGGAAACAACCAGTATTCTCATTCATAACACTCCTAAAAATTACATAGCTATATCTTAATAAAAAGTATTATATATTATTGTGGATGGTGATTTCAATGAATAATAACAATCTTACACCTGAACAGCTAATGCAAGTTGCAAAACTTTTCAAACTTAAAGATCAACCAAAACAAAACCAGGGGGAAATGATAAACGATTATTTAAAAAATAATGTGAGCAGTGAAAACACAGAAAAAATCAAAAATATCCTGAATGACGAAAAGGCGTTAAACGAGCTTCTTTCAAGTAAGCAAGCACAGATGATTATGAAAATGTTTGGGAAAAACAATTAAATTTTCAGCAACTAACAACTTTTGGCGTTTTGGAACATATTATTTGAGTGAGGGGGGATTGGTTGATGGATATGGATGATATCGGCAAACTCTTAGGTAGTTTGAGCGCTGAGGATATGAGTATGCTCAAAGAAAAGGCTCAATCAATCCTTGGCACTTCCGAACCAGAGAAAAAGAAGGAAGAAAGCGGCTTGCCCAATATGGATGATTTCTTAAACCCAGAAATGCTTTTTAAAATAACTAAACTAATGTCTATGCTTAATCAAAAGGATAGCAGAGCGGATTTAATTTCTGCCCTGAAGCCTTTGCTAGGGGAAGATAAACGGAAAAAAGCCGATGAAGCAATGCAAATAATGCGACTTTTAAACATTATGCCTTTGCTTCAACAGCAATTTGGGAATTCGGAGAACGATGAAAAAAGAAGCGAGGGATGAAAATGGCGTTAGAGTATTCACCAAAAGAGTTTGAACTAATGAAGGAACAAGCTATTGCAAAAGCGAGAGAAATGCAAAAAAAGGCAGTGCACAACAGGCGGACTCCTTTTGAATTCAGGTTTCCTAACCCTGAGAGGCAATCCTTTAACAAGATGCCCCCCAATTATACCGTTTCTAATCCAAAAGAGCAAAAAAGCTTTTTGCACCCACAGTATGAACAATCGCATAAAAACATAAAGCAACAGCCTTTCCCTAAAGACCGCCGCATTATTGCACAGCCCCAATTGCAGCAGAAAAGTCAACCCCAAAAAAGTAATGCAAGGAACGCTTATTCTCAAAGGCCCAAAATGCCTCCCGATAATTACCCAGAGCCTCAGGCTATTTTTGGCCGACAAAAGCAACCGTTCAATCCGTTGACGGGTATTTTCAATTCGCTTGGCATCAAAGACTTTAATGATGACAAACTATTGATTATGGGGTTGATTATGCTTTTGAGCAGTGAGAAAAACACCGACACAACAATAATTCTTGCTTTGCTTTATATTCTGATATAAATTATATTTTCACATAGGTATAAGAATGTTTTTGTTCTGCGGATTTTAGGATTCGCAGCAAATTCTTATGTTTACTTTTATCAAACCCTTAGAAAAAGCACATAATACTTAATTGACCACACAACGAACTTTTTTGCAATGGACAAGCCTTGAAGTTTTAATAATGAATGAGTTAATCGCTTTTTAAAGGGACTTTGTATAAAGTTTGATTTTTGAATTTTTTTTTGATATAATTTACAAAATATATAATACCAGGATTTAGCAAAAAGGGAGAGAAGTAATGCAAAACTTTAAATTTGATGTTTCAGTTGTAATTCCAGTTTATAATCAGGAAGATCATATCCGACAGTGCATTAAGTCTTTGCTGCGTCAAACACATCCATTTTCAAAAATTCAAATAATTTTAATCAACGATGGGTCTGAGGACAACAGCGAGATTCAATGTAATGCTTTTGCAAAAAAACACACTAATATTGAGATTATATCTCAAACAAATCAAGGCGTTTCGGCGGCAAGAAATGCCGGCATTAAGAAAGCGAAAGGCAAATATATAATGTTTGTCGATGCGGACGACGAAATTTCCGAAACCACCGTTGAGGCTCTTTTTGATTTTTATGAGGAGCATTTTGACGAGGTAGATTTGGTAACCTACAACCTCGTTTATGTTAACGAGAAAAACGAAAAAAGCAAACATGGACGGTATAATATTCTCAGATCTTCAGGTGTTTACGATATGGACGAAAACATTCATATAGTCCAAACGACAATGAATATTTGTGTTAAGAATATTGAAAATACAATTTATTTTGACACCTCGTTGAGTATGGCGGAGGACCAGTTTTATATAACCGAGTGGATAATGAGAAAACACAAAATCGGATATGTAGATAATGCGGATTACTTCTATTATCGACATTCAGCCGCATCTTCATCTAGTGGAAATCTCCACCCATATAATTGCTTTGACCAAATGATTTATTTCTTTGATGGCCTTTGCGAAAAATATAAAGACCACACAGGTGGGCCGAGCAGGGTGGTGCAGGCTCTTATTCTTTATAACCTTAACTGGCGATTGAAATCGGATTTAATATACCCACACCATCTTCAAGGAGAAGAAATGGAAGAAGCGAAAGAGAAGGTTTTGACGCATATACGAAGGATAGACGATTTAGTAATTCTCTCCTCGCCTTATCTTGACAAATTTCACAAGTTTTGCTTTCTTAAACTAAAAGGAAAAGAAGGTAAAATATATTTTGCTCCGCACAGATTTGCTCTGTGCTCGGGTGATTATCTTTGGGCGGACGAGCCGTACTGTGAAATTGTTTTCACAAAAACTTATGTCAAGGACACAAAGTTTATATTGGAAGGCTTTTTAAAAACCCCTGCTGCGGAGTTTTATGATGTCGATATTTTCGCTCATAAAAACAATGACAAGCGCGGCGAAAAGCTTTCAACAGTGCATTCTTTTTACAGCACTTACAAGGCGTCTGTTACAACAAACAATTTTTTACATTTTCAATATGAGGTCGATTTGAGCGAAACACGAAGGCTGTATTTTCATGCTGAGATTTGCGGGCATAAATATAAAACTAAATTCCATTTTGCAGGCATCTCCTGTTTCATGCAAAACAAAACCTCCTTTATTTTCGGGGATTATTTTGTTGAAATGAGTAAGACATTAAACGATGTTAATTTTGACAATTTCGAATTTACAAGGCTTTCAAATAAGCGTGAGATTATCTGTGCAAAAAAAGCAATTTTCAAGGAGCACTTCACTCTAAGCAAGGGCGGAGTGGTTTATCGAAGCATTATAAAGAAAAAGCCCAAACCCATTTGGCTCTATGTTGACAGGCACTCCGTTATAGACAATGCTTTTTACCAGTTTAAAAACGACTTCAATAAAAACGATGGCGTTACAAGGTATTATGTTACAGACAATGATGATGAAAAGATGAAGCTTTTTACAAAGAAAGAGAAAAAATTTCTTGTTGAGTTTGGAACACTAAGGCATAAAGTATTGTTTCTCAACTGTTCAAAAATATTGACTTCATTTCATTCAATCAGTGTCTACTCCCCTTTCCCGACCGTCGGTTTGTTGGCATATTACGGTGATTTGACGCATTATGAGCTTGTTTACCTTCAGCACGGGATATTGCACGCAAGCCTTGTCAATTTATATGCAAAGGAGCGCTCAACAATTGATAAAGTTGTTGTGTCATCGCATTTTGAAATTGAGAATTTTGTCAAAAACTATGGTTACAAAAAAGAAGACTTAATTACCAGCGGTATGCCGAGGTATGACTATCAAAAGGTCGAAAGTGTGCCAGAAAAAAGAATTTTGTTTTCGCCCTCATGGCGCAGAAATCTAATTGGAAATTTTGTGGATAATCGAAGGATATTGACGCCTAACTCCTTTTTAAATTCACCATTTTACAAGCAGATAAATGAATTTTTGAACTCCCCGCGTCTTGAGAAATTATTGGAAGAAAATGATTTGACCCTAGACTTTAAGAATCACCCAATTTTTGAGGAATACAATGAACATTATGAAATAAAAAACAGCAGAGTGAATATTATTTCGGGAAGTATTGAGATGGATAAATATAAGCTCATGATAACCGACTATTCCTCAATAGTTTTTGATTTTGTTTATCTTCAAAGGCCGGTGTTGTATTTTGTGCCTGACTATGAAATGTTTCTTTCAGGTTTAACGCACTCATACAGAGAGCTTGACCTTCCTTTAGAGGAGGGGTTTGGAGCTTTTACTCAAAACGCAGATGAATTGCTAAACGAACTTGAAAAGCTTGTTGAACACAACTTTGCTCCCGAAGAAAAATACCAAAAACGAATGGATAACTTCTTTATCACGAAAGAAAACCATTGTGAAAAACTGTATAATCATCTTATAGAAAACTCATAAACATAAAAGCACCTGTCATTTTAAATGAAAGGTGCTTTTTTAAACATTATGTTATGCCATCAAGCTTTCTATGATTTTTATGAAGTCTTTTTTATTTAGAATTTTTGGCACTGGATAGAGAGGGTTGCCCTCTTTTATTGCGCGCTGTGCGAGGAGCGGAATATCCTCTTGTTTGATTTGGTCAAATTTGTTGGGGATATTCATTGCGCTGTTCATTGCCTTGATTTGAGCAATAAAGGCTTCTGATTTTTCTTTTTCTGATTTTCCCTTTGTAAGCCCTATGCAGTCAGAAAGTTTTGAAAGTCTTTTGTGTGCGGATTCGCCAAAATACTCTAAAACGTGCGGCATTATGACTGCGTTTGCAAGCCCGTGAGAAATGCCGTACATGCCACCGAGGCTGTGTGCTATTGCATGAATATAGCCTACATATGCTCTGGTGAAAGCTATACCTGCATAATATGACGCTAAAAGCATTTGCTCTCTTGCTATAATGTTGTTGCCGTCCTTATATGCATTCTCAAGGTTTGCAAAAATCATCTTAACCGCTTTTTCGGCATTTTCTTCGGTTTCTTTTGTGTTGCTTTTGCCTATATACGCTTCAACGGCGTGTGTGAGCGCGTCCATTCCTGTTGTTGCAGTGAGCTGGGGCGGTAAACCGATTGTAAGGTTTGGGTCGAGAATTGCATAATCAGGGATAAGGTTAAGGTCGTTTATAGGATACTTTTCGTGTGTTTCAGGGTTTGTAACAACGGCGGCAATAGTCGTTTCAGAGCCTGTGCCGGCAGTTGTGGGGATTGCTATAAAAAGTGGTAGTTTTTTGCCAACTTTAAAAAGCCCTCTCATGTCCTGCACAGCTCTTTTCGGGCGAACAACTCTAGCGGCAGCTATCTTTGCGCAATCCATCTGTGAGCCACCACCAAAAGCTATAAAAGCCTCACACTTGTTGTTGATATACATCTGTTTTGCCTGCTCAATGTTTTCAATGGTGGGGTTGGGGCGAGTGCCGTTATAAATAAAACATTCTATGCCGTTGTTTTCCAAGCTATCTAAAAGATTTTTGTGAAGGTTAAGGCTCATAATAGTTTTGCCGGTTACAATCAATACTTTTGAAATTCCCTTGCTTTTGACAATGTCAGAAACCTTGCCAACACTTTCGTTCCCAGAAATCAGCTCGGGTTTTTTCCAATTTAAAAATGAGGACGCAATTTTAAAAACTCCTTGATATACTCTACAATAAAATTTATACACTCATTTGCAACCCCTTTCATTTACATATTGCAAACAAATTTTACCATATAATACTGCAACACTCAAACTAAATTATCGCTGTTTAATAAAACGAAACAGATGCTCCCAACTTAAAAATGTTGCATCAAAAAAACTATATTTCGACTTCCATCCCGTCATAAGAAACGAGGAAACCGTGCTCTTTTGCAACAGGTAAAAACTCATCATGCGTCAAAAGACCGTTGTGTGAGAAATGGTGATAGCACCATGTTGTCTTCTCGTCTGCACAACCAATTTCAATAAGTCTTTGTTTAACTTCACCGCAAGCGTTAATGCCCATGTGTCCATCTCTGTAATCGAGAATTATGCCTGTGCAATCAAGAGAAACAAAATTAAAATGCTGTTTGGATTTTTCAAGCTCTGCCCATGTTTCTTCGGGGAAATAGCCCGTGTCGTTTGCATATAGCATTGTTTTTTCTCCGTCTGATATTGAGTAGAAAACCGGGCCTGAATGCTTGTCATGGTTTGCCTTATATGGTGTAATTGTGTAGCCCTCAGCTTTGAAAGGTTTAAAGGCCTCAATCGGTGTGTATTTAACAACATTTTCATCAAGATTTCCTTTTTCTATTATATCCCTTATGCTTTCACCAGCAATGTCAGTACAATATATATTCAATGGTTTTTGCTTTTCCCCCTCTTCGGTATAGGCAAAGCCATGTTTTCTGAACTCTAACTCTTTTGCATATAGATGGTCAGAATGACTGTGAGTTACTAAAAGTGTTGTTATGTTTTTCAAATCAAGCCCGCCATTGAGCACATGGAAGTATGTGTCGGGTGGCAAATCAACAAGTATTTTGTTGTCGATTATAGCTTGCGAACGTGTTCTTATGTTTGGCCCTTTTGCCTTTTCGGACTTTTGACAGACAGGGCAAAAGCAAAAAAGTGCAGGAATCCCCTCCGCCGCTGCGGTGCCTAGATATTTGAGTTTCATCAGATTTCCTCCGTTTTCGTTGATAAATACAATTATACATTTTTTTATTAACTGTTCAAGTAATAATTAAAAGCTTATAAAATATGCTTTAAATTGACTTTAAAATTATCATGTGATAAACTTTTTGGAGCACAAGTTTGATTTTTTTTGAAAGGAATCTTTTTAAATGATTGACAGTAGAGTGCCACTCTATATTAAGACAAAGGAACATATAATAGAGCTTATAGACAACGGCGGATATAAACCAGGTAGTCGTCTGCCCTCTGAAAAAGAGATTATGCAGCTGCTCGGTGTAGGGAGAGCTACTGTTCGTTCAGCATTAGCAGAGCTTGAAAAAGAGGAGAAAGTTTTAAAGCGGCACGGAGTCGGCACATTTGTTGCTGAACCAAAAAAATCTTATAGCTTTGAGCCACTCATTTCCTTAACCTATTCTCTTAAAAGAATGGGTATTGAGTTAAAAAACAAAACTTTGCTCAGCGAAACGGTGGTATCTGAGGGCGAGCTGACTAAGGGTTGGCAAAACGGCACTGTTTTAGGTCATATTAAGAGATTAAGAATGTCGGGCAGTACGCCTGCGGCTGTTGAAGACAGTTATTTTGTGCCAGAACTTTTTGATTTAGTTAAAGCGGCAGGGTCTGCTCAATCATTTTCTCATCTTATTGCTGAAAAATCTAGTGAGGAGCTTGGCAGAGTATCGATGGAAATTCTTGTTCGCAAGCCCACCGATGAGGAAAGATATATTCTGG
Source organism: Clostridia bacterium (assembly GCA_035647435.1). Taxonomy (GTDB): domain Bacteria; phylum Bacillota; class Clostridia; order Oscillospirales; family Acutalibacteraceae; genus JAAZFZ01. The sequence goes on from DASRNM010000015.1 coordinate 10,416, forward strand.
AGCTTGATGAAAATGAAAAGGTTGCGCATATGAAACGATGGATATATTCAGAGGATAAAAGAACCCCAGTCAATTATGTCAACTTCGTTGTTTCTTATAAGCTTTTGAACTGAAAATTTTAATTTTTATACAACCGATAAGGAGCGATTCTTTTGAATGAAATATATAAAAGCGTAACGGAATTAATCGGTAACACTCCGCTGCTTGAAATTGGCGGATTTATGAAGATACACAATATAAACGCAACTATTTTGGCAAAGCTTGAACATTTTAACCCTGCCGGCAGTGTCAAGGATAGAGTCGCAAAGTCAATGATAGAAGACGCGGAAAATAGGGGCTTGTTAAAAGAAGGCTCTGTTATTATTGAGCCTACTTCGGGCAACACAGGCATAGGGCTTGCAAGCATTGCGGCGCAACGAGGATATAGAATCATTCTTACCATGCCTGAAACAATGAGTATTGAAAGAAGAAGTTTGCTAAAAGCTTTTGGTGCGGAAATTGTTTTGAGCGATGGCGGATTGGGCATGAAAGGTGCAATAGAAAAGGCAGAGGAGCTTTCAGATGATATCCCGAACAGCTTTATGCCTTCACAATTTGAAAACCCCGCAAACCCTGCCGCTCACGTTGCCACAACCGCACCCGAAATATGGGAGGATACGCAAGGCAAAGTTGATTATTTTATTTCATGTGTTGGCACAGGTGGAACTCTTTCAGGGGTGGGCGAATATTTGAAAAAGAAGAACCCCGAAATCAAAATTATTGCGGTTGAACCTGAGGGTTCAGCGATTCTTTCGGGTGGACAGGCAGGCAAGCATTCAATTCAGGGCATTGGAGCGGGATTCGTTCCGAAAACGCTGAACACTGAAATATATGACGAAGTGATAACGGTTAGCGACAAAGAGGCGTTTGAGGCAAGCAGAGAAATTGCAAAAAGCGACGGGATTCTTGTTGGAATATCATCGGGGGCGGCAGCTGCTGCGACATTAAAAATTGCAAAACGGGCAGAAAGTAAAAACAAAACAATTGTGGTTTTGTTCCCTGACACTGGTGAACGCTACCTTTCAACTGAATTATATTCTAAATGATTTCAAACAACTACAAAATTTTAAAGCTATGCTTTCAACTTTTAAGGTGGACGAAAAATGAGTAAAAAAGCCAAGGTTTTCACGAATTCATTTTTATATTCTTTTAACTCATTGCTGTTAAAGGCTGTAAACTTTTTGCTTATTCCTGTCTACACGGCATTTCTCACCACGGCAGACTACGGCACAACAAACCTTGCATCAAACTTCAACACCGTTGCTACCTGTTTTGTAGCGTTTTCTCTCTACACCTCAGTTATAAGATTTTATGTGGATTTAAAAGAAAACAGCGAAGCACTCAAAAGATTTTACGGAACTCTTGTTCTATTTATAGGCGGCTCGAGTGTTGTTTTTCTAATGTTTTCATTGTTGCTAAAGGATTGGATAATCCGAATTCTTTTTGATGGAATTGACTTTTATCCCACAATTCTTATTGTGCTTTTAAACATTCCTTTCAGCTGCATGCACTCGCTGTACCAAAACATACTCCAGGGCAGGCAAGAGGGTAAAAAATACACTGTAACGAGCATTTTCTATTTTTCATTCATGGTTTCATTGAACATGATTTTTGTTGTGGGCATGAAAATGGGTGCAAACGGTGTGTTGCTCAGCACACTCATAGTAAACATTCTTTTTGCAATCTTTGTTATTTTTGATTTAAAAAGGCTAAACCTCATAAGATTTTGTATAGATTTCAAATTGCTTAAAAGCGCATTAAAGTATTCGGTGCCACTAATGCCACATGATTTGTCTGCATACACAGCACCATTAATTTCAAAAATTATATTAAACAAAAGCTTTGCCCTTTCCAGCGTCGGTCTTTATGGGCTTGCAACACAGTTGAGCAGTGTAACCGACATGGTGCAGATGTCCGTCAACATGGCGTTTGCCCCTTGGTTTTATGAAAAACTAAAACAAAACACGCCTCAGGCGAAAGAAGAAGTTGTGAAAACAGCGCAGCCGCTTATGTGGGTTTATGGCATAATATTTCTTGCGGTAGGTCTTTTTTCTCAAGAGGTCATTTTGATAATGGCACAAGATTCCTATGCGCTTGCATGGAAGGTAGTGCCTCTGCTTGTCGTCGCATTGTCAATCAAGTCAATATATTATTTCTATGTGAACGTGCTTTTTTATTATAAAAGCGCCGCAAAAAAAATATTTATTGCAACTATGTCGGGTAGCATTGTAAATATTGTTGCTTCGTTTTTGTTAATCCCCGTTTATGATATCTACGGCGCAGGCATCGCACAAATAGTCTCAAGGCTTGTTACTGTATCTATTGTTGTTATTATTAGCAGAAGGGTCGACAATGTGGGATTTAAGCTGCATAAAATGGTTGGAATGGTTGTTTTGAATATCCTATTTATCACAGGAGGGCTCTATTTTAGCTACACAAGGTTTGACACACAGTTCAGCCTTATAAATTTCGGTTATAAAATGATTTTCTTTGCGGCATACACAGGGATTGCTTGCTTTGCTATGAAAAAAGACATAAAAGCACTGTTTGAAAACATAAAATTGAATTATATAAAATAGATTAAATAAAGAGGTTGCTTGAATAGCCGAACAATCTCTTTTGCACTTTAAAACATTGGCCCCTGCATTTTGCTCACCCCTTGGGTTGACTTATTTGTAATAATTCTATACTTTTTATTATAGTATAGCTATAACGGCGGTATCAATAAGACTCACTTGTGCAAGAAAACCCCAACGATTTATAAATTTAATTATAATGTTGAAATTGCGGGGAAATACGTATATACTTATTTTTAGGAAACACAACAAATTACAGTATCGGAGGCAGGTCAAAAGACCAAATATTATGAACATTTTAGTTACATTAAATTCAAACTATGTAAAACCATTGATGGTTATGTTACACTCCGTTATGTGCTCAAACCCAGACGGAGAATTTTCTATTTATGTTGCACACTCATCTTTGACGGATGAGGATTTTTCAATGATTGAATCGAGCGTTGATAGTGAAAGATGCAAAATTGTGTCTGTTCCTGTTCAGGATGAATTGCTTGCGAACGCACCAACTCTTAAGCGAATTTCAAAGGAAACATATTATAGGCTGCTTGCTGCACAATATTTACCCGAAGATGTTGACAGAATTCTTTACCTCGACCCCGACATAGTTGTAATAAAACCACTAGACAAGTTTTACAATATGGATATGGGCGCCAACCTCTTTGCAGGAGCGGGCCATGTCAGCTCATTTTTAAACCATATCAACACCAAAAGGCTTTGGATGGATAAGGGCAGCACCTATGTCAATGCAGGCGTGTTATTGATGAATATTGAACAGTTGCGTAAAAAGCAGTCGATTGACTATATGTTTAAATTCATTAAGGATAATGAATCGAAACTTTACCTTGCAGACCAAGATGTTTTAAATTCCTTGTACTTTAAACATACAATCATAATAGACCCGTTGCTTTATAATTTAGACGAAAGAACCTTTAAGGGCGGCGTTTTTGCAATTGAAACAAAAAAGATTGATGTTGATTGGGTTAAGGAAAACACCATCATAGTTCACTTTAACGGTAAAAATAAGCCTTGGAATGAAGGCAAATACAAGGGTAAGCTCAACATATTCTATGAAAAATACTGCAATATTCTCCAATAAGATTATATCGCCGCACAAACTGTGCGGCATTCTTTTTTTGCCAATTTCAAATTGACACGGTAGTAAAATATGATATAATTAATAAATTAAACAACAAGAGAAAGAAGGGGTTTTTTGTCGAATAATTCTGGTGGCATCAAAAAAGTACCGCTTTATGAAAAGCTCGGCTACGGTGTAGGCTCAATTGGTAAAGATATGTGCTATGCCCTCGTCGGATCATTTTTTTTGTATTATTGCACTGATAACCTTGGCATTTCAGCAAGCTTTATGGGCACGCTTTTCTTTTTTGCAAGGCTTTGGGATGCATTCAACGACCCATTGATGGGTACAATTGTCGACAACACAAGAAACAAATTTGGCAAATACAGAACATGGCTAGCTATCGGCTCGGTGGTAAATGCCTTTGTGCTTATCATGCTTTTCAGCGCACCCGATTTTTTGGCCGGAAACCCAGGGCTGACAAAGGTATATGCGAGCACATTATATGTTCTTTGGGGTATGTCATACACGCTTGTTGATGTACCGTATTGGTCATTTGTTTGTGTTATGACAACAGACCAAAGAGAAAGAGATGTTGTTTCAACAATTCCCAGAGTGTTTGCAGGCGCAGGAAATTTGCTTACTCAAGTTCTCACCCTCAAAATGATCACATTGATCGGCAAAGGTGATTTGCAGGCAGGTTTTCAAAGATGGGCAATTATTATTGCCGTTCTTTTCATAGGGTTTATGACAATAACAGTTAGCACAATTAAAGAAAGAACAATAGTCAAGCAAGACAAAAAGTTCTCGCTTAAAGACGCGATTAGAACACTGAAAAATAATGACCAGCTTATGACTATAGTTCTCATTTTGATTTTGACAAATCTTGCAATGAACATGACAACGGGCGTTGCAATATACTACTTTAAATATGTATGGAAAGATCCCTTGATATACAGCTCCTTTGCGATAGTTGTCGGTGCTGCAGTCGCCATAGGGCTTGTGAGCTATCCGTTTATCGCTAAAAAAATTGCAAGAAGAAAGATATTCATCGCTTCAATGATAATGCCTTCAATCGGTTTTGTTTTGATGTTTGTCATTTCAAAACTAGTAGGTATTGGCGCGGCAGAAGGCCCGAATATAGACATAACAAAGGCTCTTATCGCCTTTGCCGTACCAGCTTTAGTTTTTTGCACGGGTTTCGGTTCGATTGGGGTTATGACGACTGTTATTCTTGCGGATACAGTTGACTATGGTGAGTGGAAGCTCGGTTACAGAAGCGAAAGCATAGTTTTCTCTATGCAAACCTTTATGGTGAAATTTGCAACTGCAATTGCCGGATTGGTTACGGGTTGGGGGCTTTCTATTGCTGGTTATGTTTCAGTCAACGCAGATAAAACCTCGACAATCGGCATGGACGGTCGCTCGGCACAAGCCATTCTTGACGCGGCCATTGCGGCACAGACCAATTTGTCTGGTGTACAAAACGCTCTCAATATAATGATGTTTGCAATTCCACCGGTTATACTTATAACAGCGCTTATTATTTACCTTAAAAGATATAAGCTTAACGGAGAATTCTTGAACAAGGTTAATGAAGAATTAGTAGTCATTCGTGCAAAGAAAAATGAAGAGTATGATTTGCTTCACAAAAAAACATCAGATGAGATTAGCGAATAGCTTTAATTTTGTGTGACTTTTTAATTGCTCCCGATTTATTATTTTTTAATTGTCGGGAGCTGTTATATTTTTTAGGATATTAGCGTAATTCTTTGTGAAGAATAATAAAAAAATTGCTTTTAAAAGTGGTATTTAAAACGTTAATTATTATTGCAAAAATTGCCATGTTACGGTATAATAACATGAATTAAGTTTACAGCTGTTGAAAGGAAAAACATGTTAACCGATTTAAAATCGTACAGTGCCCAAAAAGTTATATTTGACATTGGTCAAGGTGGAATTATAGCTATGGCGGTTTTCCCCCTTGCTTTAGCTTTTGGAGCGAATTCCGCGGTGGGTATTACCTCGAGTCTTTTTGCTGCGATAATCGGTGGCGCGCTTTTAAGCCTGCTTGGCACAGGCGCTGCTACATTTGCTCCGACTTGCTTAATTTTCCTGATTTTCTCAGAACTTTTGTCAAAGTTCGGCTGGACAACGGCTCTTTTTTCGGGATTTTTGGCAGGAGTGTTGCTGTTTGTTTTTTCGTTTTTCCCGAAGGCTAAACAAGCAAGCAAAATCCCGACGTTTCTTTTGCAGGGCTTTGTAGTGGGAGCCACGCTTTCGATGGCGATTTTGCAAGTAACAAACTACTTTGAAATCGGCGCAACAGGCGCAACAGCCGTTGAAATGCTGATGTCATACAAAAACGTTGGTTTCCATTCAAACTGGAGAACAGTCCTTTTTGCAACAATCATGCTTGTTGTGATGATAACCTTCCCGATAAAATTCAAAAGATTTTCTAAAATTGTTTCGGCGCAATTTTTCGGTATAGCTATAACAACTATATTAAACCTTTTTCTCAATGCGGATGTAAGCGACACAAATGTCATTGAGGTCGGTAATATCCCATTGAATTTGATTAGTGGAAATGCTTTGATTTTCAACAAAGTTAGTGAAATGTCAATACAAAACGCAATTGTGGGTGCAGTTGTTATTGCTTTTCTTATAAATGCCGAGTCGACTATCAATCACAAGGGAAATATGGCAGCAATAGGGGCCTGCAACATTGTTTCACCTCTTTTTGGAGGAATGCCGTTGAGCGTAATGTCAAAGGTAAAGGGCACTCGTTTTGTGGGTTTGTATGCGGGAATTATAATGTATGTATTTATTGCGGTTTTCGGCAAGTTTGTCGCAAGGCTTCCGATATCAGTTTTGGCGACCGCTTTAATAATGGTGATGTGGGAACAAATTGACTGGAAAAGTGTAAAAATAATTTTTGCAAATCAACAGAAAATTAAACCGATTATATTCTTTTCTGTTGCAATTTTAACTGTTCTTATTGATTTGACATTTGCGGCAATAATCATTATCGGTGCATCAATAGTTTTGACAATGACCGACAGGATTAGAGGTTGTTACGATGAAAACAAATAATTTGGAGGGTTTCAATGGGAACAGGTGATTTTAAAACAAGTTCGTTTATGTATTTGATAGGAATTTGCGTGATTCTTTTTGTTATAGGCCAGTCCCTATTTTTTATTATAAAGGCATGGAAAAGAGGCAAGGATATCGGGATTTCAAAAGCTGACATGGGGAACACAATCACTTCAAGTGTGTTGTTCACAGTAGCCCCTGCAGTAGCAGTTGTCGCAACAGTGATTACACTTGCAAGTTCGTTGGGGTTAGTTCTTCCTTGGATTAGGCTTTCGATTATCGGCAACATAAGCTACGAGGTTACCGCCGCAGAAAGTGCTCTTGGCGCAGTGGGGTTTTTGGGTGGCATTTCACGCGAAGTTACAAGCAAAACGCAGTTTGCCGCAATAATGTGGGTTACATCAATAGGCTCGTGTTTTCCGCTCATACTTATGCCGCTTATACTTAAAAAAATTCAAAAGAAAATCGGTTCCACTCTTTCTACAAATAAAAAATGGGCAGATGTCATGTCTGCAGCCGCCTTTATCGGCTTAATATCCGCATTTGTTTCAAGGTCAATTGCCGGTGCGGGTAACGAGGACATAAGGGGTGACGGTGCCGGTGTATTATCTATAATTACATTGATTTTTTCGATAGCAATGATGCTTGTTCTTGAAAAAACCGCATCAAAATTCAAGCTTAAATGGCTGGAGCCCTTTGCAATGCCTATGAGCATGTTTTTTGCAATGGGGATGGCAATGCTGTTTGCAAAGATATTGCCAGCTGGAATAGCGTTTATAGAATGGAGGGGATAAAATGGGGCAAACATATTTTGACAGAGCGCACAGATGGGGTAAAACCTGGTCATTTCTTGCTTTAGCCTTACTTATGTGTATCCCCCTTTCTTTTTGCATTTATTACAATGTCTGGCCTGCTGCAACTGGTATAATGAAGGGGCTTATGTCAATTATTCCTCTTTTCTGGACGGTAGCAGTAGTTGAAGTTGTAAGCTATTCACCCATGTTGGGTGTCGGCGGAATGTATATATCTTTTGTAACGGGTAACATTGCAAACCTTAAGCTCCCATGTGCAATAGCGGCAATGGAAAACGCAAAGGTTTGTGCAAACACAGACGAGGGCGAGGTAATAACAACAATTGCCACAGCTTCCTCCGCAATAGCAACAACTGTGATAATTACCACAGGGGTATTGCTTTTTTCACCCATTATGCCTTATATTACAGACAGTGAATCTATTTTTGCGCCTGCTTTCGAGCAGGTACTGCCTGCGCTTTTTGGTGCGTTGGGGGCAGGCTATTTTGCTAAGCATCTTAAGTTGACAATAGCTCCGATTGTTACAGGCGTTTTGGTTCTTGCCTTTGTGCCGACTCTCGGAGTAGGGATATTGATTCCTATAACAGTTATTGTATCTTTGCTATGCACACACATTATGTACAAGAAAAAAATAATCTAATTTTTTAAAGGAGAGGTTACAATGAACACACCGAAAGATTTATTGTTTTCAAACACACACGAATGGGTTAAGTTCACCTCGGAGGGCACTGCGCTTGTCGGGCTGACAGAGTATGCACAAGAACAGCTTGGTGATGTTGCTTTTATCAATCTTTGCGATGAGGGAGAGGGGCTTGCTATCGGTGACGTTATTGGAGATATTGAATCCATAAAAGCGGTTACCGATGTTTACAGTCCGATTAACGGCAAGGTGATAAAAGTCAATGATGCTTTGCTCGACAATCCTGAGCAACTTAATTCTGACCCTTACGGCTCATGGCTCGTTGAGCTTGAGGACATTGAAAAAAATGAAGAATTGATGAAAGCTGGGGAATACAAAAAGTTTATTGCGGAATAATCGAGGCGGGTTGAACCCGCCTCGCGCACTTGATATCAATAAGCTTATATTGATTATATAAGCGCAATTAAGGAGACGATAGATATGTCTTATGTTCCTAACACTGCGGCGCAAAGGGAAGAAATGCTTAAAAAGATGGGAATGAGCCGTATTGAGGATTTGTTCACTACGATCCCTAAAGCTGTACGGCTTAACAGCGAGTTAAAACTACCCGATGCAAAAACCGAATTCGAGGTTTTAGACGAGCTAACAGCCATTTCAGAAAAAAATGTAGTGTACAAAGCCTGTTTCAGAGGGGCAGGGGCGTACAAGCACTATATACCGAGCGTGGTTCGTCATTTGAGCTCGAGAGAGGAGTTCGTTACCTCATACACACCGTATCAAGCGGAGATGAGCCAAGGTGTGTTGCAGACGATTTTTGAATACCAGACAATGGTTTGCGAATTGACGGGCATGAATGTTTCAAACGCAGGCGTTTATGACGGCGCTCATGCCGCTGCTGAAGCTATCGCAATGTTTGTTGACAGAAGGCGAGGCAAGGCGGTTGTTTCGGGTAGCATAAAACCGATGACGCTTGAGGTCATAAAAACATATTGCAAGTCTGCAGGCACTACGCTTGTTGTTGTACCCTCAAAATGTGGCAAAACCGACCTTGAAGCTTTACAGAATGCAGTTGATGACAAAACCGCCTGTGTTTATGTTGAACAAATAAACTATTACGGAATTGCAGAGGATATGCAAAGCTGTGCAGACATTGCTCACTCTAAAGGTGCAAAACTTATAGTCGGGTGTTACCCGATTTCGCTCGCTGTTCTCAACACTCCTGCTCAATGCGGTGCAGATGCAGCAGTCGGCGAGGCTCAATGCCTCGGTATGCCGTTGAGTTTTGGTGGACCTTACCTTGGGTTTATGGCGGTATCTAAAGCTTATACGAGAAAGCTGCCTGGCAGAATTGCGGGGCAAACCTCAGATAAAAACGGCAACACAGCCTATGTTCTAACATTGCAAGCGAGAGAGCAGCATATCCGCCGTGAAAAGGCATCTTCAAACATTTGCTCAAATGAAGCCCTGTGTGCACTTGTGGCGACGATTTACTGTGCGGCAATGGGTAAAGGTGGCTTGGTTGAAGTGGCGGAACAATGCACCGCAAAGGCGCATTATGCGGCAAATCGCATAACCCAAATTTCGGGTTTTGACTTGAAGTTTGATGGTTTCTTCTTCAATGAGTTTGTAACCGCTTGCCCCACAGACGTTAAAAAACTAATGAAAAAGCTTGAAGATAACAATATTCTTGGAGGGTTACCCGTTGACATTGACGGAGAAACCTGTATTCTTTGGTGCTTGACTGAGACAAACACCGTTGATGAAATTGACACGCTTGAAAGTATTTTAAGGGAGGCGGTAAAATGAGCAAGCTAATTTTTGAAAAAAGCAAGTCGGGCAGGCGCTGTTGCCGAATCCCAAAATGCGAATTAAAGGCTGAAATACCAAATGAATTAAGGCGTCAAGAGCCTCTCAATTTGCCCGAAATAGCTGAAATAGACCTTGTAAGGCATTACACGAATTTAAGTCGTAGATCTTTCGGGGTTGACAACGGTTTTTATCCCTTAGGCTCATGCACTATGAAATACAACCCAAAAATAAACGAGGACACCGCCGCTCTAAAAGGGTTTACGGATATTCACCCATTGCAGAATATTGATACGGTTCAAGGCAACTTAGAGGCAATGTATATTCTTCAAAAACATCTGTGCGAAATCACAGGCATGGACAATATGACACTCCAGCCAGCGGCAGGAGCACACGGTGAATTTACAGGGCTTTCGATAATAAAAGCTTATCTTGAGAGTAAGGGGCAACAGCACAGAACAAAGCTGATTGTTCCAGATTCTGCGCACGGTACAAATCCTGCAAGTGCCTCAATGACGGGGTATGAAATAATAAATATTCCTTCAACACCTCAAGGGTTTGTAGATTTAGAGGCATTGAAAAATGCTGTGGGTGATGACACCGCGGCACTTATGCTTACAAACCCGAATACTGTCGGGCGGTTTGATGAAAACATATTGGAAATCGCTCAAACGGTTCATAATGCAGGCGGTCTGCTTTATTATGACGGAGCAAATATGAATGCAATAATGGGCATCACAAAGCCGGGAGATATGGGTTTTGACGTCATACACCTTAATATTCACAAAACATTTTCAACACCACACGGTGGCGGTGGCCCGGGTAGCGGACCTGTCGGTTGCAAGTCAATGCTCGCACCGTTTTTACCCTCTCCGGTTGTTGAAAAGAAAGACGACAAGTTCACCTTTGTGACTCCGGAAAAATCTATAGGCGCAGTGCGCTCGTTTTATGGCAATTTCCTTGTTTGCATTAAGGCACTGTCATATATAATGACGCTTGGCGCAAAAGGGTTACGTGAGGCAAGTGAAAATGCCGTTTTAAATGCAAACTATATGTTTGAGATGCTTAAAGAAACATACGAAATGCCTTTTGAAGGGCCGTGTATGCACGAGTTTGTAATAAGCGTCGAAAACTTTAAAAAGGAGTACGGAGTAACCGCCTCCGATATCGCAAAGGGACTTATAGACCTTGGCATTCACCCGCCAACAGTTTATTTCCCGCTGATTGTGCATGAGGCTTTGATGGTCGAGCCGACAGAAACTGAAAGCAGAGAAACGCTTGATGAAGCAATAGAAGCTTTCAAAAAGCTTGCAAAGGTTGCGAGTGAAAACCCGCAGATTTTGCACGATGCTCCTGTTACGACTCCTGTCGGGAGACCAGATGAAACCGCAGCGGTTAGAAACCCTGTGTTGAAATTCAATTTTGATTAAGTGAAAGTAAAGGAGAAACATATGGCAAAATTTAAACCTTTTAAGGCGGTAAGGCCACTTCCCGAATATGCTAAGGATGTCGCGGCCCCTCCCTACGATGTAATGAACAGTGATGAGGCAAGAGAAATGGTCGAGGGTAAGCCCTACTCATTTCTGCATGTTGACAAAGCGGAGATTGACCTGCCCGAAGGAATAGATATGTACAGCGAGTCTGTTTATCTAAAGGCGAAAGAGAATCTTGACAAGCTTGTTAGCGATAGCATCTGCAAGGAAGATGAAGCTGAGTGCCTTTATATATACCGTCAGACCATGGACGGAAGAAGTCAAAACGGACTTGTGGGTTGTGCGTCAATTGATGATTATTTGAACAATATAATCAAAAAACATGAGTTCACAAGAGCGGAAAAGGAAGCGGACAGAATCAATCATGTTGATTATTGTGACGCGAACACTGGCCCGATTTTTCTTACATACCGAGAAAGGGACGACATCAACACAACGATTGAAAAATGGAAGAATGAGCACGACGCTGTTTATGATTTCACCACAGACGATGATGTTAGACATACGGTATGGGTGGTTGATTGCCCCGAAACTATTGAGTTTTTAAGAGCAGCTCTTGCGAAGGTTGATTATCTTTACATTGCCGACGGACACCACAGGGCCGCTTCTGCCGTAAAAGTAGGGCAAAAACGCCGTAAGGCGAACCCGAATTACACGGGTGAGGAGGAGTTCAACTGTTTTCTTGCCGTACTGTTTGCGAAAAATGAGCTTGAAATCATGGACTACAACAGAGTTGTCAAGGATTTAAATGGCAACACTCCCGAGCAATTTTTAGAAAAGGTTGAAGAAAAATTTGAGGTAGTTGAGGCGCCCAACAGTCAGCCTTTTAAGCCTTCTGAAAAGCACAGTTTTGGTATGTTTTTAGATGGCAAATGGTACAAAATTACCGCAAAAAAAAGCACATTTAACGAAAACGACCCCGTTGACCGCCTTGATGTTTCGATACTGCAAAACAACCTTCTTACACCGATTTTGCTTATCGGAGACCCACGCATAGATAACAGAATTGATTTTGTGGGCGGAATCAGGGGTTTGTCGGAACTGGAGCACAGAGTAAACACTGACATGAAAGTAGCCATTTCAATGTATCCCACAACGCTTGACGACCTTATGGATATTGCCGATGCTGATAAAATCATGCCGCCCAAAAGCACATGGTTTGAACCAAAACTTCTCAGCGGTTTATTTGTTCACAAGTTGTCTTAAATCTATAAATGCAATCGACGAGATTCGTTTTGAACCTCGTCGATTTTTATTTTTAGGTTTTTTTGTGGGTTGGATAAAATAGATGCATTAGCGGAGGGGTTTGAACCCTCGCTGCTCGCGCTTGTAAAATTACTAAAATGGCAAGTCTAAAAGATTTTCGTTTTTGACCCGCTGCAATTCCTTGACAAATTGGTCAGAATTTTTGAAAAGGAGATTTTCCAGAGAAGAGTATAAAGTGTATTCTCGGGGATTCCCATAACTTGTCCAACCGCTTTCATATACAAGATTATTCCGCTTAAATAACTCCAAGCATCCATCATAATTATCTAACAACACTGAATCAAGTTTGTTTTTGCATACTCTTTCAGCATGGATACGGTGTAGTTTTGAAAATGCTTACCGTTCCAGCAAAAGCAGTAGCCCGCCGCGTTGCCGTCCGGCCCTATCATATGCTCCACCGGCGAACCTTCATAAATCAGCCCGCTGCAGTCCTTACTGGCCATATACTGCCCGTGACCGATGGTGTTACTGATTTGCAGCGAAACCCGCAGGCCGTCCGAACGAAGCCTTTCAGCCACCCCGCAGAGTTTTTCCGCGGTATCGCGATGCTTTTCAAGCTTTGAAAAACCGTATTCACTCGCAAGCCAGACCTCGTCGCACGAACCTGGGTATTTTTTTACGATTTCTAGAAACTCATTGATAAATTTTTCGTCTGTTTGATATTCGGAGCCGAACCGTTGAGCCAGCATGTAATAACCTACCTTTCGCTTATTAAGAATGCTATTATAGCACGGAATCATGGAACATGCTAGTGCTAAGGGGACGGTAGACTGTGTGAAAACGCCTAAAATAAAAGACGAAAACGAGACGAAAAATCTTTAAAAAAAGAGATAAAATATATTATAATAAAAGCAATGAAAACGTTGATAAATATAAAGTTTGAGGTGCTTTTGAATGAGATATATAGAGGGAACGGATAGCGAACAAAGTGTCGCGGGGACGGGGTTGTTGACACACAGCAAAACACTGACACTCTGTTTCTGGCGGAGAAGGAGAGACTCGAAAGCTTCGCTTTCGCGCAACGATTTATATGTCCCTCATGACTCCGCCTTTGGCGACCGCCATGAGATGGACTTTGAGTTCTTGTCTCTCCGATATGAATTAAAACAAGAAAAAAATCACAGAGGGTATTAATCCTCTGTGATTCTTCTATGGCTAATGCTGATATTATTGATACGATGCACACCCCTGCCATCAAATCGTTAGCGAGGGTTTCCTATCGTTAGCGAAGGTATCAATCGTTAGCGAGGGTATAATATCAAAGTTATCAATTTAAACCTTGACTTTTCAGCTGTTTTGAGTGATTTATATTAGTGACTTGTAGAGGAGGTCACAAAATGGATAAGAATATCGCGGAAAAAGAGATTGACTACCAGTTAATAAAACTGTTATTACTCAATTTACAAAGAGAAGGTTTACTTAATACCGAAGAGACGGAAGTAGTCCGTAAAAAGGCACAGGCTGACCTTAAGCCCTTAATCGGCATTTTGGATTGAGGTCACGGAATGAAAAAGATAATACATAAAATCAAGGTCTATCCAAAAGTTGAAAAGCTGTATGAATCATTTTACCAAAAACGTCGTGTGGCGATTTACGCCAGAGTTTCAACCAGCAGTGACGAGCAGTTAAATAGCATCGAGGCGCAAAGAGACTATTACCTAAAATATGTGGAAGAACGCTCCGATTTAATCTTTGCAAAATTGTATGCTGATGAAGGTATTACCGGAACCTCACAAAAAATGAGAGTAGAATTTCAAAAAATGATGAGCGATGCGAAATCAGGGGCGTTCGATTTGATAATCACGAAATCCATATCCCGCTTCGCAAGGAATACCGTTGATTCGCTTATATGTATTCGGCTCCTAAAAGAGTATGGGATTGAGGTGTATTTTCAAAAGGAAGATATCGGGACCTTTGACTCTAAAGGCGAATTCATGATTACGCTGCTTTCAAGTATGGCCCAAGAGGAATCGCGTTCTATATCAGAAAATGTGGCATGGGGACACCGCAAAAGATTTGCTGATGGCAAGTATTCTGTTGCGTATGACCGCTTTCTCGGCTACGACCGTGGGTCACAAGGTGGACTTGTAGTTAACCAAACACAAGCAATCCTCGTCAGGCTTATTTTTAAGCTTTACCTCGAGGGCAAAACCCCTGCAGGAATTTGCCGTTATCTCAACCAAGCTGAAATCCCAACTCCAGGCGGAAAGGATAAGTGGTCACAAACCGTAATCAACAGTATATTGAGAAACGAGAAATACAAAGGGGATGCTCTATTACAAAAGAAATTTACTGTCGATTACCTCACGAAAAAGATGAAAATAAATGAGGGCGAATTAAATCAATATTATGTCACCGATGGCCATGAGGCGATTATTCCAAGGGACACTTTTGATTATGCGCAAAAAACCATTAATCACCGCCGTACAGTATATGGTCACGGATATAGTTGCATAAATGCACTGGCTTCCAAAATCCAGTGTGAATATTGCAGTAACTTCTACGGATTGAAGTCAGCGCATAGTGGAAAACACAGAGCTTGGTACTGGTTTTGTAAAAACAGGTATAAAACTAAAACTGTATGCCCGACTCCACGTGTGCGGAAAGAGGTGATGCAGTTCGCTTGTCTTAAAGCGATATTATTTCTATTAAGCAACAGGATTTCAATGCTTAATTACGCCATTAACCTAATTTCGCTAAGCATTCACCCAGATAAGAAGTCAGCTCAAAACAAATCTCGTATGGATGCGATATCTAAATATATCTACGGATTTCGTACACGTCAAAATAATATCTACATAACTGAAGAAGTGCTCCGCATCGTTGTGGAGATGATATTGGCGACGGCGGGCGGACATCTTCTTTTTCGTTTTATTAATGGTGAAGTATATGAGTTTGATCTGAATGGATAACAAAACTCAAGAAAAGATGGCAAATAGCCATCTTTCTCGATCAGCGCAAGCAACCTTTATTTTTTACGAAAGAAAGAAACTGATTGCGGCAAGGACTCTTTCCTCACTGCCCTTCAGGATAATATTACCACCGTTATAAATCGCGAAAATAACAAGACCTTAGCCGATATTGATAAACGGCTTGAGGAGTTGCAAACGGAGCTTTTGAAGTTGGCCACTTCCAACGCGGATTATGATAAGGTTGGCGATGAGATTCACCACCTTCGTGACCAGAAGAAAGAGCTACTTCTTGAAAACGCCAACCGTGATGAATTTAAAAAGCGCATGGCTGATATGAGCACATTTCTAAAGAAGCAATCCACCGCCCTCGCCGAATACGACGAGCAGCTTATCCGCCGGCTGATTGAAAAAGTCACCATCCACGAGGACAAATTTATTATAGAATTCAAGTCCGGCGTGACGGTGGATGTAGAAGAATAGGATTAAAAACGAGCAAGACACTCTATGAAATCACGTCGTAGAGTGCCTTGCTTTCTTATAATCCAAGTATCTGCTTTTTCTTCATCTCAAACTCTTCCTGGGTAATCACGCCATTATCAAGGAGCTGCTTAAATTTTAGTATTTCATCGGCCTCACTTGTTCCTGATTTAGAATCTGGTGAACCATGATCCTGCCCGGATGATTCGTTACACATTAATTGTAATACTGACAAGCAATCCTGTGCTAATGAAAAATTTGACTTGTATATAAAACTACTTTTTTTGGTCTGTGTTTTAATAAAGTTAATATATGTAGTAGGAGTCGCCATGCTATTTAATGTAATCTTTATTTTTAGGCTGTCGCAAATCGCCTTGCTTTTCTTACCACCTGTAACACCACCAACTACTGCTCCGACACCGCCAAAAAGAAACCCGCCAGCCAAGGCCCTTCCCAATCCGCCTTTAGTTATTGATGATCCATCTTCTAACAGCTCAAAATCTATAATATCAGTGAAACTATAAATTTTTGGGTGTTTTTTGCCACCAAATAAACCATCAGGAATAAGCCATTGCTTTTCATTTTCATCAATCTCTAAAAATGATCCGATTTTTTTTGTTGCAACAAAAGTCTTCAATGCTTCAGCACTTTTCTCTTTTTCCTGCAAAGCGGCTTGTACCTGTGATGCGGTCATTGTTTTAATAGGTGTCATCGCTGTAAATCCACATTTTTTAAAACATTCGGGACATACCCACTCCTTATTTGCAATTTGAAATCTATGTAACCCGACTTGCTTGTTGCAAATTGCACATTCAGCTTTTAAGTCAAAAAATCCCACTTTATTCCCCCCTCTTTCATCATTTTGCGCGTATATATTACATAAATTATACCATATAACCGACAAAAAAACTTTTAAATTATTGCTACATCCAACCTGACCACACAACCCCATCCAAATCCAAAAAACATCTAAATCGACCACTCGCAAATCTATGTTATCTAAATCGACCACTGGCCAAGCACTGACATCTAAATCGCTCTGTCACCTAAAATATCATGCCTCTGGACTTGTTTCCACTAACAGATATTTTCACGATTTTCACACATCATATTTTTACTCTCAAATCCTGAAAAGCCCAGTATTACAGGACTTCTCACACCCTACTCTTTCACCCTTGACATCAATACTACCGTCTCAACGTGTGATACTTAGGCTATTTCAGAAACAAGTCCAAAAATGCCAAAACCATTGATTTTACAGGCTTTTTCGTGCATCCAGTAGAATACTGACATCTAATCTGTTGCCTCGCATAAGTAGGCTATTTATATTATGTATTTCACACTAACTATGAGACTTTTTTAATTTTAGCATTTCTGCTGTACACGATATAAAATAAAAGTAGCAAGGCTATATTGATAATTGTCACTATAACGCTACCTTCTATTTTACAATCACCGCCAGAAAGCACAGTACTGCCTATAGCTGTCATAGAAAAAACACTCGGGTAATCATCTGCCAAACTTACTCCGCCCAAAATAATCGCTCCTATGATATTCCATACTGCATGAGCCATAATCGGAGCAAGAATTGTGCCATTAGCCTCATACAAAGCAGTCGTAAACAAACACATAGTAATAACGTTGATTACAGGTATAAAACCTGCTTCAAATGCACCTCCGTGCATGAATGTAAATAGGGCTGTCGTGATAATAATCGCAAGTGGCAAATTGTACTTTGCTTTCAAAAGTTGATACAAATATCCTCTTACCAACAGCTCCTGCATTATCACATTTATAAAAGCTGATATAATCCACAGCCATATAATATTTATATCGTTCTTTCCAACAATGGCTAATTGATGAAGAATCAACAGAATTGCAGTAGAGACACCTATCCAAACGAAGCCAGTTACTATTCCTACTATCGTTCCCTTTCCGGCATTTTCTGCAAAAGGTATCTTCACTTCACCCTTTTCAAGCCGTAAGAAAATAACTGTAAATATTACTATAACAACTAAGGGAATTAACTCTGCAAAAAAACGCCATACTACAGGATTATCGACTGGTATGTCTATCAAACCGGATAACACAGCCCATCCAACAAAGAAAATCAATATTTTCAAAATCGTAATTGCTGCTTTTTTCATCCGAAATCACCTCACAATTTCTTTTTATTCTTCGAACTGTATTTCTTACTGCTACGGTGAGTACCGTCATCGTCTGTCACGACATTACTTCTCTTTGCTCGTTCTTCCTGCACCGCTCTGAATTCACTTTCTGTGATTATCGGCGGATGGCACTCTTTCATCTGATACTGATATTCTTGTGTAGCAGAATCCAAGAGCGTAACAGTGCCGGTATACTTTTCATTTGCGAGCATAGTTTCTATTGCTCGTTTATTCCATTTTTCTTTTCCGACAGGGGATGGAACACCTGCATCGGAGAGCTTTTTGATAATCCCAAGCACGCTTGCTCCATCAAGATACCAACGGAAGATATCTCGCACAACCTTTGCCTGCTCCTCATCGATGACAAGTTCTCCATCTTTATCCTTTGTATAGCCATATAGCTTTCTCTTGTACAATCCGGAGGTTCCGTTTGCAGCTCTCATTGCAAGCGCCATACGGATATTTTCACTTCTGCTTTGGTTTTCCGCTTGTGCGAAGGATTCCATCACGGAAATCATCAGATTGCTGTCTACTTCATCCGTATCCAGATTTTCCTGCTCAAATATGATTCTCACACCGGTATTTTTCAGCTTATTGATGGCCGTTAAGGTTTCTACTGTATCTCTGCCAAATCTGCTGATGCTTTTTGTGAGAACAACGGAGATATTGTGAGCTTCACATTCTCGAAGCAGTCGTTCAAATTCCCGACGAGGTATTTCTCCCTTCGCTGAAGCGATATCGATAAAAACATCTGCCAGTCTCCACTGACTGACATTCGCAACCGCTCTTGTCAAAGCGGAAATCTGTGCTGCAAGGCTATAAAGCTGTTCTCTTTCGTTTGTACTGACCCTGCAGTAAATTCCGACTTTCTTTTCTAAACGGTCATTCTTTACCGGGATATACCAGATTTTTGAATCCACAAGCTCACCTCCTGTTTTAATATAGCCTAATTATATCACGTTTTATCGCCAATGATAATTAGGCAATTATTGCTCTTTAAATACGTGAAATCACAACATATTGTGTCCGCGCAATCTCTTTCAGCTACATATTGCGCGTTATCAATACGACCGTCTCAACGTGTGATAGTTAGGCTAAATTCAGTGGTCAGGTTAGATGTCAAAATCCAATTTCAATAAGCTGCTATAAGCCCGTAAAATAGCCATTTTTCTTGCTCGCTTATGTAATCTTCCTTATATACAGAGCTTACATTCAGCAATACGGTCGAGAGGGCAATATTGATGTCAATTGACTCTGTCATCATGGCAAATCCAAGCATATATTCTATTTTAGACCTTAAGTATTTTTTTCATATTTTTCTTGGTATCAGCGTTAACTTCGATCCTAAAGATGTCTTTTAGCACATAAAACAAATTTGGCGAAACAACTTGTAGATTTTGATCTAATAACTTGCTCCATGCCTCCATAACTTTACATGCACCGTTTCGCTCTCTAACCACAGGTGATTGAAGCGCAGTCTGTACTAACCTTTCACCCATTTTTGGATATTGCTTTAGCTCTTGAAGCACAAAATCTAAGCACATATGCTCTTGGGATAGATTCTCTGCAAAAAGAAAATCGCCCATTCCTGTCGCCATATCATCAAGCGGTAAGACTTCTTCATAAATTTTTGTTAATTGTTTTGCATATTCAGGATTTCGATAAACTATAGAGAGATAACCACTATGTTTAACAGGGTTTTGCTTGACCGCCTTAAATATCAATTCGGAGACATCCAGATTTAATCTTGATGCAGCATTGGAAGCATAGAAAAACTGCTCATCGTCAGGGTTATTGAGAATCCCGCAAATCAATTCGTGCCATGATGCTCTATAAACAATGTTATCACACATCTTTCGCAATTCATCTCTGTTGGTTATTTCGGCATTTTCCAACCAACTTTGCAAGTTAAGTATACGCCAGAGGTGTTTCACTGTAACTATATGTTCTGACGCAAACTGCAAATAATGCTGCAATGCTTCTTCGACATGTTCATAGGCACTAATTCCATCGACGGGTCCCTCATCTAAGAGGGCATCAATGATAATACTGATACTGTCAAAAAGTTCACCATCCAGGGATTCACCGCGTAATGCACTAATTAAATTACCTTTGTTGGCACATTCCAATCCAAGATAAGCATCCATAACTGCATTGGCGCAACCTTTGCGCAAAATCCATTCGCGGATTTCATCTGATGTGGGTTCTAAGCGCTCCACCGTATTGATTTTACCCCAACCATCAACCTTCTGTGCAATTCCAAACAGAATATCGTTGCCATTTTTGTAATTTGAAACTGCTACAACCACGTAAAGTGTAAACTCTTCATATAAAGCAAGTATAAGAAGCTTGTCAATAACATCCTTTTCGCTGCTTAAGTCAAGCAATCCGAGTAATCCTATGCCTAACTTGACCAGTTCCTCATCAGCAGTATGAAAAGCGAGCCGACAAGCATAATCAATCAAATTCTTAACGTCGACCCCTTTATGATCTTCTCGAATAGAATTAAGAATGGGGTCGATAACTGACAATGACCCATGTTTATGGAGGAGTACAGCAATTTTATTTTGTGAGTTAGAACTACCCTTTTTCCAGTCGCTTTTTAAGGACTTCACTATTTTCTTAGCAACTACTTCCGGATGTTTTGAGCCAAAGTGAAATATGCCTATACCATCTCTCGCGCCGGGCATAAAGCGTAGTTCGTTTGGTGAAGCATCCTTAAATGAAAGTGTAAAGTTTTGTGAAAGCATCCCCTCTGAATTCAGGTTTTCACATATAGCACTGTATATGCTTTGCGAACTCATTGCTACCCCTCTCTTTCAATTTAATCATTTAACCAAAACCAAGCAGAGATTCCATACTCTACTATAAATATTTGTCCAGCTTTCTTTGGACGATTCGCATAATTACAAAGTTCAATCTCGGTTCTCACGCTTTGAGCTATAACGATTTCCTTTTCTTACTGCTTTTCCAAAAACAATCTCGATATTGCTCCTGCGTTTCATTTCTTCTTGAACCTGCTCGAAATTTTCTTCTTCAATAATTGGTTCATGCGCATTTTTCATTAAGAACTGGTCTTGACCGTCATCATTTTTTTGTTGCTTATTATTTGGAAAATCCCCAGTATAGGTTTTGCCTATTAATATATGTCCGATATATTTTTCATTGGTTAGTACCGTTTGAATAGCACGTTTAGACCAAGTGTCTTTCACCTGCGGTGATTTTATACTTTCCTTCTCAAGTTCCCGGATAATCGAAACAATACTATTTCCTCTTAAATATAAATCATAAATCAATCGAACGACTTGTGCTTGTCCTTCGTCAATGATAAGCTTGCCGCTTTCATCATGCTTATAACCAAAACACTTGCGGGAATATAACTTGGATTTTCCGGATAGAAACCCACGTTTCAATCCCCACTTGATTGCTTCGCCTGTAGATTCGCTTTCAGCCTGGGCAATTGCACTCAGTGCCGAGATCAGTATATCATTATCTGCATCGTTTGTTCGTAAATTTTCTTGGTGAAATATTATCTCGACCCCCAACCCCTTCAGTCTGCGTACCGTTTCAAGCAGATCGACTGTGTTTCTGGCAAAGCGGCTTATGGTCTTTACTAAAACAATATCTATCCGATTTTCGTAGCAGTCGGAAATCATCTTCTGAAACCCATGTCGTGCTACATTACCTCCGGAATCCCTGTCAGTATATACCTCGTATAATTTCCACTTTGGATTGTATGCTATTAATTGCTTTAATGTCTTTACTTGAATCTCCAAGCTTTCATCCTGCGACTCATGCGTTGTGCTGACACGACAATATATGCCAACCCATTTTTCCGGCTTGCAGGTGGCAGGAATCATCGTTACTTTTAATTTTTGAGTTCCGTCCGACATTTTATCACCTATAAATAATATTTTTAATAAGTTGCCGAATGATATTTAAAGTAAAGCGCACATCCATTTGTAATTGATGGGCAATCAGCAGTTAACATAATTTTATTACAGTTTCCGTTTATAACTGCAATTTTCACGCCATCAAGATAACAGTCCCAAGTATGACCATGTTCCATGATACTCGGCAAATAATTTTTTGCTATATTCATTACCGTCTCATAAGCATCGCGCGGTTGAACGATATCAATAATTTTTGTATGATCTTCAACATCATCACCCATACACACAGAGTCACGGGTAAGTGCTATTTGAATTCTTAATAACATAAATACACCTCACTACATTTAAAATCTCACGAATGATAAGTGGTCTAAGCTGCTTTTTGGTTCTTTTAACCCTTGAAAACCTTAATAATAAAGGGCCTATATTAACAACATCTAACCTGACCACACAACCTCGCCAAATTTTAAAAACATCTAAATCGACCACTCGCAAACACATGTTATCTAAACTGACCACTCGCCAAACACTGACATCTAAATCGCGCTGTCACAAGGGAAAACCCTTGTTTTGACTTGTTCCCACAAAGCGAAAAATCGGCAATTTCTCAACAGTGAATTTCAACCCTAAAACCTCGAAAAGCCCTTATATCAAGCACTATTGCACTCTTATTTATCAACCCGTGACATCAATACTACCGTCTCAACGTGGCACGATAGGCTCACCTTGATGTCTGGTATGTATTTTTCGTTTTGCCCGTTCAAGGGAATAGGTCAATAGTGGATTTTAGGGGTTCTCTCTGTTCGAGGGAACAGTTCTACAGATTTCATCCGTTCGCGGGAACAAGTCGATATAAATGTTCTAATCTTACCGCCCCAAAGCAAATCGTTAAAGATTCCTCCTGTTGCACTCCCAAAATTTTAGTTGTTCTCTATGTATACTGTCCACCTATTATAGACATCTCTCAACGGTGCATCAAGATAACCCAAAGCCTTGTCTTTAATCCAATCCGGCACACCATAGGCGGCCTCTGCAATGCTGCCAGTGATTGCTGCAAGCGTGTCGCTGTCGCCTCCGAGGGAAATGGCGTTTCGGATTGCGTCCTCAAAGTCCGTGCTTTCAAGGAATGCGATAATCGCCTGTGGCACCGTATCCTGACAGCTTTCATTGAAGCGGTAGGTTGGGCGAATTTCATCAAGCGTCCGCGATAGATCATATCCAAGATTGGATTCTATCAGCTTTTTTATTTCAGCTTTCAATTCTTCAAGCGACCACGGCTGGCAATAATCGAAGGCGTGACATCCGGCGTAGAACCGGCTCAAAAATATCGCTACTGCGGTAGCTTGTGCGCCTTTGACTCCTTCGGGGTGGTTATGCGTCACCTCAGCAGATTTTGTTACACATTCCCAACCGTTTGATGGCCAACAACCTGTACGCCCATAGAATCCGCAATTCATCACCCACGCGCAAGGTGAAACCCTCATCGCTGAACCGTTGCCCCAAGAGTTATAGGGCTTACGGTCACCAGAGTGAATCCAACTTCCAAACCTAACGCCATATCCAGCATCAGGATAGAGCCGTCCCCACTTCTTGTAGGAATCAATGAAATCGTCGGCTTCACCACCGTTCATCAGAGCGTCTGCGGTGGCGATGGTCATCACTGTGTCATCCGTGAAAAAACAGTCGTTGCGGAACAGCGGGAAGTCCTTTGTTTTGATGTTATGCCATTCGTAGACCGAACCTACGATGTCCCCTATAATCGCTCCGAGCATTATTTTCGACCTCCTCGCCGCTTCACGTCTTTGCGGATTTCCTCAAAGCAAGCCTCATCAACGGTTCCTGCCTCACGGAATGTCGCCACAGCACTTGCCATTACTTTGAAATTCAGTTCCGTACCCTCGCTGTCAGCAAGGTAGTCAATCGCCCTGTCAGGCGCAATTCCAAAACGCCCGGCTGTCTGAACCGCGTCGATGTTTGCACCAAGGAAAATGAACTCCCAGCCGTATTTCGTCTTTTGCCGCTCAATCTGCGTTTTGACCTTTTCTGCGGAGTATTCGCGGCTTGAGTTTTCCTCGCCGTCCGTGATAATCACAAACATCACTTTTTCAGCGCGGTAGTCGTCTGCGGTGTGCCTCTGGGCATTACCGATTTTGTTTATCGTCAAGCAGATTGCATCGAGCAATGCGGTGGAGCCTCCGACCTGATATTCCTTTTCCGTAATAGTGCTGACTGCCTTAGCCGACCATCAGCGGCAATGGTGAGCTTCTGCTCTACTTCTTCGTCCGGCTCCGGGCAGGGACCATAGCCGATATTGTTTGATGTGATTTGAATTTTTTGAACCTGACCTTCAAAGATAAAAGGATTAGTTCCGTCCTCCGAAGTCAGTGCAGCCAAACGCCCAAATGCAAGAATGAACCAAGGTCTATTCTGTGGTGAAAGCAGTTGTTCACCAAATGTCCAATGAGTAACATATCGCCATTTAGAGAATATGGCTGAGCAAAGAAGGCTCACATCCTGCACCTGCTCAATAATTTTATCAAGAGCTTCATAGTCGTTTAAAGCATTTGTATCCGGGAATTCTGCCTCAAACGCCTTTCCGCAATCCATCTCGAATCCGAGAGCGAAACATTCATCCCCAAAGCCTTCTCCAACCTCATATTCTTTTGTGCTCGAATTGCGGTACTTCTCAAACCAACGTATCGCAAATTCATGAATTTCTTTATTTGCCGCCATGGGATGACCTCCTCTTTGCCATATTAGTAGGTAGATTGCCGTAAGAGTGATGCGACGGGCGTAGTAGCTATTATTAAAGAGTGTATGTACGATTATGGCAAGAGGCTTTCAAACGCTGTCGTAAACTCGGTCATCCTATTTTGCTGATTATAGAACGGGAAGCCCCAAACATGGTATTCCGTGTCATCGGCAAAGGTCTTCTTCGGAATTCCTCTGCTTTCAATCTGCAGCAAGAAGTCTTCTTTCCATTTATCTTGTGAGAGCAGATGATTGCCTTTCGGCTCAACGAAAATTTGATACTGGTCATAGCCAGTGGCATTTTTCTTGCGCAGAAACATCAAATAGTCGGGTTCAAATCGCTCGCCTCCGTCAAATGAATACAGAACAAGCTGTCGCTCGTTACGCACGAGGTAGACTTTTTCATATTCTTTTTTCAACTTATCCACGTAGGTGGAGAAGTAGGCCACAAACGCTTTTTCCTCGGTCGTACCGAAGTTGTCGTTAAAAACAAACCAATCTGCATCTCCGAGGTTGATTTTCCATTCCGGCCGAATCGCAGAAGCGTTCTGTGAAACGCCCTCGCCTTCGCCGTGAGGGTCGGTGATATGGATTGTCTTGTTGCGAAACACTTCGCTGAATTTCTTATCCGTGAAATCCGTCGTTCCTTCGTAGGTTTCCTTGATAGCCGAAATTTCGCCACCGATTTTTGTAAGCACTTCCATACAGGCTATAAAGAGCGTCTCCGGGGCAGGTGTTTCATCACGACTCTCGATAAGCAGCCTAACGCCGCCAAGATAGGAGGAATCCGTTATAAATTCTCGTAGCGATTTCAGGTTTGGGAAGTAGCTGCGCAATACATTGAATTTGAACACGTCAATGCGACGTAAGGCCGCATGGACGATAGAATAGTTAATGTCCGAAATCTCCTTGATTGTCGTTCGGTGTGTATGCGTTTTTACGGTGGTATTCGTATGAACTGACATCATCATGGTGTCCATTGCCGTTTTGCCTGTATTGACAGTGACGCTATATTCTTTGTCACGCACTGACGGCAAAAGCTGTACAATGTCCTTGCGGCTCTTCACCTCGCGCTTATTCAAAAATACAATGCCTGTCTTATATATTTCGTCTTTCTTAAATTCATCCTTCAGAACATAATGTACTTCGGTCTGGCTTTCTGGCATAATACCCGTGGCAATCAAAGCCTTATTCAACTCGTCGATATAGCGGCTGTCATATTGGCAGTGATAGTACAACTCTTCACAGACGCGGAGAGGATTATCCACATCGCCGTCGTACTTGCGTTTGTATTTTTCGTCATCCTCATTAATGACGAATGGACAATATCTCGCGCCACGCCCAATAAGTTGCGCCTCGGCAATAGTACTTGCTCCGGGTTTTCCCCTTGAAGCGTCACGGGTTTCGTAAAGACGTACGATGTCAAAGAGGTTCAGAACATCCCAACCCTCATCCAGCTTTTTGACCTCGAAAATTGCACGATATGGATTATCGAGGCTCTCAAGGGAGTTCAATAATAACTGCCGTTCGCTTGCTTCTTTGTTGTCGTTGACGGAAATACAATGATCGGGGCTGAATTCCTCCCGCAACTCCTGTGCCAACTCGTCAAATCCGATGTCCTTGGCGGCGTAATACTCTGCCATTCGAGCCACCTCCGCAAGAGGCGAAGCTTCGACGATACGTTCCAACATCGCGCCAGTGAGAGTCCGTACCAACTCATAGAATCTTTGTTCAAACTCCTTACTTTCGGCAATGGTTTTCGACTTGAACAGTACCACGGGTTTGATGTAGAGTCGATGGTCTTGAAACACTTTCAGGCGATATTGACTGAACATGAGGGCCGTCAGCATACGATCAGAATAGCCGATGTCAGCACGGATTGCCCGCACCTGTTTCGAATACTTCTCCTCGCGGAATTTACGGAGAGGGTAATCGAATATAATTTTGTTCTCATACTCGTTCAATATGAACGGGTTTTGCAGGTCGCAGGTTGCAGTGAATTCAAGCAAAACATTATTGCGATTTGCACCAAAGATACGATTAACAGTGTACTCCCAGCTCTTAGAGCTATCATCGTCTGTACTCTTTTTGCCTTTACGGGTATCGACATTTAAGTGATGTGCTTCGTCGGAAATAAGTACAGTCTTTACTTCTGAAAAATCGTCAAACGAAGGGGTACCTTCTTTGACGCTCCACATATCAGAATGCAGCCCTTGTGTGGTTGTGAAGCAGATGTTGATAGCATCGGGGCTTGTACCTTGAAAGTTGCTCACCTCGTTTATTTTGATCGTTTCACCATCAATGACGATTTGCTCTGCAAATAGGTACTTTGCCGACGCCGCATTTAAGAAGTTGTCTTTCGTCTTTTGGACAATGTTGTCAAGATTCACGAAGAACAGAAAGTTTCGGTATCCGAGTTTATAAAGGTAGATAATCAAACCTGCCATGATGAGCGTCTTGCCACTACCAGTTGCCATGTGAAATAAGACCTGCGTTGGATTCGGGCGCTTGTCGCTTTCATAGAACGTAATGAAGTTACGGAAAGCATTCTCCTGGTACGGACGCAATTCAAATGTTGGGTTCAGGTTGGTGGGGATATAGTCCGGCAACTCCTTATAGGCAATCGGTGAGTAGTCGCGGATTGA
This sequence comes from Clostridia bacterium, assembly GCA_035647435.1. Classification (GTDB taxonomy): domain Bacteria; phylum Bacillota; class Clostridia; order Oscillospirales; family Acutalibacteraceae; genus JAAZFZ01. The sequence continues at coordinate 38,065 of DASRNM010000015.1, forward strand.
ATCAATTTGTTGAAAGAGAAACATCCTACTTGCCCTCCATTCCGTAGAAACTCCTCGTGAAAGCTTTATCCGCATCGCCGATGGCGTACTCCTCATCGTCGAGGTCACAAAGATTCACATAGAGCATATTTTTATCCAACAACTCTAAGATGAAGCGCTTCTTGTCATCGATGGACAGTGACTCGAAGTCCGTGGCGGCTCCGGCGATCTCGGCAGGGTTTACCTTGCTGCTGATGAAGCCTGTGGAAAGAATACGCTCAAGCAGAGCGATAAGAATAACATCGTCTGTTGCTACCATAGCCTCATCAACGAAGTGCTGATTACATTTAGCGAGTTCGACGTAAACGAATGAACCTCCGCCGTGCCATCCCAACTCAACGGCAAGAGAGCCATTATCAGCACCCTTTATTATTTTGTCGAGACGTTCAACTTGAATTTCTATCTGCCCTTCAAGTTGTTCGACCATAATGTACTGGCGATTTAGTTTATGCGCAACACAGCCGGTTGTCCCAGAACCTCCAAAAAAATCAAGCACAATGTCACCCTCATTTGTTGCCGCTTGTATTATTCTTTGTAACAGTGCTTCTGGTTTTTGCGTTGAAAACTCTACGCGTTCTTTTGCCGTAGGTATTTGCTGAAATGACATAATATCATACCATACATCGCCTACGCTCTTACCTTTCTCAATCACTTCATCAAGATATAGAACCTTCCCTCGTCCATCAAAATATTTGCGGCCAGTTTCGTCCGTTTTATCAAAGCGGTCGAGATATTCTTTGCGGTGCGGCATTTTCTGTTTATTAAAAAGGAATCCCTTTTCTCTCTTGCTGTAGAAAAGAATTGTATCATGCCCCCGAACCCAGTTGTTCGCTATTGTCTTATATCCAGATAATACCTGTGTATCCCATATAATTTCGCGTTGGAAGCACTCCTCTCCAAACACCTCATCCATAAGCACCTTGAAGTAGTGAATTTCGTTATAATCAAGTTGCACGTAAATCGAACCATCATTTGAAAGAAGCCTCCGTGCCACTTCAAGCCGATTTTTCATGAAGGTGAGCCATGTTGAGCGATTGAACGAATCATTATATCTAAAGCTATCGTTATTCGTGTTATATGGTGGATCGAGATAAATCAGCTTTACCCCACCTTCATATCGCTTCAAAAGTGAAGCAATGGCGAGGAGATTATTCCCTTTGATGATGAGGTTGTCGTTGTCATTGAAAGCAATGCCTTCTTCTACACCGTTTGCCGTATACCTCCGCGCACCAGCCAATACTTTCGGATAAAGTAGCCTGTCCACTTCATCCGGAGCGAGTGTTGTGTTATAAAAAACTTCGTCGCGCTTCTGGTCGTCTTTCGTTTGCCCGCCCTCAAGAACACAGTCTTTGTAGGGGAAGGATAGCACCACGTCGTTTGACGCGGATATCATGTCGCCGCGACTGTCAGTCAAGCCGATGCGGTTTTTGAAGCGCGTGTAGCTGTCGGGCAGGAATTGACGGTTGTTGACCACCCATCCGAAGCCGACTTTGTCGAAGACAAAGGTACCGTTCACATCGGTAAAGAAACGTTTCCTCGTTTCATCGTTACCGAGTAGCAGCTCGATTAACCCTGCATCCATATTCATGGCGGATTCATATACCTTGTTGCGGAGCAATATTCTGCCCTCTGTAAAGAACCTCTCATCTGATTTGAGAACTTCGACCAATATTTCAAAAAAATTACCCATGCTTTTTGCTCCTTTTCGCCTTAATGATATACATAGCTCGCTTCAGCGTCGTGCCACTTGCCTTCACGAGGTCTAATAGGTTGTTTCCGTAAAGTATCTTACAAGCAGACACTCTATTTTTTATTAATAAACTTGTCTCCTAATTATGTTCTCGTCAGTCCGCTCGAGCGAATCCATTCACCTGGAATGTCTAAACTCCTATTGACACTAAACTTTGTGTACAGGAATATATTCAAAATAAGGCAACCCCTGTTATGCATTCTCGTCGTTTTCATCTTTAACAGTTTCAAATAGATCCTCAACCTTGCAATCGAGTACCGCTGCAATTTTCATCAAAATATCCATTCGCACAGGTTCATTTTTACCGAGCTTTGCGATAGAGTTTGAACTGATTTCAGCAGCATCTCTAAGGTCAACCTTTTTCATATTTTTATCGATGAGTATTTTCCAGAGTTTATTATATTGGATCTTCATTTTGCAGTATCCTTTCTGCCCCATTTCCGTCCGAACAGCGCCTGTTCATCGGCATCCAATTTTAGCACAGTATTTTCGCTAATGATAGACTGTGCCGTTTTGTCATATTTGCTCGCTCTGTCGAAGGCTATGAATATTTGCTTCTGTTTTTCTCGCGCATACAAAGCCAAGATTTGTCCGATGGTATCGTCGGAGACATTAGCAAACAGAAGGGAGTCATGTGCCAACGCAGGGAGCGCCGTACTATTAAGGATACTGATATCATATATCAGCATTCCTTTGAAATTCGTACCTGTTCCAGTATCCTTTGGTGTTTCAAAGGAGTAGCTGTTATATTCCTTGATTCCTAAAACAGGTGGATTATCTTTCCCTTGAGAGACGTAATCACTGATCTCACTCATATGGCGATTAATTGTAGTTTCTATGACTTTTAGTACTGTTTCCATCTGCAACCTGAGCCTGTCGCTTGCTTGCTTTTTCTCGTTTTGCAATGTGTTACGAGTGTCGAAAGCTTCATTTTCATCTTCTAATTTATGAATCCTGCGGTCAAGATGAGTATAAGCTGCGAGAAATTCCTTGCTAAATACTATAGATGGATGAATTTCCTCTGCCTGCTTTTCCAGGTATGCAATCATCTGTTTTAGCGGCTTTAATTCTTCTTCTAACCTTGCTTTGGCTGCCTCTAATTCGTCTTGCAAAATAGTCTGTATTTTATTGTGGAACCGCTCTATATCAATGAGTTTTTGCAAGTTTGCTTCCGGAAAATACTCACGTAAACTCGTCAAATCCGCTTCAGTTGGATAGACCCCTTGACTCATATTAAGCTCGATAATATGTAGATCATTTTCTCTCTGGTTCACTAATCTGCGGGCATCCTGCATCTGTATGATTAATGCATTAGCTTGGTTGGCTTTTTCTACCTCTTCGGAATTGACCGCTTGGTTGTTCGAGGATTCTAAGTCGGCTTTTTCCTGTTTCAGCGAAGCAATAATAGAGATGTTATCCTCATATTTTTTCAAACCATCAACTGCTGAAGGAATGAACTGGTACTTACGAGCGCTTTTGAACGCCGCAATTTTATCTTCTGCCAACTGAAGTTGTTCTTCAAATGCCAATACAGATTCATATTTATTGAAGAGTGTCACCAGAACATGGATTGCTGACTCCTGCGATTCTGTGCCACCACGCATTTGTAGTGGACGCAACTCATTATAGTTGTTCTTCCCATAAATACGGAAGAAACGGCTTATTGTATTT
>DASRNM010000016.1:0-21118 GCA_035647435.1 Clostridia bacterium
AATATAATATAAATTAGGAGGAAAATTAAAATGGCAGCAACATTACAAGCACTCGGAATGGTAGAAACAAAAGGACTCGTAGGCTCTATTGAGGCCGCAGACGCTATGGTTAAGGCGGCAAATGTAAACCTTATTGGTAAGGTTCATGTCGGTGGCGGTCTTGTTACCGTTATGGTAAGAGGCGATGTTGGAGCGGTCAAAGCAGCAACAGACGCAGGTGCAGCGGCAGCTTCAAGAATTGGTGAGCTTATTTCGGTTCACGTTATTCCTCGTCCTCACAACGAAGTTGAGTTTATTCTTCCCACACTTGAAAGTGGTAGCAATCGCAAATAATTGAGTTTTCCTACTATTTAATAAATTGAAAGGGGGTCGAGGATGAAAATACTGTCTGAATATGAGCTACGGGCAAAGTGCCTACCTTTAGGGACAAAGCAACTTGAAATTGATGAAGATACATTCGTCATGCCCGGAGCAAGAGAATATTTAGATGAGCGTGGGATTAAGCTCGTTTTGCGTAACAAAATGCAGGGTGAGTACAATGTCATGCCGCGCTCTGAGATAACAGGCAACACAAAATATGTTGATTTCAAAACGGGAAAAGAGCTTGCCGAAAAGGGAGAAGCGATGACGCACCTTTACAGCAATGTTCTTGTGCCAAAATCTCATCCTCGAATCATCTTTCGTGGAAAACTTGACAGTCTTCTTGCAAAAACAATGGAAACACAGATTGTAGCTTTAGAAGAAGGGTATGTAGAAGTTATCGAAGATCTGAATGAAATTTGCGAATTTGTTCGGCAAGTAATATCAGCTGATGTAAATGAAAAGCTGATTGAAGGTTTTACGCTGCTCAATATGGACAGTTCAAAAATCCGCAACAGCTCTCACCATGTGATTGAGGAGTTTGGAATAGATCACCTTGTGCCCGATTATAAAATGGGCAAAATGTGCATTTCACTAAACTCTTTAAGAACAGTTGTGCGTGAGGCCGAGCTTGCTGCTGTGATTGCGTTTGAACATGATGGGCAGATAGACCGCAAGGATATTATTGAAGCTCTCAATCGTTTAAGCAGCTGTGTATACATCATTTATTGCAGGGTGCTTACCAATTACTACAATAAAAAAGAAAAGGTATAGTTATGACTGAAACTGAAATTAAAGAGGTAGTACGCAAAGTCCTGTCACAACAAGGGCTTTCTGCGAACATATCCGACAACAAAAAAATAATACCAATTGAAGCGTCTGCAAGGCATGTTCATCTAACGGAAGAAGCAGTAAAAAAACTTTTTGGTGAAGTGGTAAAGCTAAAAAATAAGCGTAACCTTTCACAACCCGGTGAGTTTTTAAGCGAACAAAGGGTTAAGCTTGTAACCGCAAAGGGAGAAATCACCAATGTCGCAATATTGGGCCCAGAGCGAAAAGCTGTTCAGGTTGAACTATCAATGACAGATTGCATTAAACTGGGCATAAAAGCCCCTGTGAACCTTTCAGGCAATCTTAAAGGTGCTGGGGATGTGCTAATTGTGGGTGAAAATGGTATATTCGAGGCTAAGGGCAGTGTTATTGTTGCACAAAACCATATACACATGACGCCGTCAGATGCCACAAGTTTTGATGTCAAAAACGGTGATGTTGTTCGTGTTGCACTTGACAGTGCACGGCCGTTGACATTTGACAAGGTTTTTGTCAGAGTTAACTCAAATTTCAGTTTGGCAATGCATATTGATTTTGACGAAGCCAACGCCTGCACTCTCGGGAAAGATGCAACGGGCAGGCTCCTTAAAAAATAAGGAGGAATTATGGCAGATATAAGTAACGATAGACTTGTTGAGCTTATAACCAACGAGGTTATGAAAACACTCAACACAAGTAATAAACAGATAAATGAGCAGACGGATTCTCGTCCGCTTGCACTTGTGCTCGGTAAAGTGGAAAAACTTCCGATTTTTGCAAAGGATTATAATTTAGTCGGTATTGAGGATTACACTCAGAAGGGTGACATTCAAAGGTACAACAGAATATATATCACCGAGCTTTCAACGGCAGAGCTTTCTGATATCGCTTTGGGTAAAGATACCGCTCCCGTACAATGTGCGGTTGTTAATGCTTTGCTTAATGGTAGGCCCGTTTACATGATGGAGTCTGCATTGATGTTCAGACAATATAGAACAATTGCAAATAGAAACCTAATTTCTATGTTGGAGGGATATGTTCACACTCTCCAAAGCTTTGGTGTTGAGTTTATAAAAGAGCAAAAATTTGGGAAAAGTCTTGAGAAAAGCGAAATAGCCGATAACAGTGTTGACAGGGTTATAACTGAGGCTATTGCAACAAAGCTTTCAAAGAAGGATGATGGCGTTATTTACCTTAAAAAAGGGACGGTACTAACACCCTCTGCTAAGGATGTTTTTACTCACTCGCGTAAAACTGTGGAATTTGTTGATTAGGAGGTATGCCCTATGGTTATTTGTCAGGTAATAGGACATGTTTGGGCAACCAAAAAGGAAGAATCGCTTTCGGGTCTTAAGCTTATGGTTGTTAAAGAGGTCGAAACTAATATTAAAGGTGGTAGTATTTTTGTTGCCGCAGATATTGTTGGCGCTGGTATTGGCGAGCAGGTTTTAGTTGTCAATGGCAGCACGGCAAGGCGTGCAATGGGCAAGGACGAGCTTGCGGTCGATTGTGCAATTGTTGGAATAATTGACAGTCTTGAGGTTGAAAAAGAAAAAGTTGTCACAAAAGCTACTGTGCCAAAAAAGCAGGTGAATAAATGAGCTTGACCGACAAAGTCTTTAATGCGGGCGTTGTAGGCTGTGGCGGTGCAGGTTTCCCTACCCATGTAAAGTTTAATGCAAAGGTCGAGCATTTTATTATCAATGCAGCCGAATGTGAGCCGTTGTTGCGCACTGATAGATATTTGATGGTACATAAAGCATCAGAAATAATTAAAGCCGCTCTCGCCATTAAAGAGCAGCTTTGTGCTGTGGATTGCACAATTGCATTAAAGAAAACATATACAAAAGAAATCAATGCGTTAAAAAAAGCGATTAATGATAATAAAGCTGAAATTACAATTCACGAGATGGAGAGCTTTTACCCCGCAGGTGATGAGCAAGTCATCGCCTATGAAGTTGTGGGAAAAGTTGTCCCCTCGGGCGGTATCCCTTTGGATATAAATTGCGTAGTTTCAAACCTTGCAACCGTTTATTCGGTTTACAATGCCATGCAGGGTTATCCGTTTATAAAAAAATATTTGACCGTAACGGGGGAAGTGAACAACCCGACGGTAATTTGTGCGCCAATCGGTACATCACTCAATGACTGTATTGAGCTTGCTGGAGGAGCGTTAATTGATGACTTTTTTGTAATAAGCGGTGGCCCGATGATGGGTAAATGGATAACAAAGGAACAGGCGCAAGAAACAGTTGTTACAAAAACTACTTCGGGTTTCATTGTTATTTCAGCCAACAGTATGCCGGCAATGCAAAACAGAATTAAAATTGAGCATACATTAAACAGAGCAAAGTCTGCCTGTATTCAGTGCACATTCTGCACAGAGCTTTGCCCAAGGTTTCTTTTGGGGCACCCCATCGAGCCTCATAGGATAATGAGAAAGCTTGCAGGTAGCACCGACATTGAGGCAATGCTTGACGATGAAACAATTCGCAACGCACAGCTTTGTTGTGAGTGTGGAGTATGTGAATTGTATGCTTGCCCTATGCAGTTGCAACCGAGAAAAGTCAATATGATAATCAAAGAACTGCTCGAAAAACAGGGAGTAAGGCCTGAAAAGTCAAAAGATGAGCTAGCGCCGTCAGCTGAGAGGAAAAACAGGAAGATTCCCACAAATCGAGCGGCAACAAGAGCGGGCGTCGGTGATTATTATCACATTGAAATAGAATCAATGAAGAAATGCAAGCCTTCAATTGTAAAAATACCCCTTTTGCAGCACATCGGTTCACCGTCAGAGCTTGTTGCAACTATAGGTCAACAGGTAAAACAGGGAGATTTAATTGCAAAGTGTCCCGAGGGGAAGCTCGGTGCAAACATTCATGCTTCTATTGATGGAAAGATTACCGATATCGGAATGTTTATAGAAATTCGAGGGGGTGAGTAACAGTGCTTGAAACAATAGGTTTTTTAGAGCTTAACAGCATAGCTAAAGGTATTGAAGTTGCAGATGCTGTTTTAAAAACAGCGGAGGTTGAACTTGTTTTTGCAAGAGCGGGCTGCCCGGGCAAATATTATATATTGTTCGCAGGCGAAGTTGCTGCTGTCAATGCCTCCTTAAAAGTAGGCGAAAAGATTGGTGGCAATAATGTTGTTGACCAATGCATTATTCCAAGGCTACACCCCCAGGTAATAAAGGCTATCAATGCTGTTTCAGAGTTTTCCGAAACAGGAGCATTAGGAGTTATGGAGTTTTTCAGCGTTACCGCCTCAGTCTATGCTGCGGACGCCGCAGTAAAGGCTGCAGATGTAGATTTGCTTGATGTCCGTTTGGGCACAGGCATAGCCGGCAAATCCTATGTTGTTTTGACAGGGGATGTTGCAGCAGTCAACGAGGCAGTCAGTTGCGGAATAAATACTGAAAAAAGTGTTGGCATGGTTGTTTCAAGTGTCGTTATACCAAACCCCCGACCTGAAATATTTGAAAGCCTTCAATAGAACAATTATACAAAAAAACCGAGGTGTTAAGCCTCGGTTTATCTATTGTATTTTATAGTGTTTTGTATTATTCCAAGCAATTTCTGACTCTCAAAGGGATATCAAGTTCCCGTGCAATTTTTTGGCATTGCTCAATTTCTTCTTCGCTGATAATGTCAACAATTGAAAACTTGACAGTTTTGATATGCTTTTTGCAATCCTTTGCAAAATCAATAATAGCGCCAAAAGATTCCTCGCCAAAAGCGGGCTGTGAAACCTCCGCATATCTTTTGCTGTTGGGGGCATTAAGGCTTATTGAAATAATATCGACAAACTCGCCGAGAATTTCGGCGGTCTTTTTTTTGTTAATCAAATCGCCGAGACCGTTTGTGTTTACTCTGATTTTGATGTCATAATTAGACTTGAGATATTTACTTGTTTTGATTAAATTATCAAGTGCAGATAAAGGCTCGCCGTAACCGCAAAACACAACCTCCGAATAGCCGTCAAAATGAAAATTGTCCACTGCCTTTTTGATTTCTTCAAACGTTGGGTCATTATCGTGCCAAAGTGTTTGGGCAGAGCCGAGACCATCATTGTTTGAACGAACACAAAACACACAGTTGCATGGACATTTGTTAGTGATGTTCATATAAACCTCATCACAATAAGTATAAATGATATCTGCCATTATAATCTCCTCATAACATTGTTTTTGAAATTAACCTTATCAAGTGAAAAACCGATTGCAACAAAGATTAGTCCGCTCCCGATAGCTTGAATGATACTCCCAGGGATTGAAACTAAAGGTGCCGCCCAATTGAAATTTACAATCACAACCTCTGCAAGGTAGTAACCAATAATTGTAACAACAGCGGCAAAAAATATTGAAATAACGTTTTTTTTATTTATAATTTTTTTAGATTTAGATGTAAAAGGAATTGAAATCAAAGCCTTGATAACAATTGTAGGGATAATCCAAAGTGGTGCTGTCAAAAGGTCTGCCAAGCTTGCGCCTAAAGCGCTTGCGATTATTGCATATGGTGTGGGTAGCAAACAGGCAGCAAGATATATAAACGAGTCGCCAAAATGAATGTAGCCACCACTCCCACCAAAAGGAATATGAGCGATATATGCAGTCAAAACTGTAATCATTGCAGTGAACAACCCAGCTATTGTGATGTTGAATACCGTTTTTCTGGATTTCATTAATCGTTCACCAGCAATCCTAAAAACTTTTCGAAATTGACTCCATCGTTTTTTGAAATATTGTCTTTTATTGTGTCCTCAATCGAGGCACTTATAAACTCCGTTGCCTTTTTGACGGCAGTCTCGGTGCTGATGCCTTTTACAAGACAAGCACAAATAACAGACGCAAACAAATCGCCCGTGCCCGAAAAGTTACCATAAAACATTTTTGCCTTTACAAACGAGCTATTGTCTTCTGAACAAATGCAATTGTAAACAGTTCGGTTGTTGTCGCAATCAACTCTAATAATGCCTGTAACAACAACTTCTTTTGCACCTATTTTTATAAGGTCTTTGCACATTGAAAGAATCTCTTGAAAGAATTCGGTGTCTTTTTCAATACCGATAAGGGTGTGATAATCTTTATTGGCAAGTATGCAACATTCGGTAAAGTTAGGCGTTACAATATCGGCTTGTGGCAGAAGCTCGAGCATTTTGCAACGCAACTCATCAGAATAAATATCATAAAGCCGACCGTGGTCAGCCATTACAGGGTCTACAACAAGTTTTGTTTTTGCACTTTTGAAAGTTTTTAGAAAACTGATTATCTTTTCAACTTGCTTTGGATTTGGCAAAAATCCGGTGTAAATACCGTCAAATTCTATTTTCAGCTTTTTCCATTCATCAGTGAATCTGTCTATGTTTTCGGTACAGTCCTGTAAAAAATAGCTGTCATAGCCTGTCTGGTTGCTCAAAATCGCAGTCGGTACAGGGCAAGCCTGAACTCCGAGCGCTGAAATAACGGGAATTGCAGCGGTTAAAGAACACTTGCCAAGCCCTGATAAGTCGTTAAAAACTGCAATTTTCTTAATCATATCATCACCACGCTTTACAATATGGAAATATATTACCACTATTTTGACCTACATAGAATGGACAGAATTGACTATTTTAAAGAGGACAGTTTTGGCACAACGTATAATTAATAGTTTTTTAATAAGTGTTGAGGCCAATAGTGTTATAATTAACGAAAGCATTCGAGGGGGAAGTTTAGTGATTAAAAGAGCGTTTTTAATTGTTCTTGACAGTTTTGGAATAGGAGAATTGCCCGACGCAAAAGAATACGGCGACGAGGGCAGCAACACTTTCAAGGCAATCTATAAATCAAAAGAATTTAAAACTCCAAACCTTCAAAAGCTAGGGCTTTTTAATATTGACGGGGTTGATTTTGCAGAAAAAATTTCACAGCCTGAGGCGTGTTATGGCAGACTGCAAGAAATGTCAAAAGGTAAGGATACCACGATCGGTCACTGGGAGCTTGCAGGTATAATTTCTGATAAGCCTTTGCCAACTTATCCTATCGGTTTTCCGTCCGATATTATTAGAGAATTTGAAGATACAGTCGATAAAAAAGTGCTGTGCAACAGACCGTATTCGGGCACCGAGGTTATCAAAGATTACGGCAGAGAGCATATGCAAACTGGCGACCTTATAGTCTACACTTCAGCTGATAGCGTTTTTCAAATTGCAGCTCATGAAAACATTGTGCCCATTGAAAACCTTTATGATTACTGCCGAGTTGCAAGGGAATTGCTTCAAGGTGAGCACGGAGTCGGTAGAGTTATAGCAAGGCCATTTATAGGTAAATACCCAAAATTTAAGAGAACAGCTAATCGTCTTGACTTTTCGTTGGCTCCGCCCAAAGAGACGGTTTTGGATTCTTTGCATAGCAAAGGGTATGATGTAATTTCAGTTGGTAAAATCAAAGATATTTTTGCAAACCGTGGAATAACAGACGCTATTAAAACATCGGGCAACACCGATGGAATGAACAAGACAATTCAACTACAAAAAACAGATTTTAAAGGTTTGTGTTTTGTAAATTTAGTTGATTTTGATATGCTGTACGGGCACAGAAACAATGTTGACGGTTATGCAAAAGCTATGAGCGAATTTGATGTTCAACTTGAGGTCTTTTTAAACAACATGAGTAAAGATGATGTTTTGATAATAACGGCCGACCACGGCTGTGACCCTTCAACACAAAGCACCGACCATTCAAGGGAGTATGTTCCTCTTTTGGTTTATGGCGAAAAAATTGCTAAGGGAATCAACCTTGGAACGAGGGCAAGCTTTGCCGATGTAGGTGCGACGGTTTTGGACTTTTTCGGTGTAGAGATAACAACAGACGGAAACAGCTTTAAAAGCAACATATTGAAGACATGTAAACAAAAATAGAAAATTGTTGTTTATGGGTTGGAATGAAAGAAAAAATAGGTTATAATTGTCTTTGTTTGTTAAAGCTCATTTTGGAGGATATGAATGTTTAAGTTGATGAAAAAATCAGGCTCTGCCCGCAGGGGAGTTTTTGAAACATTGCACGGCAGTGTTCAGACCCCGGCATTTATGAATGTGGCAACCTGTGCGGCAATAAAAGGCGCTGTTTCTGCCCTTGATCTTAAGGATATAGATTGTCAGGTTATGTTGTGCAACACATATCACCTGCATTTAAGGCCGGGGGATAAGGTTGTTAGAGAGTTGGGCGGTTTGCACAGCTTAACAAAATGGGACGGGCCGATTTTAACCGATAGCGGTGGTTTTCAGGTTTTTTCTTTAGCGTCTTTGAGAAAAATAAAAGAAGAGGGCGTTTATTTTAATTCACACATTGATGGCAGAAAAATATTTATGGGCCCCGAAGAAAGCATGCAAATTCAATCTAACTTAGGTTCAACTATTGCTATGGCTTTTGATGAATGTGTCGAAAACCCTGCGGACTACAAATACGCTGAACAGGCACACGAAAGAACTATTAGGTGGTTATACCGATGCAAAGAAGAAACGGAGCGATTGAACTCACTCCACGATACACCAAATAAAAAGCAGCTATTGTTTGGAATAAATCAAGGCTCCATATACGAAAAACTTAGGGTTGAAAACATGTGCAAGATAGCCGAGCTGAACCTTGACGGTTATGCCATAGGAGGCCTTGCCGTTGGTGAGCCGAAAGAGGATATGTACAGAATTATTTCGGCCGTTGAGCCCTATGCGCCCGCAAATAAGCCGAGATATCTAATGGGGGTCGGCACTCCGGGGAACATTATAGAGGGTGTCAGCAGAGGGGTAGACCTATTTGACTGTGTGATGCCGAGCCGAAATGCACGCCATGGGCATCTTTTCACACTGAAAGGTATAATTAATCTGAACAATGCAAAATATGAAAAAGATTTGAGCCCGATTGATGTGGATTGCGATTGCCAAGTATGTAAACAGTTTTCAAGGGCATATATAAGACATTTGTTTAAAGCAAAAGAAATGTTGGCAATGCGTCTTTGTGTTATGCATAATTTATATTTTTATAATAACCTTATGCAAAAAATCCGAGATGCTTTAGATAAGGGCGAATTTGAAAGATTTAAAGAGAAATATGTTGATTTACTGGACACGAGAATATGATAAAATCAATTTATGAAAGGTGAATTGATAAAAAACTTGCATATTGTCTGTCAAGAGGTTATAATGAATTAATAATTATTCGGAGGAATGTAGTTTTGAACAGTTTTATTACACTTTTAGCAACAGCAGGTGGCGCGGCAGCAGGCGGCACATCAAGCAATCCTATGTCGATGATTTTTATAATCGGAGCCATGTTCGCAGTTATGTATTTCACAATGATCAGACCGCAGAAGAAAAAGCAAAAAGAAGAGCAGGCAATGCGTGAAAATCTTGATCTTGGTGACGAAATCATAACGATCGGCGGTATCATGGGCAGAGTTGTAACCATCAAAGAGGATTCGATCACAATTGAAACAGGTGCAGGCTCTGAAAGGTCTAAGCTTAAGCTTTCTCGCTGGTCAATAAGCACAAACAATACAGCAACTCAAAAGGTTGAAGAAGAGCGAAAGGCCGCAAGAGAGGCTGAAGAAGCAACAAAAGCCGCCCGCATTGAAGAGAATGCAAGCAAATCAAACAAGAAAAAGAGCAAGAAGAACAAAGAGTCTTTAGACAACTAGAAATATTTGCAAAGATTAGTTTTGCGGTGGGTTTTTTACCCACCGCTTTTGTTTTATATATGTCTAGTCAAAATAAAATTAAAGAATAAATCCTAAATCCTTTTCATATTATTTACCGAAGGAAGATTGTGAGGGGGATTATTATGGCAAAGAACAGAAACCGAAGGACCGCTAGTGACGAGTCGGGCATAAAAGTTATGTCATTGAGAATTTTAAAAGGTGCTTTAATTGGCTTTTTAATGTTTTTTATAACAATTTCATTGCTCTCACTAATCTTTTTGAAGGCAGATTTTCCGCAATCGTTTTTGCCTGCCGCAGCATTTTTAGTTACAGCCATGTCTTCACTTATGTCGGGCTTCGCCGCTGCCCGACCTACAAGAAAAAACGGGTTAACGACAGGGGCATTTTCGGCAATACCCTTGGCTGTTGGAATTTTAACGGTTTTGCTTATTAACAATAAGGGTGATCTTGGGATTAACACAGTTTTCATGCTTATAATAATGCTTGTTTTTTGTTCAATTGGCGGAGTTGTAGCTGCAAACAAAAGGGCGAGAGTTAGATAAAAAATATATATAAATTATTTAACCGCAGTACACATTGTGTTCTTGCGGTTATTTTTATGACCTTGAAATATATGGCATAGTTGTTATAATGTAGGAAAGGAGATGATTTTATGAATATATATGAGCTGATTAATGCACGAGAAAGTTGTAGAAGCTATAGCGACAAAGCGGTTGAGCCTGAAAAACTGAATAAGCTTGTAGAGGCTGCAAGGCTTGCGCCGTCGGCGTGTAACAGCCAACCTTGGCACTTTTTTGTGGTTACAAACCCTGAAAAGGTTAAAAAAATTAGCAAATGCACGCAGATAGAAGGCTCAAACTTCTTCACGCAAAATGTGCCTTCATTTATAGTAATTGTTCAAGAAGACAGGGAGGACGGCCGTGAATATGTAGAGCTAGACACGGGAATCGCCACAACTCATATATGCTTTGCTGCAACGGAGCAAGGGCTATCAACTTGCATTATTGGCAAGTTTTCGCAACAGGGTCTAAGGGATTGTCTCGGCTTATCCAAATCAAAATATGTTCGCATTGTCGTTGCTGTCGGTTATTCTGATGGTAAGCCTTTAAGAGAGAAAAAACGCATGCCAATTGAAGAGACAATGACTGTTATTGACTAAACTATAATCTCAAAGCTTTGGCATAAATATCAAACGGCGAGTTTTGCATTTATTTAACAATCTCATTTGAAACAAAACAATAAATTTTTCTGAAAAATGTTTACATAAAAGCATAATAATGGTAATATGCAGATGTTGGAAATTAAGTAAAAATTTACAAAGGACTGATAGCATGAAAAAAGCACTGATTTTTTGGGGTGGCTGGGATGGCCACGAGCCTGAATTGGTATCAAAACGAATTGCAGACATTCTCGAAAAAGAGGGATTTGAAGTAATTGTGCAGGATAATCAGGAGTATCTTAAGGATATTGATAAGGTCAGAGAGCTTGATTTGATTGTGCCTTGTTGGACAGGTGGGGAGCTAATCAAAGAGTGTTCTGATAATATTGCAATTGCTGTTGGAGAAGGCGTTGGGCTTTCAGGCTGTCACGGTGGAATGTGCGATGCATTCAGAAACGATACTAAATGGCAGTTCATGACAGGTGGCCAATGGGTAAGCCATCCGGGTGGCGATAGTGTTGAATATAAGGTAAATGTCAGAAGGGGAACAAGCCCTATAATTGAAGGCATTGAAGATTTTGATGTTTGCAGTGAGCAATATTATTTGCACGTTGACCCAGCGGTAGAGGTTTTAGCAACAACACGGTTTCCAGTGGTTAATTATTATCATGCCGCAAACAAGCCAATAGATATGCCCGTTGTATGGACAAAATATTGGGGCATAGGCAGGGTTTTCTATACTTCATTAGGGCATCATGACGATGTGTTTGACAAATCACCCTCAGCGCAAGAGATAATGCTAAGGGGTATGCTTTGGGCGGCAAACGGTAAAGAATTTGCAAAAGAAAACGGACTTACCGCAGACAAATATTTAAACGATGCAAAAATGTATTAAGATAGAGGAAGGATTTTATGAAAAAAATTAAAATTGGATTTGTCGGTGTTGGAGACATCAGTAAAATTTATCTTAAAAACATAACTGAAATGTTTAGCGAAATAGAAATTGCAGGCGTTTGTGATCTTGTTCGTGAAAAGGCAGAGAATGCAGCTAAAAAGTATAATATACCGAAGATTTATAATGATATGTATGAACTTTTTGCCGACGATGAAGTGGATATTGTTCTCAACATCACAAGACCTTATGAACATTTTGAGGTAACAAAAGCGGCACTTGAAGCAGGCAAGCATGTCTATTCAGAAAAACCACTCGCCTCGACTTTTGAAAAGGGTGGAATCCTTAAAAAACTTGCACAAGAAAAGGGATTGTACCTCGGTGGTGCTCCTGATACATTTTTAGGTGCAGGTATTCAGACTTGTAGAAAGCTGATTGAGGATGGATTTATAGGCACTCCCGTGGGGGCGGCCGCACATATGATTTGTCATGGCCATGAAAGCTGGCACCCCGACCCAGAGTTTTATTACAAACACGGCGGTGGGCCAATGATGGACATGGGCCCGTATTATATCACCGCATTAGTTAATTTGCTCGGCCCTATTGAAACGGTAACAGGTATAACAAAAACAACTTTTCCCAAGCGAACAATCACAAGCGAACCCCAAAACGGGAAGGTTATTGATGTTGATGTGCCGACTTATGTGACGGGGATAATGCAGTTTAAAAGCGGTGCAGTTGGCACAATTTTTACAACCTTTGACGCATACCCAGGCGAATATGAATGTATTGAGATTTACGGCTCAGAGGGGACATTGCTTGTACCCGACCCGAACGGATTCGGAGACGCCGGAATAAGAGTTATTAGACCAGATAGCAAAGAAACGCAAGAAGTATCGCCCGAGTTTAATTATAAAGAAAATTGCCGCGCACTCGGTCTTGCAGATATGGCAAAAGCTATTAGCAAAAACAGAAAGCACAGAGCAAATAGCGATTTGACCTATCACGTTTTAGAGGTTTTAACTTCTTTTGAACGCAGTAGCATTGATAAAAAGCATATAAAGATTAACTCCAATTTTGAGCAAACTCCAAAGATGAGAACAGACCTTGAAATCGGAATTTTAGATTAAACATAATAACGCAAAAAGGAGCTGACTTAACGCCAGCTCCTTTTATTGTTTTGTTATTTTCTTTTTGATAACACTTCGTTTTCATATTGGTTAATTGAGTCGTACCATTCAATCCCTGAGGGGACATTGTGTTTGTTACAAAATTTCTCCCACACGTCTGCAAATGGGCCAAATTTAAGCTCTTCATTCAATGCAAGCAGCTTTGAAAAATCGCCGTTGTCCTGCAAGCTTTTAAGTTCTTTGTGTGGCATGAGAAGTGCATATAAAAGTGCTTTTTGCATGTTGCGAATGCCTGTAACCCATGCTGAAACACGGTTAATACTAGCGTCAAAAAAGTCAAGACCTATGAAAACCCTATCGAGAGCGTCACAGCGAACAATCTCTTTTGCGATCTCTTTCAATTCCTCGTCAAAAACTACGACATGGTCACTGTCCCATCGAACAGCCCTTGTAACATGGAGAGCTATTTTGTCAGAGAAAAGAAGCATTGAGGGTATTTTATCTGAAACAACCTCTGTCGGGTGATAGTGTCCGTTGTCAAGAAGGCAAATGGTGTCACTTGTAGCGGCATAATTCATGTAAAATTCATGTGAGCCAACAGTATAGGATTCAACACCAATGCCGAAAACCTTTGACTCAACAGTGTCAACAAGGTATTTTTTGTCCATCTTTTCGCTAAGAATTTCGTCAAGCGATTCTTTCAAACGCTTTCTCGGCCCTAATCTGTCAGCAGGAGTGTCTTTATAACCGTCAGGTATCCAAATGTTATTGACACAGGTTATCCCAAGCTCTTTGCCAAAATACTCGCCAATTTTCCTCATTGCCTTGCAGTGCTCGATCCAAAACCTTCGCACATCTTCGTCGGGATGTGATAATGTCAAACCGTCTTCTGCCATCGGATGAGAAAACATTGTAGGGTTTATATCAAGCCCGAGACCTCTTTGCTTTGCAAATTCAACCCATTTTTCAAAATGCTTAGGTAGAAGCTCGTTTCGTGCAACCTGTTCGCCGTCTGTTATGGCATAAATTGAATGTATGTTTATTTTATGGCAACCTGGTACAAGCGAAAGCGCCTTATCAAGGTCACTCATAAGCTCTTGTGCATTTCTTGCCTTACCTGGGTAATTGCCTGTGGCGGCAATACCACCTGAAAGTGAGCCCGAGTTTTCAAAACCCGAAACATCGTCACCTTGCCAACAATGGACAGAAATTTTGATTTTTGAAAGTGTTTCAATAGCCGTTTGAGTGTCAACCCCCATTGAGGCATAGAAATCTTTTGCGTAATCGTATCTTGACTTTGACATATTAACCTCCTGAATAATTGTAAATATTTATATATGTTAATTTTCCGTAACAACCTTTTCTTTAGTGCCTATCCACATCTCATCAAATCGCTGGCCAGCCAAGTCTTCAATTTGCTCAATTTGGTTATTGGAAAGGCAAGCACTGCCGTGTTCATGCCTTTGTGCAATGATTTCCTTAATCATTTTATGTTGATCTTTAGTCATTTTATAGCGATAAATTGAGAACAAAGATAATAAACCAAAGAACGCGGGTAGAATTATATAGGTTAATCTTAAACCCCTCAAAGCTTTTGGTGTTTGATTAACGGAGCCTTTACCTGTCTCAAATCCAAAGCGGTCAAGGATTAAACCGGTGAAAGATGCCATAAGACCATTAACACTTTTTTTAATCAATGAGTTAAATGTGGAAATAACACCCTCACGCCTTCGCCCGCTGATAAGCTCATCAACATCTGTTACATCGGGCTGTATGTTTGAGGACACAAATCCAAGGCCTGAACTTCCAAAGCTGTAAAGTACAACCGCAATAACCATTATAATCATTGTTGGGTCAAATTTAAGAAAACTGATTGGAGCACTTTGTGTTGAAAGCAAAGAACTATTAATTAGCAAATTAAGTAAAATACCAGCAATCATTATCGGGGTCAAGAGTTTGCCACATTTTTGTTTGCCGAACTTTTTGGTTAGCGCGTAGTTTAGAGGGAAGCCTGCCGCCTCTGCAATGCCGGCAATGGAAACAATTATGTTGTACGAGCCTGGTTTTTTTGCCATGTATCTAACAAAATACTGTCTTGAATTGTTGCAAAAGCCTCTACACATCATGTAGAAAAGTGAAATTAAAAAGTACCTCCGAAAAGACTTGTTTTTAAAAACAAGCTTATATTCTTTAATGAATTCGTGAAAATTAAACTCGGGAACGCCCATGTCAAGTGAACTCGGTTCGCTTGTACTCTTGAAAGTATATAAAAGAGGGATAGAGAACCAAAGGGCAAGGATAATCCCTAAAACCATGAACTTACCACGCATTTGATATGTTAAAATGTCCATATCCAGAAATCCAAGCGAGAGCGATACGAGAAGAAACGATGAAACCATACCAATAGAATTAATTATGTATTCGATGGATTTATATTGAGTTCTTAAAAAATACTCAGGTGCAAGCCCGGGTAGCATTGCGGTGTGAGGGACATTGACAACCGTCAATGAAGTGTTAAAAAGCATGTATGCGATTATATAATAAACCATTGTATATGCGGAGTTGCCCAATGACGAAATCCCAAACGAGTACCAAAGCATAAAAAAAGAAAGGCCGACAGGTAAAATCCCTAGTAAAAGGTATTTTCTGTGTCTGCCATATTTTGACTTTGTTCTGTCGGTTATAATACCCATCATCGGGTCTGTCACAGCGTCCCAAAACTGGGCGAACATTATAACCATGCCAGCCTGCGCAACTGTTAAATTTTCAACCTCAGTTAAAAATGCTAAAAAGTATGTGCTTATAATATAGCTTTCGCCGCCAAACAATATGCTTGCGGAATTGTAGCCAATCATAGGCATTATTGATTCTTTAAAGCTACCTTGTACTCCGACGGCATTTTTTAACCGTTCACCGAAGGATGACGGCTTTTTTAAACCCATTTTTAACCTCCGACCTGTTATCAGTGCGACTTATTATCTAACAACGAAATCCAGCCATGCTTTGACTGTTAATATAAGATATTGTATAATAACTGTTAAACAAAGAAAACACCAAACACTATTCTAATATTAATGTGTTGGTTGTGTCAACTAAAATATGAAATTGAGGATGCAATAATGAAAAAAACACTAAAAGTTAAAGATAATGATAGCGTTGCATTGGCTTTGCAGCCAATATCAAAGGACGAAACTGTTGAAGCAATCAAAGCGCTAGACGATATCCCTTTCGGTCACAAAATAGCGTTGAGTGACATACAAAGAGATGAGAAAGTTATAAAATACGGTTTTACAATAGGTTATGCTGATAAGCCCATTAAACAGGGCGAGTGGGTTCATTCACATAACTTGAGAACCTCTATCGAAAAAAGCGAAGAATATACATACAACAAAACCAGTTTTAAAAGCTCAGAGTCAGAAAAAGCACCTTTTTTTGAAGGCTACAAAAGAGCGGATGGTAGTGTTGGGATAAGAAATGAAATATGGGTTATTCCGCTCGTGGGTTGCGCAAATGAAGCGGCAAGGGAGCTTTGTGAAAAAGCTAACAAAAAATTTGAAGGTCTTTGCGATGGTTTTTTTGCATTTACTCACCCATATGGCTGTTCTCAACTCGGTGATGACCATAAAAACACTCAAAAAACCCTTGCTGGTCTTGCAAAGCACCCGAATGCTTTTGGGGTTTTGCTTTTGAGCCTTGGTTGTGAGAATAATAACCTTGAGAGCTTTTTGCCCGTGCTCAACGGCGGCGGTTTAAATGTCAGAACCTTAATTATGCAAGAGAGCGATGATGAAATAGGGGAGGGGCTCGAAATTCTCAATGAGCTTGCCCAAAAAGCATCAACTCAAAAGCGAGAGAAAATCAGCGCTGAAAAGCTTATAATAGGATTTAAATGTGGCGGTTCAGATGCATTTTCAGGAATAACCGCAAATCCTCTTTGTGGCAGGCTAACAGATATGTTTACCGCATTCGGTGGCAGAGCAATACTCACCGAAGTCCCAGAAATGTTCGGAGCAGAAACTGTATTGATGAACAGAGCAAAGAATAAGGAAGTATTTAATAAAACAGTTTCAATGATTAATGATTTTAAAGATTATTTTGTCCGCTACGATCAAGTGGTATATGAAAACCCTTCCCCCGGAAATAAGGCAGGGGGGATAACCACTCTTGAGGAGAAATCAATAGGTTGCATACAAAAGGGAGGAAACGCACGTGTGAACGATGTTCTCGGCTATGGGGAACAATGCACTCAAAAGGGTTTAAACCTGCTCACGGGGCCAGGGAACGATATTGTGTCGTGCACAAACCTCACTGTGGCAGGTGCACATATTATTCTATTCACAACCGGGAGAGGTACCCCACTCGGCGCACCTGTGCCGACAATAAAAATCGCCTCAAACTCCAAGTTGGCTCGGAGAAAGGCGAATTGGATAGATTATGATGCCGGTCAAGTTTTGACGGGTAAAAGCTTTAAAACAGCTGCCGAAGAACTTCTTAACCTTGTTCTGAAAACGGCAAGCGGTTCTAAAACAATGAATGAAAAAAACAATTACAGAGAAATTGCTATTTTCAAAGACGGGGTAACATTATAAAGGTTACCTTTGCCCGTAATATGCGTTATTACCGTGCTTGCGTTGAAAGTGTTTTTCTAACAAAGCAGGGTCTATAGGCTTTGCATTGCCAAGCAATTCTGTCTCCCAAGCGAGACGGGCGACCTCCTCAAGGATATAGGAGTTTTCTACTGCCTCAAAGCAGTTTCTGCCCCATGTAAAGGGGCCGTGTGAGTGAACAAGTGTAGCAGGAATATCGCTGGCGTTTATATTGACACCATTGAAACACTGTGCAATTAACTTACCAGTGAATTCTTCATAGTCTGATTTAATTTGTATTTTTGAAAGCGGTCTTGTGCATGGAATTTCACCGAAGGCGAAGTCTGCATGGGTTGTCCCATAAGGCGGAATGCTTCGCCCCGATTGAGCCCAAACAGTTGCCCAGTGTGAATGTGTGTGCGCAATACCGCCGATATAACTGAAACTGTTGTATAAAACAACATGAGTAGGGGCGTCGGAAGAAGGCCTTAATTCGCCTTCAACCTTTTTCCCGTTCATATCAAGAACAACCATGCTCTCAGGTGTTAGCTCTTCAAAGGGAACGCCTGAGGGCTTGATTACTATAAGCCCCTGTTTTCTGTCAATTCCCGAAACATTGCCCCAGCTGAGCTTGACAAGATTATATTTATCAAGTTGCTTGTTTGCAAAGCAAACGGCTCTTTTTAAGTCTTCAACCATTTTTCACTGCCTCTATTCGTTTGTAGTTAAGAAAAATCTTTTTTGATTGATTTTAATCTTTTCATGACATCATTTTCGCCTCTGCCAAAATAGTCATGAAGTATTTTGTATTCATCAAACAGTTTGTCATAGATTTCGCTGTTTTCTGTTTTCGGGGAATAGACTATATCTTTTATCTTGCCCAATTTACCTGCGGCTTCATACAAATCATCATAACCGCCTTTTTCTTTGCCCGCAGCGACAGAGCCGTATATAGCAGAGCCAAGAGCCCCACCTTGCTCAGAGCCTGCAATTTTGACAGGCATTTTTAAAACATCGGCGTAAATCTGCATTGCCATCGGGTCTTTTTGCGAAATGCCACCTGCGGCATAAAAACCGTCAATATTAACACCGTGCTCACGGAAAGTTTCAACAATTATTCTTGTCCCGTATGCGGTAGCTTCAATCAAAGCTCTGTATATTTCTTCGGGCTTTGTTTGGAGAGTCATGCCCAAAATCATACCCGTTAAATCAACATCGACAAGAACAGAACGGTTACCGTTCCACCAATCTAATGCTATCAATCCGCTTTCGCCTGGTCTTTGAGCCTCAGCCTTTTGACGAAGGTATTTATGTATATTTATGTTTTTTGAAGCAGCTTCTTCATAGTAGTTTTTTGGAAGACAGTTGTCTATAAACCACTGAAAATGGTCCCCAACACAGGATTGCCCTGCCTCATAAGCGTAAAGGCCTGGGAGAATACCATCGGCAACAACTCCGCACATTCCCTTGACTTTCTTTTCTTCCTTATCAAGGAGCATATGACAGGTTGAAGTGCCTATAATGGCAAGCATTTTACCTGGAGTTGTTATCCCGACTGCTGGCACAAACACATGAGCGTCAATAATCGGAACAGCGATTGCAGTGCCGGCGTTTAAGCCTGTTTTTGCAGCCATTTCAGGCGTCAGTTCGCCAGCTTTTCCGCCTAAAGGCAGAATGTCTGTTGAAAATTTTTCTTCAATAACATTTTCCATTCTCGGGTCAAGTGCTTTAAAGAACTCTTTAGAGGGATAACCCTTGTTTTTGTTCCACATGCCCTTGTAGCCTGCGCAACAAGAGTTCCTTATTTCTTTACCGCAAAGTTGCCATGTAATCCAATCGGCCGCTTCTAAAAATCTTTCAGCCTTTTTGTAAACTTCGGGCGCCTCATCAAGGATTTGCCAAAGTTTTGGGAATTGCCATTCGGATGATATCTTGCCACCGTAGAATTCAAGCCATTCTTCGCCACGTTCTTGTGCAATTTTATTGAGTCTGTTTGCGTGATCCTGTGCGGCGTGATGCTTCCATAACTTGACATATGAATGAGGCTCACTCTTATATTCATCAAGGTAACAAAGAGGCGTGCCGTCATTAAGAGTGGGCAACACGGTGCAGGAAGTGAAGTCAATGCCGATGCCAATAATATCATCGGGGTTAACACCGCTTTGTTTTAGAATTTCAGGAATGGTTTTTGTCAAAACATCAACATAGTCCTGGGGGTGCTGCAATGCCCAATCGTGGCCGAGTTTTTTGCCACAAGGCAATTCCTCGTCCATAACACCGTGAGGATAATTGTAAACGCTTGTAGCAA
The DNA here is from genome assembly GCA_035647435.1 of Clostridia bacterium. Classification (GTDB taxonomy): domain Bacteria; phylum Bacillota; class Clostridia; order Oscillospirales; family Acutalibacteraceae; genus JAAZFZ01. The sequence continues at coordinate 19,939 of DASRNM010000016.1, forward strand.
GCTCTTCGCCTGTGCTAACGTTAACAAGAAGTGCTCTACCAGAAAGTGTTCCGTAGTCAATACCTATTGCATATTTAGCCATAAAATCACCTCATATATTTTAACTTATCAATTAGATCAAGTAGAAGACAAAGCCGCAATTATTCCTGAATACAGTCTTATCGGGTCATTCAAAAAGCCTTTTCGTATTGTCTCAACCTGCTCTATGTCAGCGGCATATACAGTCAGTCTCATTAACAATTCATTTTTATCAGAGAGAGTAAAAGTCACATTGTATCCATTTTCAACTTGCTTGACTTCAATATTGTTTTCTCTTTCTCTGCGTGCTTTTGTTAACAATTCAACAGCAGAATTAAGTGCCTTTTCTTTAACACTTTTGGGCAAATCATCCTCCAACTCACGAACAGAGGCTAAACCCATATCCGTCGGATATAACAATTCTTCATTTTCATTAATTTTAGTGGTGATGTTGCCACTTTTCAACAGCTCACTCAAGGCTTGATTAACCTCAAAATAGTTAGCAAGCCCATGCTGTTGCATGATAATGTTCAGCTGTGTTTTGGTCAGCGGTTTGTCAAGCGATTTTGCCAAAAAACCAATCAAAAGCTTTATTTCATTACGGTTTCTTAAACCTCCCGGCTCAACCCCCGCAGTGAAAGCATCATAATTGTCCATAAACACCTCCGTAATCGGCCTGATATTATTAGACCTTGCTTGTATTGTGAATCGGTTTGCCGAACCGACCGGTAGCTAAAAACTCATTGGATATAAACTCTTCTTTTGACCATTTTAAGCCCAAAAGATTTGCCCAGCCTTCGCAATATAGCCAGTAGTAAGAAACATTCTTTTCTTTTCGATATTTTATTAATATAGGCAAGCCACACCAAACAACAGAGGGCAGTGCGACAACCAAAAGCCATATAGGACCTAAAAAGAGGGCTTGGATTGTATGACCGTATTCATGAATTTTAGTGTCGTGCAAGACATCATCTTTTTTGCTGGGGTTAATAAAAATAAAAATACCCAATGAAATACCGCCAAAATTTTTCTTTTCTACATATGTTATAAAAGAATAATGAAAGCGTTCAAACTCGTTTTTTCGAGATAAAATCAAAAAAGCAATTAACCCAGCCAAGTTTTGAGGGAGTGCCCAAGTGAATTGGACCAAATAAAATAAAAT
>DASRNM010000017.1:0-5529 GCA_035647435.1 Clostridia bacterium
CTTATTAAGGTTTTTCTTAAGATTTTCAAATAAAAGGTGATTTGATGAAAAGTGCAAGGCAAACGGCCTTTGAAGCTCTGCTTAAAATACACAGGGACAATGCATATTCAAATATAGTTTTGGATAATGCTCTTTTGCAAACCCCACTTTCCCAAAAGGATGCCGCACTTTCAGTTGCTCTGGTTTACGGTGTAATCGAAAGAATGATAACTTTGGATTATAATCTTCAAATCTACCTTACTAAGCCAATTAAAAAATTGCGTCCCGAGGTTTTAGTGGCGTTAAGATTGGGAGCCTACCAGCTTTTGTTTACGGATAAGATTCCGCCGAGTGCTGCGATTAATGAAAGCGTTAAAATAGTCAAGGCAAACAAATGCTCTTTTGCCTCAGGGCTTGTTAATGCTGTGTTGCGCAAGGTTTCCATAAATGGTTTAAAGTTACCCGATAAAGCCAATAATTTTGTTAATTATCTAAGTGTTTTGTACTCATGCCCCGAATGGTTGGTTGAGCTTTGGTGCAAATCTTATGGTGAAAAAAATGCAATTGAAATCATGTCATCATCGTTTGGCAATGTGCCAACCTTTTTGAGAGTAAACACACTCAAAACGAACACTTCCGAATTGATTGAAATGCTCAAAAGCGAAGGTGTTGAGGCGTCTGAATGTCAAGAGGTTGAGAATGCGGTCAAAGTTTCAAAAATTGGCAACATTGAGCAACTTGATTCATTTAGAAAAGGATACTTTCATGTTCAGGATATATCTTCACAGCTTTGTTGTAAGTCTTTGGGAGTAAAAAACAATGAAACGGTGCTTGATATGTGCTCTGCACCTGGCGGCAAGGCGTTTACTTTAGCGCAAATAATGAACAATACTGGCAAGGTTTTTGCTTTTGATGTTTATTCGTCAAGAGTGAACTTAATAAAAGAAGGTGTAAAGCGATTAGGCCTTACAAACATTATCCCTCTTGTTTCAGATGCAACAGCGTATAATTCAGACATAGAAATTTCAGACAAGGTTTTATGTGATGTTCCCTGTTCTGGGCTTGGAATTATACGAAAAAAACCTGAAATTCGCTATAAAAGTCTACTAGATATTGACAAATTGCCCAATTTACAGTATCTTATACTTTGTACCTCCACAAGATACCTTAAAAAGGGTGGATTGTTGATATATTCAACATGTACCCTTAACCCCAAAGAAAATGAAGATGTTTGTAACAGGTTTCTTGCTGACAACCCATCATTTAAATCGGTTAAGGTTCTTGAGAATGTATCGAAACTCAATACCGAGAGCGATTATGTAACTTTATCGCCTCATATTAACAATTCTGATGGTTTTTTTATAGCGGCTTTCAGCGAAACGGAGTGAGATTTTGAGTGGCATTGATGTAAAGTCATTATACTTGACAGAGTTAAAGAGTGAAATTGTCAATCTAAATTTGCAAACATTTAGAGCACAGCAAATTTATCAATGGCTTCATGTCAACGGAGCGTCAAGCTTTGACCAAATGACTAATATATCAAAACAGCTTCGCGACACTCTTTCGAATTATTTTCACATTTTTAATTGTGAAATTGAGAAAAAATTCGTTTCTCAAATTGATGGAACTGTAAAATATCTATATAGGCTGAATGATGGCGAATACATTGAAGCTGTTTTAATGAAATACAAATATGGATACACTTTGTGCATTTCAACGCAAGTTGGGTGTAAAATGGGATGTGAGTTTTGTGCCTCGGGAAAAGGTGGCTTTGTTCGCAACCTTACGCCGTCGGAAATGCTTAGTCAGATTCACACTGCACAAAATGACATGAATGTTAGGGTTTCACATATAGTTTTAATGGGTATGGGTGAGCCGCTTGATAATTATAAAAATGTATTGAAATTTTTAAAATTGGTTTCTGATTCAAACGGTTTGAACATCGGTATGAGAAACATTACTATTTCAACAAGTGGACTTGTGGATAGAATATACGATTTATTGAGTGAAAATTTACAGCTTACGCTTTCTGTTTCACTACATGCACCAAATGATAGAATTCGCAACAGCATTATGCCAATCAACAGAAAATATCCGATTGACGATTTATTGAGCGCATGTAGAAGATATGCTCAAATAACCTCAAGAAGAGTATCTTTTGAATATGCAATGATCAACGGTTTGAACGACAGCGCGGAGGATGCGAAGGAGTTATCCCAAAAAATAGAAGGCATTCACTGCCACGTCAATTTAATACCGATTAACAATATAAAAGAAAATAATTTTCGAAAAAGTTCCACCGAAAGGTTAAAGAAGTTTTTAAGTGTTATTAGAAGCAACGGAATCAATGTTACTGTGCGACGCAGCTTGGGCTCTGATATAGATGCCTCTTGCGGTCAGTTGCGTAGTAGACATCAGAAAGGGGAGGTGTGAGCTTGAAAATTGTTGCAAAGACAGATATCGGAGTTGTAAGGGATTCAAATCAAGATTGTTATAGTATCGGAGAGTTGCCGGGCGGTGTAGCTTGGGCCGTTGTATGTGACGGCATGGGCGGCGCATTAGGTGGCGATGTTGCAAGCTCAACAGCCGTAAAAATGATTTCTGAAAAGATTGCCTCTTGCTATCATGATGGCATGAGTTCAAATTCAATTAAAAATATTTTGGTATCGGCAATAGAAAGCACTAACACTTGCCTTTATGACATGTCGGTTGCAAATGATTCGCTTGCGGGTATGGGCACAACCGTTGTTGCTGCAATTGTTACAAATGACCTCGCTTGCATAGCTCATGCAGGAGACAGTAGGGCCTATAAAGTTTCAAGTGAAGCTATAATCCAGCTCACAAAAGACCATTCAGTGGTTCAGGCGCTTGTCGAAAATGGTCAAATAACTCAAGATGAGGCAAAGGTTCATCCGAGAAAAAATATAATAACTCGCGCATTAGGTGTCGATGAAAGTATTGAAATAGATTTTTGCGAAGAGCCTATAACCGATAATGACACCATTCTAATCTGTACTGACGGTCTGACAAATTATTTGGAGACCGATGAAATATATGCTATCGCTCGCAGCGTTGACCACTATCAATTTGCAGAAGAGCTTGTTAAAATTGCAAATTCAAAAGGTGGCGGAGACAACATAACCGTTGTTGCGATTGCGCACTAATTTTCGGGAGTGATTTGAATGGATAATTATGTAGGCAAAAGGCTTGACGGCCGTTACGAAATCCAAGAAATTATCGGCGTCGGCGGTATGGCCGTTGTTTATAAAGCATATGACAATATTGACGACAGAATAGTCGCGGTAAAGATACTTAAAGAAGAATTTTTGGCGAATGACGAGTTTAGACGCAGGTTTAAAAACGAGTCAAAGGCTATTGCCGTGTTGTCGCACCCTAATATAGTTAAAGTTTACGATGTGAGTTATGGAGATAAGCTCCAATACATTGTAATGGAATACATTGAGGGTATTACACTAAAAGAATATATTGAACAACAGGGCGGTGTTTCATGGAAGGAAGCCGTTCATTTTGTGATGCAAATACTTAGGGCTTTGCAGCATGCTCATGATAAGGGGATTGTTCATAGAGATATCAAGCCTCAAAACATACTTTTACTGCAAAATGGAAATATCAAGGTAACCGATTTTGGGATAGCGCGATTTAGTCGAAGCGAAACGAGAACAATGACCGAGAGCGCAATTGGTTCTGTTCATTATATCAGCCCAGAACAAGCAAGAGGAGACATAACAGACGACAAGGCTGACTTATATTCAGTCGGTGTCGTTATGTATGAAATGCTAACAGGACAATTGCCGTTCCAGTCCGAAAGCTCTGTTTCAGTTGCTATTATGCAGCTTCAATCGGAGGCAAAGCGACCATCTGAAATTAACCCCGATATCCCTCCCGGCCTTGAGCAGATTACAATGAGAGCAATGAGAAAAAAGCCGAGAGACCGTTATCAGTCTGCGGCTGAAATGTTGCTTGACCTTGAGGAATTTAAAAGAAACCCGGTAATAAGGTTTGAGTATTCTTATTTTGTGGATAACGACCCGACAAAATACATCAATTCGGGTGATAGTATTGCAACACAAGAAGCTTATGCTCAAGAAGATGGCGACCTACAGGATGAAGAGATTGAAGAAAACCAGAGAGTTGTGCCGATAATTACAGGCATTGCGGTTGGTTTAGTGGCCTTGCTAGCGATCATAATGTCAATTTTGTACTTTGCAGGAGTATTCCATAACGATGATAAGATTGAAGTGCAGAAATTTATTGGTATGAATTATTATATTGATATAGAAAACAATGATGAGTATTCTGATTACAAATTTATAATTGTTGAAGAACAGAGCAGCGACAAAGAAGCAGGCGAAGTTATTAAGCAAAACCCGAGCAAGGGTGAGATAATTAAAGTCGGTGAGGATGTAACTCTTACTATTGCTATTGGTAACGAAATCACAAGAGTTCCAGAAGTGTCAGGTCTTTCTCTTGATGAGGCAAAGATCAAGCTAATCAGTGCAGGATTTACAAATATATCCGGTGCACAATATGAGTACAGCACCACAGTGGAAAAAGACAAAGTCATCAGGACCGACCCATCAAGCGGTTCAGAAGTCAATGTCAACACTCAAATTGCTATTTACCTTGCAACCGACGATAATACCGATTCATTAGTTAAAGTCCCGAAACTGATTGGCTGGAGTCTTTCTGATGCAAAAGATATGCTCGAAAGCGCTAATTTAGTTTTGAGTGACAATGTAACAAGGCAAGATAGCGATAAACCCCAAGATGAAGTTGTGGGCCAAAGCATAAATGCGGGTGACCCTGTTCCCGTGGGCACAGCTATAAGCGTTGTTGTGAGTACAGGCATTCCGGCATCGTCAAGTGCAAGTATTAAATTTAAGCTTCCAAATATTGGCGCAGGTGTTGACGGAGTTCTTAAGGTTTACATGGACAATGTCATTGTTGACAATGTATCAAATGTGACCATGCTTTTAAATGGCAGTGATTATGCATTCACGGTAAGTGGTTCAGGTAAAGATAAAATTCTTCAAGCATTTATTGAAGGGATTCCCGTATATGAATGTACCATAGATTTTACAAAGTCACCTGCAAAGGTTAGGAATGAAAAGTTTTATGATTATAAAGGAGTCGACAATGGGAAATCGGTCCCAGATGTAACTCGACAGGCTGAAGAAGTAGCAAAGCAAATGCTTAAAAATACTGGTTTTAAAAACATTGTCACAGAAAAAGTGTTAACAGATGACGTAGCAAAAATTGGTATTGTTATTAGACAAACTCCCGTGGCTGGAGAAACACATGATCTTTCTGAAGCTGTAACAATTTTTGTCGGTGTCATTAATGGAGTTGCAGTCAATGAAGAAATTGATTAGCGAATTGAGGATGGTTATATGCAGTTTAGCGGTCTTATAGTTAAGGGTGTCGGCGGCTTCTATTATGTTGAAGTCGCCGATTCGGTGTTTGAATGCAAAGCTCGAGGCATTTTTCGTAAAGATAAAATTACACCTCTGGTTGGTGATTATGTAGAAA
>DASRNM010000018.1:0-16362 GCA_035647435.1 Clostridia bacterium
ATATTAATTGCATCATAGAGGTGTATTGATTGACAAACTTATTGGTAAAATTGTTTGTGCGTGACAGCGAAATGGTCGAAAACCTTGAGGTTCGCACAAGGTACGGTTTGCTTAGCGGTGTTGTGGGGATTATTGTCAACACTGTTCTTTTCATTGCAAAGCTTTCTGTTGGCAGGCTGGCAAACAGTATTGCAATAACCGCTGACGCAATTAACAATTTGTCTGATGCCGGTGCATCTGTCGTAAACCTTGTCGGCTTTAAGCTTGCCGGCAAATCGGCAGACGACGAGCACCCTTTCGGGCACGGTAGGATTGAATATATCAGCGCTTTAATTGTTTCTTTTCTTATTTTGCTTATGGGTATTGAGCTTGTCAAATCGTCAATTGAAAGAATTATTAACCCAAAGGTCACAACTTATAGCGTTTATTTTATTTTGATTCTTATCGCTTCAATTGTCGGAAAGCTGTGGCTTGCATTTTTCAACAGCAGACTTTCAAAAAAAATTGATTCTCCCGTAATGGAAGCAGTAGTAGCAGACAGCTTAGGCGATACTGCCGCAACGGGTATCACATTGATTTCTCTTGTGTTGTCAAGGTATATTTCGTTTCCCATTGATGGATACATGGGTGTTGCGGTAGCGATATTTGTGTTTATTGCAGGGGTAAATATATTAAGAGAAACTGTTGGGCCTTTGCTCGGCGAACCGATGGACTATGAATTGGCACAAAAAATTGAGGATAGGATTACTTCTTATGAAGGTGTTGTTGGCGCGCACGATTTGATGCTTCACAACTACGGGCCGGGCAGAAACTTTGGAAGTGTTCACGCTGAGGTGCCCTCTGATGGGGACCTTTTGCAAAGCCATGACACAATTGATTTAATTGAAAAAAATATTAAGGCGGAGTTTGGCATTGACCTTGTTATTCATCTTGACCCTATTGTTGTAAATGACGAAAGAATAAACTTTTTGAGAGAGCAGACTAAGCAAATTATCAAATCAATTGATGAGGATTTAAGCATTCATGATTTCAGGGTTGTTGACGGGCCAACACACACAAACCTAATTTTCGACCTTGTTGTACCGCATGGTTATCAAAAAAGAAAAAACAAACTAGTAAATGAGATTGATCAAAAACTCAGCGAGTTTAATGAGAGGTATTATGCAGTTATTACGGTGGAATCGAGCTTTATCAAGAAAAATACCGACTGATTTAGCAAAACCCACAAAACATTAGTAAAAAAGGCATGTTTTTTTTCGACCTTTTTCGAATGTAGCTGTTTTCAAAGCTAACAATTTATAGTAGAATTAATATGATATGAAAAATAGACAATTTTAAATATGGGAGGAACGGTAAAAATGACTGGTACAGTTGAGGATTTCACTTCTATCCCTGTTGGACAACTGGGGATTATTGCTTTACCTGGTTGTGAGGAGTTAGTAAAAAAGGTTGATGATTATTTGGTGCATTGGCGATATGGGCGTGAAAGTGAGCACAAAGCAACCATAGCTTTTTCAGGGTATCAGAAGGACAGCTATATCATCAAAACTGCATTCCCACGTTTTGGCACCGGCGAAGGCAAGGCGGTTATTAGGCAGTCTGTTCGCGGTTTTGACATTTTTATTTTTTGTGATGCTTTTAATCACGGAGTAACCTATGAAATGTACGGCCAAACTGTGCCAATGAGCCCCGACGCTCACTATGCGAACTTGAAAAGGGCAATCAGTGCAATCGGTGGCAAGGCAAGGAGAATAACGGTTATTATGCCCATGCTCTATGAGGGCAGACAGCACAGGCGTGCAGGCAGAGAGTCTCTTGACTGTGCCGATTCTTTGCAGGAGTTGCACAATTTCATGGGCGTTGACAATATCATCACATTTGATGCACATGACGCAAGGGTGCAAAACGCTATCCCATTAGGTGGATTTGAGAATGTTCAGCCCGTATATCAAATGATAAAAGCTGTTGTGAAAAACATTAAAGACCTCAGCTTTGACAAAAAGGACCTTATGGTTATATCACCTGACGAGGGCGGAATGTCCCGTTCGATTTATTATTCAACGGTACTCGGTGTTGAGTTAGGTATGTTTTACAAGAGAAGAGATTATTCCGTAATCAAAAACGGTCGAAACCCGATTATCGCACATGAATTTTTGGGCGATAATGTTGAGAACAAGGATGTAATTATAGTTGACGATATGATATCCTCGGGCGAGTCGATGATTGAGGTGGCAAAAAAGCTAAAGGAGCTAAAGGCAAAAAGAATATTTGTCTGCACTGCATTTGGTCTGTTTTGCAACGGCCTTGACAGTTTTGACAAGGCTTACAAAGATGGGCTGTTTGATAAGGTGTTTACAACTAACAGTATTTATAGAATCCCTGAGCTCAAAGAAAGAGAGTGGTACTGCGAGGTTGACCTTTCTAAATATATTTCATATATTATTGACACACTCAACCATGACATGTCGGTCAGCAAGCTACTCAACCCGGTCGAAAGAATCAATAGTCTTCTCATAAAATATGGTTATCGCAAGGCTTAACTTTAAATTTATTTTCTAGAAGGATGGTGATTGATATGGAGATTTTAAAAAAGCGTATTGTTTTAGAAGGCAAGGTTATTGGAGGCGATACACTTAAAGTTGATATGTTTCTAAATCACCAAATAGATGTCGGTCTGCTTGAGGAAATCGGCAAGGAATTTTATACCCGTTTTGCCGATGAAAACATAAATAAAATACTAACAGTTGAAGCTTCAGGTATAGGGATAGCGTGCATAGCAGCACAACAATTCTCTGTACCTGTCGTTTTTGCGAAAAAGGGTGTTCACAGAAATGTAGGCAATGACATTTTTACAAGTGATGTTTATTCGTTTACAAAGGGTGAGAACACTGTTATAGGCATGTCACGTGAATATATTTGCTCCGATGACAGGGTGTTAATAATAGATGATTTTCTTGCAAACGGTGGTGCCGTTAACGGCCTTATAAGCATTATTGAACAAGCAGGGGCGACGCTTTGCGGTGTTGGTATAGTTATTGAAAAGGGCTTTCAAAGAGGCGGGACAAGCCTTAGAGAAAAGGGTGTGCCCATTGAGTCACTTGCCATTATTAAAAGCATGAAAGATGGCAAAATCGAGTTTGTCTAAAATTTTGGATGTAATGGTCAACAGACCATTTACATATAAAAAATCATTGGAGGAATGAAAATGAAAAAACTTGTCAAAATTCTTTCCCTTGTGTTGGTAGCTGCAATGATCTTTGCTTTTGCAGGCTGTGGCGGTAACGACGACACAGGAACAACAAAGGACAGTGGAGGAAAAACAGATTCTACTACGATTACTCTTGAGAATTTAAAAGTTGGCGTTATCCACATAGGCGACCCGGGAGACGGCGCAGGCTACTCCTATGCTCACGATCTTGGCATAGTTGCAATGCAAGAAAACCTTGGCCTTACGGATAACCAAATTGTTCGCAAGCTGAATGTCGCAGACGATGATGCTGCTGCAACAAAAACAGCTATTGAAGAATGCTTAGAAGAAGGCTGTAACCTTATTTTCGGCACAAGCTGGGATTACGGTGAAACAATGCTCACTCTTGCAGAGGAATACCCTGAGGTATTATTCTCTCACGGCTCAGGTGTTGACGAAGCATCGGCTAACACCAACAACTATTTCGGCCGTATTTATCAGCCTCGCTACCTTTCAGGTATAGCCGCAGGTCTTAAAACTCAGACAAATAAGGTCGGCTTTGTTGCTGCATTGGGCACAGAAAACTCAGAAGTTACAGGCGGACTTGATGCTTTTGCAAAGGGTGTTGCCGCAGTTAATAAAGACGCTCAAGTATATGTTAAGGTTACAAACTCATGGTTTACAGTTGAGGGTGAAAAGCAAGCTGCTGAAGCACTTATCGACCTTGGCTGTGACGTTATCGGTCAGCATTGTGATACAACAGCTCCTCAGCTTGCAGCAGAGAATGCAGGCGTATGGGGTTGCGGATACAATTCAGACATGACTGCAGCTGCTCCCACAGCTCACCTTACAGCTCCTGTTTGGAATTGGGGCATTTATTACACTAAAGCTGCTAAAGCTGCAATAGACGGCGAATGGACAGAGCTCGGCAACTACTTCGGAGGAATGGACGAAAACTTCGTGGCACTTTCTGCTCTATCTGTTAATTGTGCAGACGGCACAAAGGAAATTATAGAACAAGTTGGACAGCTTATTGCCGATGGCACATTTGATGTTTTTGACGGTCAGCAAGTATCTGTTGATGAAGAAGGCAAGGTTACACTTGTTGAAGAAGAAATGCTCGATAATAAAGGCAATGTAATTGTTGAGGCGGGTGGCGAATGCTTGTCAGACGCAACAATCAGAAGTGGCATCAATTGGAACTATGAAAACATTGCAGGCGTTTCAGCTCTTACAACTGAAGAATAATAAATAACAACCGTTTGGCAGGTGAAGATTTTGATTGAAAACAATGATAATGTAAAAGCAATACACCTTAAGGGAATTACAAAAGCATTTGGTAGCGTGGTTGCAAACAATAATATTGACCTGTCTGTCAGACAGGGCGAAATTCTTGCCCTGCTCGGTGAAAACGGTTCAGGAAAAACAACTTTAATGAATATGCTGTCGGGGATTTACCGCCCCGACAGCGGTTCTATTTCCGTTAACGGGGTAGAGGTTGCAATCCAAACGCCTGAGGACTCAAAAAAGCTCGGAATAGGTATGATACATCAACATTTCAAGCTCGTTGAGGTTTTATCCGCTGCGGATAATATTTTGGTAGGCTCAAAGGCGGAGGGGTTCTTCCTTAAAAAGAGTAGACACAAAAAAGTTAAGCAGGTAAGTGAAAAATTCGGACTTGAAATAAACCCAGAGAGAAAGATATATGATATGTCTGTTTCAGAAAAACAGACGGTTGAAATTGTCAAGGTTCTTTACCACGGTGCAGATATACTTATACTTGATGAACCAACGGCGGTACTTACACCTCAGGAAATCAAAAAACTATTTAAAATTCTTCGTAAAATGAGAGATTCTGGGTGCGCAATTGTAATTATTACTCATAAACTCAATGAGGTTTTAGAAATTAGCGACCGTGTAACCATTTTGCGAAAAGGCGAAAGTGTTGCAACAGTTGAAACGAGTCAAACAAATGCTCAGGAGCTGACTGAGCTTATGGTCGGTCGGGCAGTTGAGCTTTCGATTGAAAGGCCCGAAACCAGAACCGATGAATGCATTCTCAGCACTCATCATCTAACAATAACGAACGATGAGGGCGTTGACGTTATCAACGATGTTTCGTTTGAACTTTATCGTGGGGAGATATTGGGTGTTGCAGGCATTGCTGGCAGCGGTCAAAAAGAACTTTGCGAAGCTATTGCAGGTCTGCAAAAAATACGGCAGGGCGCAATACTTTATAAAAAAGAGAATATCGAGGGCAAACAGCCCCGTGAAATTATAAAACTTGGCATCGCTATGAGCTTTATACCGGAGGACAGGCTTGGTATGGGGCTTGCAGGTTCGCTCGGAATGGCGGATAACATGATGCTTAAAAACTATGTTGATTCAAAAACGCCGTTTGTTGAAAGAAGAAAAGCAGCAAAGCGTGCAGAGTCAATCGTCCAGACATTGGAGGTTCAAACACCGAGCGTTAGCACACCTATTAGAAAGCTGTCTGGTGGAAACGTTCAGAAGGTGCTCTTGGGTAGGGAGATTGAGGCAAACCCCAATGTTTTGATAACGGCATACCCTGTTAGAGGGCTTGATATAAACTCATCCTACACAATATATGATGCTATCAACAATCAAAAGAAAAAGGGCGTTGCAATTCTTTTTGTAGGTGAAGATTTAGATGTTATGCTGGCACTTTGCGACAGAATAATGGTTTTGTGTCAAGGCAAAGTAACGGGTATATTAGACGCAAAGACAGCTACAAAAGAAGAAATTGGTCTTTTGATGACAGGTCATATAAAGGAGGGAGGGGCTTAAATGAAAAGTAATAAAGGTATATTGTATTCTGTAACCTCCCTTGTCAGAGTGGTTAAACGACCTGAAATGTCGAAGAGAAAAACTGCATTGTTATATATCTCGGCGATTATAGTCGCAATTGCGGCAGGCGGTATATTTATTCTTGCTCTCGGAGAAAATCCGTTTTCTTATTATGCAATGGTCGCAATCGGTTCTTTTAGAAGCAACATTGCAACAAGGGCATTAATCAGAATTATTATTCCGCTGTTGATAACCTCTCTTGGCCTCTCGGTTGCGTTTAAGATGAAGTTTTGGAACATCGGCGCTGAAGGGCAGTTTATATTCGGTGCGATATGTGCAACATATGTAGCTCTCTTTATGAGCGAAGGGCTTTCTCATTTTGCAGTGATTTTACTAATGGCGCTTGCTGGTTTTATCGGTGGCGGTTTGTTCGGGTTAATACCAGCTTTCTTTAAAACAAGGTTTGGGACAAGTGAAACGCTCTTAACACTGATGTTAAACTACGTTGCACTTTACCTTGTGCAATATTTGATGGACGGGCCCTGGAGAGACCCTAATGCAGGCGGGTTTTCAAGAATTCCAAAGCTTCCCCAAGTTGCATGGATTGACCAAATTGGGAGAATTGATGTCAGTTGGATGGTTGCGCTCGCCTTAACGGTGTTTTTATTTATTTACTTTAAACATACAAAACAAGGGTATGAAATTTCTGTTGTCGGTGACAGTCAAAACACGGCAAGATATGCAGGCATGAATGTCAACAGAATAATACTAAGAACAATGTTCATAAGCGCAGGCATAGCAGGGCTTGCTGGCATGCTTCAAGCGGCAGGTGATGCAACAACACACACATTGAGCACGGGTATCGCAAGCGGAGTCGGGTTCACCGCAATTATTGTCGCTTGGCTTGCAAAGCTTAACCCGTTTGGGATTGTTGTTGTTTCGTTTCTGTTTGGTATTCTCGAAAAGGGCTGTGGCGTTGCGGAGAGCAAGTTCCATCTTTCGGGCTCGGTTGCAGACATTCTTCAGGGAATAATCCTATTCTTTATATTGGCATTTGATTTCTTTATTCAGTACAAGCTTGCTTTCGGAAAAGTAGATAAGCCAACAGGAGGTGCTGATAAATGATTACAATAATCAACTTCCTTTTTGCGGCGATAAAAGCAGGTGCACCATTGTTGCTCGGCACAACGGGCGAAATTGTAACCGAAAAATCGGGCAGTCTTAACCTCGGCGTTGAGGGCATGATGTATATGGGCGCAATCGGTGGTTTTTACATGGGGCTCAGAACAAACAGCGTTCTGATAGCGTTGCTTTCGGCCTTTGCTACTGGTGCTTTCGGAGCATTGATATATGCTTTTATCACGGTTACACTTCAAGCTAACCAAAATGTAACAGGCCTTACACTCACGATTTTCGGCACAGGGTTTGCAAACTTTTTTGGCGAAATGCTTATCAAAAACACTCCGTCTGGAACGCCGAAGCTTTCAAGCGAGTTTTCTGCAAAGCTGAGCGAAAAGGCAATACCAGTTCTCAGTGATATCCCATATATAGGCAAGCTTTTATTTTCACACAACTATCTTGTTTATTTTTCAATAATTGTTGCGTTGCTCTGTTGGGCATATATTAAATACACGAGATTTGGACTTAATATGAGATTTGTCGGCGAGAACCCAGCCGCTGCAGATGCCTCGGGGTTGAGTGTCAACAGAATAAAATATATAAATATTTTAATCGGTGGCGGAATATGTGGTTTGGGCGGTGCTTATATTTCTCTCATAAATGGTGGCGGAGTTTGGAATAACGGCGCTGTGAACGGTCAAGGTTGGATAGCGGTTGCTCTTGTTATTTTTGCTAGCTGGAGCCCTGCAAAAGCGATAATCGGGTCATTGATTTTCGGTGCATTTTCTGTGTTCCAGTTCAGAGCGGCGGACTTTGCAGCACTGTTTAGACCACTCGGGTTTTTGACAAGTATCCCTGCTGCATTTTATAACATGCTTCCATTTGTTTTGACGGCAGTAGTTTTGATTGTAACATCAATGAGAAAGAGAAAAGGCGGCGGTCAACCGGCAAGCTGTGGAGTAAACTATTTTAGAGAAGAAAGATAAAACAAAATCTAACCCTATATCAAACAGGTTATGCTTAAACGCATGACCTGTTTCTGTTATATAGAACAAAAAAGAATCGGCTACTCTTAAATTGAGTAGCCGATTTAATTATTAAGTTATTATTAAAACCCAAATGGATTTGAAAAGAAATCATTATAACTTTGGGTGGTTCCTTCCTCTGATTGTGTCGAAGAAGTGCTCCCTTTATCCTCAACTAATTTAACATTAACATTAAAGGTTGTGATTTCATAATTGTTGCTTATTCTGCAAAGTGTTAATGATATTGTGTCGCCCACCGAGCTGTTGTCAATCTTATCTAACAAGACATCTGCGGTATTCATTTCCTTGCCGTCAACGCCAATAATCAAATCAAATTTGCGAGCGTCTGTGCCGGCAAGCCCGCTTTCGCTGTCAATTTCCATGATAATGAGTGAACTTGAGGGCAAATCCTTTATCTGAACAATCATGTTGTACTGTTGGCTTGAGCTCGCAGGGCTGTAGGATATGCCTAACTTAGGCCTGTTTGGAACATAACCGTGAGCAATTAAGTCGTCAACAACTGACTTTGCGTCAAAAATAGGGATTGCAAAGCCCATGCCTTCATATTGGCTGTCGGCTATTTTAAGTGAATTAATACCAATAACTTGGCCGTATGCATTCACAAGGGCTCCACCCGAATTGCCCGGGTTTATTGCGGCATCATGCTGAATGCAAACCATTGTGTAAGTGCTTGTTATAGAACGGTCAATAGCAGAAACCATGCCACCTGTGAAAGAGCCGAAGAATGCGGTGCCGCCTGGGTTACCTATTGCATAAACGGGCTCCCCGACTTTGAGTTTATTGGAGTCACCAAAAACAGCGGCGGTAAGCCCTGTGGCTTTAATTTTTACAACGCCAACGTCTGTGCGGCTGTCATAGCCGACAAGTTCAGCGTCATAGGTTGTTTGGTCTGCAAGCTGAACTGAAATTGAAGTATTTTCACTGCTGATAACATGTGCACAGGTGATTATATAAGTATATTCACTGCTGTTGTCTTCGGACATTATAATACCCGAGCCCTCGCTTGCCACATTCCCTGATGTGTTGGAGTACACAATTATTCCCACAACAGAGGGCTTGACACTATCTGCTATTTCAACAGGTGTGAGTGCACCTTCAACAACAGCAACCGAATTGTCATCATTTGGGGTGTTGCCGATATTGAGTTTGGTGTTGTCTCCCGTGGCAACCTCACCTGCGACAGTTGTGCCAGTTGCGGGGTTGTTTGACTCGACAATCGAGGACAATGCAAGCCCGATGCCTGCAAGAATAAACACAGCAATAAGGACTGAAAAAAATATTTTCATACCTTTTTTGTTATTTGAGGGTTCGCCGTCGTCATCAAAATTATTATAGCTTTGGTTTCCGGTTGGGGGGTAGCCGTAAGGTGGTTGCTGATATTGGTTTTGATTATAGTTATTATAAGGATAATTTGAGTTTGCATAGTGCCCTTGCGAATATGAGCCGCTATCATTTGTGTTTTTTTGTTGAGTGTATTCGTCATTGTTAACTGTATCGTTTGCTTGCTCAGACGGCTCAAAAGAATCGCTTTGATTACTTTCGGTGTTTTCAGTCGGTTTTTGCTCACCTTTATTTTCATCAGAATCAAAGCCATATCTGTTGTCATTATCAAAGTCGCTCATATTCATACCTCCATATTGTTTGTATGCTAATATTTTAATCATTTTTTGTTAAGAAAGTATAGACAAAAAGTAAAAAAACAAAAGAACGTTAGATTAAGAAACTGCTATTACATCAACGGCAGTCTGAAAATAAACTCCGTAAACTCATTTTCAGTGCTCAAAACAGTGATTTGACCACCGTGCATTTCTATAAGCGTTTTTACGAGGTACAACCCCAAGCCTGAGCCTTTAACATCATAGCTCCTTGATTTGTCAACCTTGTAGAACCTGTCAAAAACTCTGTCAATTTCATCTGAGGGAATACCTAATCCCGTGTTTTTGATGCTTATAATCGCATTGTCTTTTTCAACAGTGCCATTGAATGTTATCTTTCCCCCGAATGGAGTGAATTTCACAGCATTGTCTATCAAGTTGTAAATAGCTTGATTTATCATATCTTCGTCTGCCTGAACAACAATATTCTCAATGGTATCCATACCAGCGATTTCAATACTTTTGTTTTCGATTATTTGTTCAAAGGCAAGGGTTGTTTTAAAAATCATTTCAGATATATTAAACTGCGTAGGTTCAATGGAAAGCTCGCCAGCTTCGATTTTTGACATATTTAGCATGCTTGTAACAAGGCGTGAAAGACGCTTGACTTCATCTGAAACAACATCAAGGTAATGTTCGTGTCTGTCGTTTTCTATTGTCCCGTCAAGTATTCCGTCAATAAACCCACCGATAGTTGTCATAGGTGTTTTAAGCTCATGCGAAACATTTGCAACAAAACTACGCCTTGTAGATTCAA
This sequence comes from Clostridia bacterium, assembly GCA_035647435.1. Taxonomy (GTDB): domain Bacteria; phylum Bacillota; class Clostridia; order Oscillospirales; family Acutalibacteraceae; genus JAAZFZ01. The sequence goes on from DASRNM010000018.1 coordinate 10,573, forward strand.
GAGTTGCAAGCTCCTTTGCCATAGAGTTAAATGCTTTTGAAAGGTCTGCTAATTCACCCCTGCCTGAGACATCAACCCTGTAGCTAAAATCACCCTGAGCATATCTTTTTGTTGCCGTTGCCATTTCCCTTAAGGGATTTGTGAGACGGTATGTCAAAAAATATGTTGAAGCGAGAGCAATTAAAAGGGCAAGCAGTGACGAGAGCAAGAACATCTGTATTATGGCTATTAGGTAGCCCTTAATTCCTGACAAAATAGGCTGAGTAGCAAAAGTTATACCTATTGACTCACCGTGTGCATAAATGGGCTGAGCGACAACAAAATTATAATTCATAAAAAGCCCGTCAAGCCTTGTTAGCTTTGAATAATAACCATTCTCAACAGTTTCTTCAACAACATCTTGAGGAATATGGTAGCTGCTGTGAACAGGGCATTTGCCTGTAAAAACAACCATATTCTGTTTAAGAATGTGTTGACAATAAATTACATTACCGTCCATATTAGCAATAAAAACATCGGCATCAATTGCGGGTGATATGGTTGAGAGCATGTTGCAGATAATTCGCACAGAGTCAGAGTTGTCCATCAATGTGCCACTCGATTCAACGAGATAGGAGGTTGTTGATGAAACACTCTTGACATTTTCACTCATTAAACTTTCTTTGTCCCCAACCCAGTATCTTACGCCGAAAACTAAAAGTGCCGAGCCTAAAATTGAAAAGCTGAGCAAAATAATAAGAGATGTAACGGTAAAATACTGGCGGAACATAAATGAGTTGCGCATCTTCTTTTTCATGCGGCTCAATCCTTTGTTTCAAACTTGTAGCCGACACTCCATACGGTTTTTAGCGACCATTTGTCTGAAACACCTTCAAGTTTTTCACGAAGTCTCTTGACATGAACATCAACTGTTCTCGAATCCCCGTAATAATCAAAACCCCAAACCTCATCAAGCAGTTTGTCACGGGTGAAAACCCTGTTGGGGTTGCTTGCAAGGTGATAGATTAACTCAAGCTCCTTGGGCGGTGTTTCAACGCGTTCACCCCTAACCCTCATTTCATAGTTTGTGAGGTTAATAACAAGGTCATCGTATTCAACCTGTTCAACTTTCCTATTGTTTTCTTGACAGTTTGCAGATGCCCTTCTTAACACTGCTTTAATTCTTGCGAGAACCTCTTTGGCGTCAAAAGGCTTAACTACATAATCGTCTGCGCCGAGTTCAAGACCGAGAATTTTATCAAAGGTTTCGCCCTTTGCGGTGAGCATGATGATAGGCTTTTCAGAAAACTTTCGCACCTCGCGGCAAACCTGCCATCCGTCAAGTACGGGGAGCATTATATCAAGAAGCATTAAATCTGGCTCATCTTTTCTGAACATATCTACCGCAGTGCCACCGTTATTGGCAATTGAAACATGATAGCCGTCTTTTTCAAGGTATAATCTTAGTAATTCGCATATGTTTGTGTCGTCGTCAACAACAAGAATTTTTCCCATGGACATGCAATTCACCCCTTCCAATTGATTTAGAGTATATTCTATTTTAATGAGTTATGGGTTAATCCCATGTTATCAGAATGTTACATTTATGTAAACATTGCTTGATTTTTGTCGTTTAAAGCTCATTCTTTATAGAGTTGAGTAGACCACCCTTTTCTATAATGTTTTTAATAAATTCTGGAAACGCTTGTGATTGGTATTCCTCGCCCTTTGTAATGTTTGTTATAACACCTGTGTCGAAATTTATCGAAAGTTCGTCGCCATTGTCAATTTTATCAGTGTCGGGGCATTCCAAAATAGGCAAGCCGATATTAAGCGAGTTTCTATAAAAAATCCTTGCAAAACTCTTAGCTAAAACAATAGAAATTCTCGAGGCTTTGATTGCTATGGGAGCATGTTCTCTTGAGGAACCGCAACCAAAATTTGCACCGGCAACAATTATATCGCCTGGATTGACCTTTGAAACAAAACTCTTATCAATATCCTCCATGCAGTGCTTCGCAAGCTCGCTGTGGTCAGAGGTGTTAAGGTAGCGTGCAGGGATTATTACATCCGTGTCAATATTATCACCGTACTTATGAACAAAGCCTTTTACATTCATTGTGCGTCCTCCTAACAATTATGAATAATTATATCAAACAAAATCGTTTTGGTTTTCGATTATGTAAGTTGAAATAAGTTTATATATTTTGTCCTTATCATTCTTCAGAAGTGATGAAAACTTCTCGTCATTTTTTTCAATCTCAGACTTTATCAGTGAAATCTCGTCATTTTCACTGTCAAATGCCCGATAGTCATTCTCAACAAGTTTTGCAAATTCTCCGCCGATTATCTCCTTTGCGCCCTCAAGAGCGTTTGGAGTTAGGGGATTGACAAACTTATCAAAAAAGAATTGCAGTGGGTTTTCTTCACACTCGGAAAGAAGCGTTTCAAGCGCATAGACATATCTTTTTGGCTTTGGGAGGGAAGAAAAAGCGTTGTCAATATCCGCAACCTTTTCAATACTCATGTGAATGTTCATAGCAACACCCTCAACAAGACGTTCGTTGTCCGTGATTGAAAAGGTCTTTGAATCAAGGGTTTTAAAAGCTTCACGCAGCTCTTTTTCATGCTCGAGCATTGCAATCAGTTTTTCCTTTTCAATGTTGTTGAGCCTGATGGCCTTGCCAGCCTTGCTCATTACAAAAAGTGTCAAAATAATTGTCGCTATAAGTGCCAAGGTAAAGTACCAGTATTCAATAAAAAACATTTAATCACTCCGTCAGCAGTTTATAGATATCGCCTTTTTTGCAGCCGCTAATTTTGGCCGCTGTTTTTGACGCTTCACTTGCGGACATTCCCGTATTTACATTTTCTCTTGCAAGCTTGACGGCTTGTTCGATTGAATATTTAATAGGCTCGGGCTTTTCGCAACCCCTTATTATAAGAACAATTTCACCTTTTATGGTCTCATTTGAATACTTTTCTACAGCTTTGCAAAGGGTAGTGCAAACAACTTGTTCGTGGATTTTGGTCAGTTCTCTTACAATGGCAATCTCTCTGTCGCCAAATGCGTCCGAAAGGTCTTTAAGCGTTGAAAGTAGTTTATGAGGCGCCTCATAAAAAATCATCGTACGCTGTTCATTAATCAATGAATTAATGTGCTCTTTTCTGCCTGATTTGTTGACACTCAAAAAGCCCTCAAATGTAAATCTCCCCGACGGCATACCTGAAACCGCAAGTGCTGTTGCAAAGGCGCAGGGGCCGGGTACAGCCTCAACCTTTATCCCATGTGAGTGGCAAAGCTTAACTAAATCTTCACCTGGGTCCGAAATTGCGGGCATACCTGCATCGGTTACCAAAGCGCAGGTTTCACCGCCGAGAATTCGTGCGACAATTTGCTCACCCCGTTCATGACGGTTATGCTCATAGTAGCTTATCATAGGCTTTTTTATTGAAAAGCGGTTGAGGATTTTTAAAGATACCCTTGTATCCTCTGCGGCAATAAAATCACAGCTTTCAAGCGCTGCAATACCTCGGGGCGAAAAGTCTTGAAGGTTGCCAATAGGGGTGCCGACAACCATTAGTTTACTCATTTATAAACACCTTACTTGTTTTGTTCGGTAGAATCAAGATATTCTCCGTACACTTTTTTCATTTCTTCCGAATAATCTTCACCTTGCATTATTATAAAGGAGGGTTCGATTTTTAGACCAGGCTTTCCGCCTTTTCGCCCCTCAACGAGAACAAGCCAAGGCGCAACACCCTCATAGCGGCAAACGAGCCTTAGCCTTTTCGGTTCGATTGAATGTTTACGCATTAGACAAAAAATATCACCGAGTCTTTCAGGGCGATGGCAAAGACAGAACCTGCCAGAAAATTTCAATAATTTTTTTGCACTTAGCAATATATCATCAAGGTTACACATAACCTCGTGCCGTGCTATTAATGCCGAATTATCGGCACTTTTCTTGCCTGCATTTGCTGCCTTATAGGGTGGATTCATTGTTACTGTATCGAAAACGCCAAACGGAACAACGCCCTTGAGCTCGCGCAAATCTGCATTTATAACCTCAAGCGTATTTTCAATTGAATTTAGCTCAATAGCTTTTTGGACCTGCTCACACGCGTCGGGTTGAATGTCGATAGCGGTGATGTTTTTTTGACGCTTGTCCCTGCACCAAAGCAGGGGGATTATTCCGCAACCCGTGCCCAAATCGCAAACCTTTTCAGCAGGTTTTGGAGTAGCGAAATATGCCAAAAGCAATGCATCTGTTCCAAAAGAATGTTTGTCTGAAACAATTGCCGTTATGCCTGAGCCGAGTTGTTCGAGTCGTATAAATATCATAAAACCCTCCGGGGGAATAATTATTTATCGTTTCTAATTGCATTTAAAATAGATCCAAAATCAACAAAGCCTTTGAAGAACTTTGCGGTGCCTATGATTCTTTTAAATATATGTGGGTCCCATTCCTTTTTAGGGGCGGGAGTAATGCCTATTTCATTGAGCAGGGGAGTTATGCTGTCAAAACTTTCATAGAAGGTATTCAGGTCTTTTGATTCAGGGTTGGTCCAACCTGTTTGAGCAACCGCTGCAGCTCTTGGGTAACACATAAAACCCATCTTTTCAAAATCTCTAACGTGCTCTGTCCAAATAGGTGCTTCAACACCGAGAATGTTTTTCTTCCCCTCGTTGGTTAACCCTTTGATTAGAGGATTGTAGTTGAATGTCTTTTTAAGCGGAGTCATTGCGTAGGGATAATCAAGGTAGTAATGATAAAAATCAGAAATAATCAGTTTGCCACCGTTGTTTGCATACTCAACACAGACGCCTTTTTTATCCATCCAATTTTGGGCAATGGGTTTGTCTTTTATTTTGCCGCTGTTCAGACTTTCGTTCCATAAAATTGCGCTTGCACCTCTTAGACTCAAAAAATCAATAACTTTTTGCACAAACCAACCTTGCAGCTCCTCCTCATTTTTGAGCCCGAGCTGTTTCATTTTGCTTTGACATTTTGGGCATTTACTCCAACGAGATTTCGGAACCTCGTCACCGCCGATATGTACAATCTTTGATGGGAAAATTTCAATAATCCCATCAAGCACATCAAAAACAAGTTCAAATGTTTTTTCGTTGCCTAAACAGAGAACGTCTTTATAAATTCCTTGCCTAGTCGGAACGTTAAGCTTTTCGCCCGTGCAAGAAAGCTCGGGATATGAAGCGAGAACAGAGCGTGTATGGCCAGGGAGATCAAATTCGGGCACAACGGTTATGTGTCTTTGTGCGCAGTATTCCACAATTTCTCGAAGCTGATTTTTTGTATAGTAACCGCCGTGCTCAGTCATATCGTTTATATCACCGAACTGAGAAGCGGAGCGTATTGAACCTATTTTTGTGAGGTTTTGCCATTTGTCCGTTTCAATTCGCCAACCTTGGTCATCGGTCAAATGCCAATGAAAAACATTGAGTTTAAAAAGCGCCATTGCATCAATAAGCTTTTTGACTTCATCAAAAGCCGTCATGTGTCGCACACTGTCAAGCATAAAACCCCTGTATTCATAGGCAGGCTCGTCCTTAATAACCACACAAGGAGTTTTATTCATGCGTTTGAGTTGTTTTAATGTTTGCTCGGCATAGAAGTGACCTGCTTGACTTTTGGCAGTGATTTCAATGCCGCTTTGCGTTATTTTAAGCTCATAGCCCTCTTTTGACCCAATGGTATCATTATTTTTGCTAATTATGGGAAACTCGGGGGTGATTGCAACTTCACCCCCGAGAAATTCAACATGATTAGGATAGGGAATAATGGGTAA
>DASRNM010000019.1:0-10148 GCA_035647435.1 Clostridia bacterium
TAATTAATCTATTATAACACAAAATATCGTGTTGAGACAAATAAAAATCAAAAAGATCAAAGAATAAAATTTAAATTGCAGTTGATTTTTTCAAGGGATTGTGTTAATATGTTTTGGCGGTTGAAATTGTGACAATTGCGAGATAATGCCGCAAAGTAAAACTTAATTTTGCGCTGCTAGCTCAGCTGGATAGAGTGTTTGGCTACGAACCAAAAGGCCAGGGGTTCGAATCCCTTGCAGCGCGCCACGCAACAAAGCACTTTTGTCTTTATTGACAAAAGTGCTTTTACGTTGTGTAATGTTTAGTTGTGCGTGATGGTGAAATGAAGCACAGCGAGTTGTTCAAAGCGGACGAATTCAAAAGTGTGATTATTAAAACTCGTTTTTAAGGCTCCGATCAAAAAGCTTGTTTAAGGACTCCTTTGCATCGGCATTTTTGTAAAGAATATTATATACGCACCGGCAAATGGGCAAATCGACATTGTGATCATCGGCAAGCTTTATTATTGCCTTTGACGTATAATAGCCTTCGGCGAGCTTGTTGTAAGGCTCACCCTTAACAAACAATTCCCCAAAACTTCTGTTGTTGCTGAATTGTGAAAAAACCGTTGCTTCATAGTCACCCAAATGACAAAGACCGTATGCCGAAAGCTCGTTGCCGCCCATTGCTTTAATAAGCCTTGATATTTCGCGCGTGCCTCTGGACATGAGTGCACCTTTAAGAGTTGATAGACAAAGCCCGTCAAGCATTCCTGCAGCAATTCCAACAACATTTTTTGCGGCGGCCCCTATTTCGTTGCCAATGAGGTCTTGCCCATAATAAAATCTTATAAGCTCACTTGAAAATTCTTTGACAAGGAGCTTCTTTGTGTTCTCGTTTTTACTGTCGATAACCATGCAGTTTGGAATGCCTCTATAAAACTCCTGAACATGCCCCGGCCCGAGCCAAACAGCGATAGAATTTGAATCGTCAAGACTCCCTTCGGCAACTTGAGAAAGTCTGCGCCCCGTTGAAATCTCAATCCCTTTCATGCATAGCACAAAGGTTTTGTTTTTTGGTGCATACGCTTTAATGTTATCCATTAAAGATTGCAGGCCTTGGGAGTTTATCGAAACAATTATGACTTGGGCATCAGCTATACAATCTAAATTTGTTGTAAGCTTAATGGATTTGGACAAAGTTAAAAGGTTATTTGAGCGGTTTTGCATGAACATACGCATATTTGAGGAGGTCGGCCTGCCGTAAAGAGAGACACTATGCCCTGTTTTGTCAAGATACCAGGCTATTAAAGAACCCCAACGACCGCAACCGATAACTGTTATTTTCATTTATAACTCCTTTATTATTAGTTCATCAAAAGAAATAATAACACAATTTCAATCAAAGTCAATTTTTAATATTATAAATAGCGAGTTAGGAATAAAAAAGCGTATCTCAAATGTTTGAGATACGCTTAGATTAATCAATGATTATTGCTCAACAGCATAAACGCTGACTTTTTTGCGTTTTTTATCTAAACGCTCAAATTTAACTCTGCCATCGACAAGTGCAAAAAGGGTGTCATCCGAACCTCTACCAACATTGTTGCCGGGGTGCAGACGTGTTCCACGCTGTCTTACAAGGACGTTGCCTGCAAGAACAAACTGACCGTCGCCTCTTTTGACACCGAGTCTTTTTGACTCTGAATCACGGCCGTTACGGGTAGAACCCACTCCTTTTTTTTGAGCAAAGCGTTGTATATTAATTCTAAGCATTTTCAGTACCTCCATATCTTAATTTAACATTTGATGGGTATTCTTGTGATATGCACTTGATGTGCAGCCTAAAACCCTTAAGTAAGGACTCAACAGATTTAACAAATTCTTTTGGAACAGTGAGCTTTAAATACCCGTTATCACTCTCAGTAACATCGGCTTTTATGCCGAGAATTTGCGTTATGGTGTTTGAAGTCATTTCTGCCGCAGAAGATACCGCAGCGCATACAATGTCTCGGCCTAATGGGGCATAACCCGAATGACCTTTTAATTCAAAACCGTAAATGAGCCCATCCTTGACAAAAAACGTGACATTTATCATGTCTAAGCTTTTATATCGGTAATTTCAACTTTTGTATAAGGCTGTCTGTGCCCTAACTTACGTTTTTTGTTCTTTTTAGCTTTATAGGTAAAAACAACAATCTTTTTTGATTTACCGTTTTTCAACACCTTAGCTGCAACGCTTGCGCCATCAACATATGGCGCTCCAACGGAGATACCGTCATCTTTGCCAACTGCGACAACCTTGTCAAAGGTTATTTCGCTGCCGTCTTCGACGTTAAGCTTTTCGACGAAAACAGTACTGCCAGCTTCGACTTTGTACTGCTTTCCGCCAGTTTCAATAATTGCGTACATTAACAAAAACCTGCCTTTTTTAAGACTCGCTATTAGAAGGCGCGACTTCTCGACTTTCGGTGCACAAAGCACCGCCCATAATAAGCGGCATAGGGGATTATATCATAGCACCAACAGGTTGTCAAACGGTTTATTGACCAAATCCGTCATTGGGGCCGTTGCTGGGCTCGTTGTTAGTTCCGTTGTTGAATCCGTTTTGCGGTTCGTAGGGCTCCTCGGGCAATACAAATGCTAAAACAATATAGATAAGAATTCCAGGAAAACCAGCAGAAAAAACAGAAAAAATTGCAAAAAGTGCTCTTAAAACAGTAGAGTCAATGTTTAAATATTTTGCGCACCCACCTAAAACACCGCAGATTTTTTTATCGGTAGTGCTTTTATATAGTTTTTTTGTCATTACAAACCCCTCATTTCAAAAGAATATTGATTTCATTATAATACAAATTTATGGACAGGATGTTAATAATACTATAAATTGTTTTGTATTCGTGCGGCGGTTACTGCATTTTTGAGTAAAGTAGCAATTGTCATAGGGCCAACTCCACCAGGCACGGGCGTAATGCTTTGGGCGATGGGCTTAACAGCTTCAAAATCAACATCACCGCAAAGCTTGTTGTTTTCGTCACGGTTCATGCCGACATCAATAACAACTGCTCCCTTTTTAACCATATCTGCTGTGACCATTTTAGCCTTGCCGACGGCTGAAACTAAAATGTCAGCGGACCTTGCAATCTCTTTAAGGTTTTTCGTTTTTGAGTGGCAGATTGTTACGGTTGCGTTTTCTTTAAGTAGTAGCATTGCCATGGGCTTGCCTACAATATTACTTCTGCCCAAGACCACACAGTTTTTGGAGCTAATCTCGACACCATGCCGATGAAGCATTTCCATAACTCCTGCAGGTGTGCAGGGCAAGAACTTATAGTCACCAATCATAATATGCCCGACATTTTCGGGGTGAAATGCATCAACATCCTTTTGTGGAAGAATTGCCTCTATAACAGGTTTTTCGTCAAGGTGAGCCGGGAGAGGAAGTTGGCAGAGTATACCGTTGATATCTGCTCTGTTGTTAAGCTCGTCAATGAGCTCCATAAGCTCTGCCTGACTTGTGCTTTCGGGCAATGCGAATTCATGCGAAACAATGCCGACCTTTTCGCAAGCCTTTTTTTTGTTGTTAACGTATGTTTTTGAGGCAGGGTCATTGCCGACAATTATGACGGCTAGTGACACCGATATATCTTTTTGTTTCAGTTTTTCAACGTCTGATTTTACTTCATCAAGAAGTTGAGCAGATATTTTTCTACCGTCAATTATCTTTTCCATTTTCTGAAACCTCCGCGTCATCATTTTCGCCGTTAATCTGCCCATTTATGATCTGCACCGTTTCCATTGCTTCGTTTTCTTCGTTGCCCAAAGCAACATCGACCTCGACAGATGTTTTGTCAGCATCGTTTTCGTCGGGGAAATAATCAATGCCCTCAATTGGTTTTGGGTTCTTTTTATATTTATTTAATAAAACAATTAATGCAACAAGGCTGATGACGACAATCACAGCCGATAAGAGCTGCGACACTCTGATTATGCTATTGCCAACATAAAGGCTATCTGTTCTGAAACCTTCAATAACCATTCTACCCATGCCGTACCAAATGCCGTAGCAGAGAAAAAGTTGACCGCTGAACTTGCGGAACTTCTTGCATATCAAATATATGACAAGAAAGCCCAGCAAGCACCAGAGCGATTCATACAAAAAAGTCGGGTGGACATATGCTTTTTCTGCATAAGTGCCTGCTTCAACGCTTAAACCCTTTGCAGCAAAAATCGATTGGTGTTGTGTAATATATTGAGCGGTTTTCGGACTCCACATTCCCCATGGCAATTCGGTGTTTGTGCCGAAAGCCTCTTGATTCGTGAAGTTGCCCCATCTGCCTATGCCTTGACCAATGAGAAAACTCATTGCTCCAAGATCAAGAAGGTTAAGAAAATTCAGTTTTCTAACACGGCAGGTAACATAGGCTGCAATAAGACCGCCGATAAGACCGCCATAAATTGCAAGGCCACCCTCCCAAATTTTAAAAATATCAGTTAGGTTGTTGCTGTAATAACTCCATTCAAAAATACAGTAATAAAGCCGTGCACCGATAATCCCAAAAACTGTTCCAAAAATAAGGACATCAATCATTTTGTCTAAATCCATTTTCCATTTGTGAGCCATTCTGCCACCGAAAAGAACCGCAAGTGTGAAACCTAAGGCGATTATCATACCGTACCATTTGATTGAAAAATCAATCCCAAACAAGCTGAACTCGGCAAGGGTTGAATTGACGGTTATACCGTCTTCAAAGGCTTTAAAAAACACAACTGTTTTATCCAAAATTACGCCTCCTTTTCACAACTCAACGGTTTAATAACTGACAAAGCAGAATATTGTTCATTCAATAGTTCGTTGAGTCTTTGGTTAGCATAATCTAATGTTACTGATTTGCAAATTTCAATTTCATCAAAAAGACCATTATTATTAAAATGAGTTTCAATCAAATTGTTCGCAAGGTCATCAATGTCGTTATACTGCATTATCATTCTGCCGTAAAGCTTTCTTTTCGCTCTTTTAAAATCAATTTCGGGTATGCCTTTTGTAAGAATGTTTTTTATTTCGGCCTTGATAACTTGTGTAGCTTTTTGCGGGTCTTTCGTTTCGCCACCGAAAAGTGCTGCGGAATAACCGAAGCCGTTAAAGTGCTCGTGCGAAAAAGATGTGTTTATAAGCTCACTGTCAAAAAGCTTTTTGTAAAGGTGTGAGGCTTTGCCGCTGGTAGCTTCAAGCGCGATTTGGGAGCCGATTTTTTCCTTCAAAGTTAGCTCGGGTGTGGTTATATTCTCTTTAAAACCGAGCAAAAATTGCTCAGTGTTAACAGCCAGCTTTTCTTCCGTATAGGTTTTCACAGGTTCGGGGGATTCGAGCGTGAACTTTCTTTGAGCTTTTTCACCGTTGCCCGATTTCAAAAGCTTGTCCGCCGTTTCTAAAACATCTTCAACAGTAACGTTTCCGACAACGGCAAGTGCCATGTTTTTAAGGTTGTAAAAGCTCTTATAACAGTCATAGAGAGTGTCCGCAGTGATTTGAGCAATTGATTCCTCAGTGCCTGCAATGTCAATTCTGACCGGATGAACACGATAAAGCGCCATTAAAAGGTTGAACATAACCTCCCACATAGCGCTGTCCTTATACATTCTGATCTCCTGCCCGATAATTCCCTGCTCTTTTTCAACCGTTTCTTGTGTGAAGTAGGGGGATTGTACAAAGTCGAGCAAAATTTCCAAATTTTCTTTAAAGTTTGAGGAGCACGAAAAAAGATATGCCGTTCTGTCAAAGCCTGTGTATGCGTTTGCGTTTGCACCCGTTTGAGCAAACCTCGCAAAAGCGTCAAGGTCTTCACTTTCAAAAAGCTTATGCTCAAGGAAATGGGCGGTACCCGCTGGGATGTCAACAAAACTGCCGTCTTTTCTTTTGATTATATTATCAATTGAGCCGTATTTTGTAGCAAAAACTGCATAGGTTGAAGAATAATCTTCCTTTGGCATTATAAAAATCGTAAGCCCCGACGGGTGTTTGATTTTAAAATATTTTTCACCGAGTTTTTCGTTTGAAATGTCCTTGATAATCATTCATTTCCCTCCTTGCACTCTGTTTCTGATTTGCCTGAGAGCATAAACACCGTGTCAAGAGTGAAGCCTTTTGCAACGCTCACTACATCGTCAAGCGAAACGGATTGATATTTTTCACTGCATTGTTTGGGAGTTAAGATCTCGTTGTCAAGAATTTGACTGAAATACCATGCAACGAGTGTTTCGGGCGAGTCATTGTATGCCTTGATTCTATCACAAACGGATAGAATTGAGGAATTGAATTCATTATCATCAACCTCACCTTTTTGCAACAACTCGAGTTGTCGAAGAATTTCATCACTTGCCTTTTTCTCGCTTTGGGTTTCAATGCCACTTCTGACAAAAAACACACCCTTTTGCCTTTGCAATGCCGCATTGCAATAATAACAAAGGCTCATCTTTTCCCTAACATTAGTGAAAAGCTTTGAATAGGTGCCGCCGCCGAAAAGGTCGACTGCAATGAAAACATCAAAGCGCTTATCTTGCGCGTTTTCCATGCCTGTTCTGAACCCCATAACAAGCTTGCCTTGTTTAACACTTTGCTCCTCGTTGACTCTTTGGGGAGCATTTGCGATTTTAATGAATTGAGTTTCTGGATTATTTGGGTTGCGTTCGATTGCTGAAAACCTTTCGGAGAAGGATTTTGCAATTTTGGTGGTATTACCGCTTGAAACAATTGTAATCTGCATAATCGAGGTTTTTAAAGCTCTTTGCCATGCGTTATACACATCGTCGGGAGTTATGTCTTTTATGGACTCTTCCCTGCCGTATTTCGGAATACCAAAGGCTTCATTTTTGCACATTATTTCTTCACACTTGTGCAAAGCATAGGCGTTTTTGTTATCCTGCTCACTTGCTACTTTTTCGAGCAAAAGGCGTTTTTCACGCTCAACGTCGCCCAAAATGAAACGACCATTTTCAAGCTTTGGCTCAAAAATGAGCTTTAATAAAAGTTCAGCACAGCTACTCGCTATGCTTTCGTCTGTCAATGAAAACCTGTCATCAATAGAGGTAATGCTTATTGAAAGGAGCTGAGCCTCGCCGTGCTTGGCAACGTTTGCGGAAATAACCGCACCGTAAAGCTCGGCAAGCTTACCGTTTAATGACGAGAAATCAGGGAAATCCTTGCATGAACGGTGCAGAATAAAAGGCAAAACAGCGTTTGCGCTAGCATTTTCATCGAGCGGCAACGCCATTGTGAGAAGAACTTTACTTGTTTTGAACTGATTAGTTTTAACGGCGCAAATCCGAACTCCGTCTGCGATTTTTACAATTTCAGGATAATTCATTTTTACCTCCCATATATAAAATCTGTATCATATCCACCTAAAATTTTGCCTACTGCTATTTTTTGCAGAAACAACAAGAACATTCAGTGGACATTATAAATTTACAATATATAAATTATACACAAATTTGGTTATAAATACAATAAATTTCATAATCTAAATAATACAGTTTTATAAAAAATCATTTTAACACTTATCTAAAAAGATGCAATGTTCATTAAGTAGAAAAAAGCGACAGTCGGTTGACTGACGCTTTTGACATTATTCAAAAGATTTTTTAATGCTGTCGGCCAGTTTATCCAGCTCTGCAACAGAGTTTACTTGAATATTCGTTTCGATTATTCGCGTTTTAACCTCTGATGGCAACTTGTCAAATTCCTTTCGGATATCGTGGTTTTGGATGAAAAATCTTGCCATAAAATCACCTCACACATAGTGTGCGCAAAACGAATTCATTTATTAATTTTCATTGAAATATCAAACGCCTTGACTGAATGCGTTAGAGAACCGAGTGAGATTATATCCACACCTGTCTGGGCAACGCTGCGGAGATTACTAATTGTTATTCCACCCGAGGCTTCAAGCTTTACTCTGCCAGAAACAAGCTCGACGGCCATTTTCATTTCATCGTTCGTCATGTTGTCAAGCATAATCAAATCAACGCCAGCATCAACAGCCTGCTTAACTTCATCAAGGTTTCTTGTCTCAACCTCTATTTTAACCATATGCCCTAATCTTTCCTGAACTTTTTTAACGGCTTTCTCAATTCCGCCGGCGGCGTCTATGTGATTATCTTTTAGCATTGCACCATCTGAAAGATTGAAACGATGGTTGCTGCCACCCGCACAGCTTATAGCATATTTTTGCAGAGCACGAAGCCCCGGTAAAGTTTTTCTCGTGTCGGCTATTTTAGCGTTTGTGCCTTTGACAGCTTCAACTGCAAGTGCTGTTGCTGTTGCAATGCCTGACATGTGCTGAATGAGATTGAGAGCTGTTCTTTCGCCCTTTAAAAGCATTGCCGTTTTGCCGTTGAGTGTAGCGATAACATCACCTTTTTTGATTATATCACCGTCATTTTTATATCTTTTAGCAGTAAAACTTTCATCTAAAAGCTCAAAAACACGCAAGGAAACATTCAACCCGCATAGTACACCGTTATCTTTTGCAAGCAAAACAGCTTGTCCTATCTCATTTTCATCAAAAACATAATCAGTAGCTACATCTATATAGTTTATATCCTCTTTGATTGCGATTTTTATCAAATCATCAATATAAAAATTGTTTAGCATTATTCGTCAACCTCTCTAAGAATTATTGTTGCAACTGTTGCAAGGCTTAATGCTTCGCAAAAGTTGGTAGTCAGTGCAAAACGACCGCTTTTAAGCCTTGTAAGTATTTCTTCAAGCCTACGGTGCCCTTCATGAATTGCCTTTTCGTCGGGCATTACAAAGTAGGCACGCTGCATAATTTCTCTTATCTGTGTGCGAAAACCCTTTGGCAAAGGTGCGCCTTTAGGGTTAATTCCGTAATCTGCAACCTCCACGGGAGGATAACCTGAGCAGAGAGAACGCATAATATCATGTGCGGCCCGCCTGCCAAAAACAAGTGCTTCAAGCAGTGAATTACTTGCAAGCCGGTTGCCACCGTGGACGCCTGTGTGAGCACATTCCCCTGCCGCATACAGTCGCGGCACGGTGGTTCTGCTGTTTAAATCCACATCTATTCCGCCCATTAGGTAATGTTGGCACGGGAATACAGGGATTAAATCCTCGGCCATATTAACGCCCCTTTGACGGCAGGCGTCACTGATTGCCGGGAAACGCTTATTAACAAACTCCTTGCCCCTATGGCGAATATCAAGATAAAAATTGTTGCTGCCCGTTCTGCGTGATTCAAGAATTATGGAGCGTGAGACAACATCACGGGGGGCAAGCTCAAGTCTTTCGTCATATTTATGCATAAAGCGTTCAAGGTCGTTATTGAGAAGATATGCCCCTTCGCCTCGCACCGCCTCGCTGATTAAAAACTGCTCTCTGCTGTTTGGTGAATTAAATGCAGTCGGGTGGAACTGAACAAAGCTTAGGTTCTTTATTTTTGCGCCCATTTCATAGGCGAATCTTATCCCATCCCCCGTAGCGATTGAGGGGTTTGTGGTGAATTGATAAACCCTGCCGATACCACCTGTTGCGATTATCATGTAGCTTGAGCACACGTTTAAATATTCATTATTTTGTAAAATTATCAGTCTAAACCCGTTATATAGTTTTGCGGTGCTGCAAATCATTGCGTTTTCTTGCAAATCAATATTAGGTCGTTGTTTAACAGCGGCAAGGAGTTTGTCAACCATTTCTTTGCCTGTTTGGTCTTTGTGGTGAACAATCCTTCTTCTACAGTGACCGCCTTCAAGGGTTTTTAAAAGCTTGCCATTTTTGTCTCTATCAAAATCAACACCCATGTCAAGAATTCTTTTGATATCCTGTGGGCCTTCGCTTATGAGAACTTCAACTGCGGAATATTCGTTTTTATATCTGCCTGCAATAAGAGTGTCCTCAATGTGCAAATCGAAGCTGTCGTCTTCGTGGTCGAGAACAGCGGCAACACCGCCTTGAGCAAGGGAGCTGCCTGAAACGGTTTTCTCCTGCTTTGAGAGCAATAGAATGTTGGTATTGTTATCAAACTGCAATGCAGCATAAAGGCCAGCAACGCCGCAGCCGGCAATAATTACATCATACTTGCCTTTCATTCGTATCGTCTCCCTATTATTACAGATGGGTTTTTACCACAATACCATTATATATATTATTT
>DASRNM010000020.1:0-3939 GCA_035647435.1 Clostridia bacterium
ATCTTTATTGCTCTTTTTTACTTTGAGTGCGGGTTCTCCCGTCTCCGTTCTCACGCACTCACCAAGCGTAATTCTTTCTTTCGGTGTTTTTATCAAATTAGTTTTTTCATCTTCCATCTTCCTTCCGAACTAACTTCATTATTCACATAATTTGATACATATTCAATTGAAAGTAAAACTACACTTTTTGAATCAACTCCCATAAATGCTAATATATTTCTAACCTCGCAACGGGGAAGCGAGGAAAGATGTTTGAATAAAATAGAACTTTTGTTCGATTTATTAAGTATTATAAACCTGTTTACAAAAAATGTCAAGTTTTTTATTAAAGAATTATCTATCCTATTCACTACAATTTAATCTTTTTACGCCACCGTCACCCGGATGTGTTTAATGTATTGTTTACTAGTGCAAATTTGCAGATGTGTGCAAAAGTGAAAAAGCAATAACGGCATGCAACCCATAAAAACCAACCCGCAATTAAGATACGCTTTGTATCAAAATTGCGGTTCTCCTAAATCTGTACAATATCATAATTCACTCATAGTGATTTCTCCTCATAATTCTTATTTGTAAAATAAATATCTGCCTTAATTTCATCAACAAAGCTTTGTTAAAAAATAACCCTGATATGACTTGAATATTCAGCACCCACATTTTTATGGCAATCGGGCATACCTTTCCCGTCACAGTGACCTCATCACCTGTATAGCAGATAAAATTCTTATATGTTTATTATAACCGTGCGGATGAACCAAAATTGTACCATACATCAAATTACAATAGTATAGTATTTGAAAAGCAGATAAGAGTTTATTTTTCAGAAAGGAACATTTCCTCTATGTCGGATACCGAAAACATTTATGAACAGTTGACTTTGGATGATATTTTAAAAAAAGATCTGTTATCAGACTCTGTATCATCTGAGGATATTTCAAAGATAATCGTTGAACTGCAAAAAGCAAAACAAAAAGCCAAAAAACGTGAGCAAGCTCTGAAAATAGAAAAACAAAAGCGCAGAGAAAGAGAGGAGCAGGCAGAAAAAGAGGCACACATCAAGGAAGTAACCCGTATGGATTTGCCTCTTGATTGGGAAAATGCATTTACAGGTGATTCCCGTACGCAGGGAGTACATACAGAAAGCATCCCCGATGCCTTGATTATGTCTCTTTCAAATTTAGGTCGGGTTGACATTGAATATATCTCGTCTGTTACAGGTGAAGATTGTAAAGCCGTAATATGTGCGCTCAAGGGTTCAATATATCAGAATCCGGATACCTGGGGTGAGTGCTTTTACAAGGGTTGGGAAACGGCCGATGAATATTTATCCGGCAACCTGATGCGTAAGTGGCATACGGCTCAAAAGGCAAATGCGGAGTATAAAGGATATTTTGAGGACAACATCAGAGCATTGAAAAAAATTCTTCCCGATACCGTTGCAACCAAAGATATTTATATCACACTCGGATCTCCCTGGGTACCGATAGATATTATTGATGATTTTATTACTCACATACTTAATTTGAAAAATTATAGCTACATCGGGACTAAGCACGATGAGCTTACCGGAACATGGGAAATTCCCCATAAAAGCGACTATCGTTATCGTTGCAGCATTGCTGCCACTCACACTTACGGCACTTCACGTATGCCGGCGTTGTATATGCTCGAAAGAACGCTGAATATGAAGACGGTAGCGGTAACAGATGAGATTATTTGCCATACTAATGCTTCGGGTAAAAAAAGAATCATCAACAAATCAGAAACCGTGCTGGCTCTGGAAAAGCAGCAGAAAATGATTAAGGCATTTCAACGCTGGGTATGGAAGGATGAAAAACGCAAGGAACGTCTTGAGATTATTTTTGAAAACAATTTCAGCTGTGTCCGCAGACGGATTTTTGACGGTTCTTTTCTGGATTTCCCCACAATGTCACCGTCTGTAAATCTCTATCCTCACCAGAAGAATGCCGTTGCAAGAATTCTTTTCTCCCCGAACACTCTGCTCGCCCACAATGTTGGTTCAGGCAAAACATATATAATGATTGCTGCAAGTATGGAGCTGAAACGAATGGGACTGTCACAAAAAAACCTCTATGTAGTGCCTAATAACATAGTCGGTCAATGGGAAAAGCTTTTTTCGGTTATGTATCCCGACGCAAAGCTGCTCTGTGTTGAACCGAAAACTTTTATACCGACTAAGAGAGAAGCCGTATTGGAGCAAATCAGGGATGAGGACTTTGACGGAATAATAATGGCGTACAGCTGTTTTGAGCAAATTTCTTTGTCAAAGTACTTCTATATGGAGCAGTTGCAGGAAACGCTGGATAAGATTTCGGCACTTGCTTCAAACACCAATAAAGCAACCTCTAAATTAGAAAGAAAAAAAGAAGCTGTTCGCAAAGCGTTATCCACACTTGAGCTTGCTATGGATAATATGTATGATACCGTGTATTTTGATGAGCTTGGCATAACTCGGTTATTTGTTGATGAAGCACACAACTATAAAAATGTGCCTATTGAAACAAAGGTAGACAAGGTTCTCGGTATCAGTTCAAAGGGTTCAAAAAAATGTCAGGATATGATGGACAAGGTTCGTCTTGTGCAGAAACAGAATAACGGCGGCGGTGTGGTTATGGCGACAGGTACACCTATTACAAATTCGATTACAGATGCTTTTGTTATGCAAAAATACCTGCAAAGCGGCGAGCTTGGTATGCTTGATTTGCAGAGCTTTGACAGCTGGATAGGTATGTTTGCCGAGCGTGTAACCGAGTTCGAGATTGATGTCGATACAAGCAGCTACCGCTTAGCAACACGTTTTGCCAAATTTCACAATCTTCCCGAGCTTACAGCTCTCCTTTCATCTATCGCCGATTTTCATCAGGTAGATTCAAGCATCGGTATTCCTGATTTTGACGGATACAAATACGCCTTAATATCAAAGACAAGCGGATTTGCAGCCTATCTTGATGATATTTCTGCTCGTGCTGAGCTGGTTCGCAGAGGAGTTGTGAGCAGAAGTGATGACAATATGCTGAAAATCACAACGGACGGAAGAAAGGCTGCTTTGGATATGCGGCTTGTGGAGCCAAGCTCAGGTTTTACATATCAGTCAAAGGTTGCAAGATGTGCCGAAAATGTCTTTGATATTTATTGCGAAACTCAGTCAGACAATAGTACCCAGCTTATTTTCTGCGACAGCTCCACGCCGAAAAGCGGATTTAATGTGTACGACGAGGTGAAACGACTTCTTATCGGTATGGGTGTGCCCTCGGTGGAAATCGCCTTTATACACGATGCAGGAACCGAAAGTAAACGAGAAAAGCTCTTTTCAAAGCTGCGCAGCGGCGATGTTCGTATCCTTATAGGGTCAACATTCAAGCTCGGTCTGGGTGTAAATATTCAAAACAAGCTGATAGCCTTGCATCACCTTGATTTGCCGTGGCGACCTGCAGATGTAGGACGGATTTTGCGGACATTCAAAATAAAAAAGAATGTGGAGGTAACAGACAATGGCAAAGACAATTTTTGAGGAAATGGGCGGCAAATACGAAAGGCAAGGCGATTATTTAATACCGTGCTTAACTGTACCCGCCGAAGAAGAACAGCCGATAGGCATCTGGGGACAGCGGCATTTGGATTATCTGAAGCATCACTGCAAAGTTACATACACCAATCTTCTCACAAGCGGCAGGCTCAATGCTTACCTTGCCGACATTGACAGACAGGCACAGGAACACTTTGAACGGCTCATAGAGGGCATGAAGCAAGCACAGGGCATAACGGAATGCCTAAAGGAAGAAAACGCCTTAGAATGGACAGGATGCCTCAATAACATAAGGGCTTGTGCGAGGGAGATTGTGGAAAAGGAAATTATTTTTGCATAAACAGATGATTAGTGGCAGGGGGAAATCCTGCCGCTTTTTCTGCTTTAGTTTG
>DASRNM010000021.1:0-2222 GCA_035647435.1 Clostridia bacterium
ATTCAAAAGCGTTTTTTTACTTATAATGTTTTAATTGCATTTACTAAATGCAATTCTTAATGATTTAAGCCAATAAAAAGAAGAGAACAGTCAAAACATTGCCCCTGTTCACTCTTTCAAGCTATTATTATATTGCAAAACCATGGATATTACAACATTTTTTTAAAACAGAGTGAAACGAGGTTATTTTATGAAAAATTATAAGGTAGGAATTATAGGTGCGACAGGCATGGTAGGTCAGAGGTTTGCAACATTGCTCGAAAAACACCCATGGTTTGATGTTGTCGTTATTGCTGCGAGCCCACGCTCGGCGGGCAAGACATACAGGCAGGCCGTAGGTAGTCGTTGGTGCATGGATGCACCCATGCCCGAAAACATGGCAGATTTAATTGTAATGGACGCTACAAGCGATATTGATAAGATTTCAAAAAGTGTTGATTTTGTTTTTTGTGCCGTTGACATGAAAAAGGACGAAATAAAAGCACTTGAGGAGGCATATGCAAAAGCTGAATGCCCTGTGATTTCAAACAACAGCGCAAACAGATTCACACCCGATGTGCCAATGATTATACCCGAGCTCAACGATGAACACGCCGAAATTATCCCTGCACAGCGCAAGCGTTTAGGCACTAAAAAGGGTTTTATCGCTATTAAATCAAATTGCTCGCTTCAAAGCTATGTGCCTGCACTTTATCCGCTCAATGAGTTTGGAGTTAAAGAGGTTTTGGTTTGCACATATCAGGCGATATCAGGTGCAGGGAAAACATTTGAAACGTGGCCAGAGATGCTTGACAATGTTATACCCTACATCGGCGGTGAAGAAGAAAAGTCAGAAAAAGAGCCGTTGAAAATTTGGGGAAAAATTGAAGACGGTGTTATCAAAAATGCTGATAGCCCGAGATTTACATCACAATGTGTACGTGTACCTGTTTTAGATGGTCATTTAGCAGCAGTGTTTGTAAAATTTGAAAAGAAACCTTCAAAAGAAGAAATTTTAAAAATCTGGAAAGAGTTTAAAGGTTCGCCGCAGGAGTTCAAACTTCCCAATGCTCCAAAACAATTCCTGAACTATTTTGAGCAGGACGATATGCCGCAGACACATCTCCACCGAAATTTGGAGAACGGCATGGCTGTCTCAATAGGGCGTCTTCGTGAAGATACACAGTATGATTATAAATTTATATGCCTTTCGCACAACACCTTGAGAGGTGCTGCCGGCGGTGCCGTACTTATGGCGGAACAGCTTTGTGCAAAAGGATACATGGATTGATTTTGATTTCAACCACATTTTTGGAGGTAATTTAGTTATGAAGAAAGTAATATTTGAAGGCGCAGGAGTTGCGATTGTTACACCTTTTACAGCTGACGGTAAGGTTAACTATCAAGTGCTCGAAAAGCTTATCAATCGTCAAATTGAAAACGAAACAGATGCAATTGTTATTTGCGCAACAACGGGTGAGAATTCAACTCTTTCCGACGAAGAACATGAAAAAACAATTAAGTTTGCTGTTGATTGCGTTGCAGGCAGAGTCCCGGTTGTCGCAAGCTCAGGCAGTAATGACACCGAATATGCATTAAACCTTTCAAAAGAGGCAGAGGCTGCAGGTGCCGATGCGCTGTTAATGGTTACTCCTTACTACAATAAAACTTCACAAGACGGGCTTGTAAGACATTTCCATTATATTGCTGACCGAGTATCATTGCCGATAATTGTTTACAATGTGCCGAGCCGTACAGGCCTTAACATTTTGCCTGAAACCTATTATAAGCTTTCAAGGCACCCGCGAATTGTTGCGACAAAAGAGGCGAACGGTGATATAGCGGCGCTTGCACACACAATAAGCTTGTGCGGTGACGATTTGGATGTTTATTCGGGCAACGATGACCAAATAGCAGCGTTTGTAGCACTTGGTGCTAAGGGTGTAATTTCCGTTATTTCAAATGTAATTCCGAAAGTTGCACATGATATGGCTATTAAAGGCGTCAAGGGCGATATTGCAGCGAGCACAAAACTTCAACTTGAATATTTTCAGCTTTGCCATGATTTGTTTATTGATGTCAACCCCATCCCCGTCAAAGAGGCACTTAACATGATGGGTTTGGATGTGGGCGAATGTCGCATGCCACTTGCTCCTATGAGCGATGAAAAGAAAGAGATCTTGAGCAAAACATTAAAAAAATATAACCTAATATAATATATATACCTAACGGACGTGATAATA